>DASYCT010000168.1:0-9082 GCA_036500065.1 Chitinophagaceae bacterium | reverse complement strand
TTGTTTAAACACCCGGTATGGATTGAAGTATTGCTTGCGCGAGAGGTGACGCGGCAGGTAATCCCATTCGGTATAATCACGGCCGATGGAAGCGCAATACCAACTGGTAGCGAGCGGATCGGCAGCATCCTCGGGTATCGTGGACTTGCCTTCATCTTTTAATAGCGTAGCCGCTTCCAGCAGGCGCAGCATATCTTCCCTGAACGCCATCATGCTGAGCAGGGTTCTGCGACGCAGGCGGCGTTTGCTAAAGGCCGCTTTGAGGCAGCCCTTTAGTTGCGACAGGGCATCTTGCAGATGATTGGCATCAAAAAACTGTACGATGACCCGTTTGGGGTCGTCGTATTCTTCTTCCAGGAGCAGTACCGGCAGGCGGTGGTGGGGGAGAAAATCGGGATAATACATAAAGTATGGTTTTTAGTGGTGAGGTAAAAGGGTTTTCACGGGGATGGAATAAAAGGGCCGGCGGCGGTTCAGGGCCGCCGGCGAGGGTAGGGATTAAGCGGGTTAGTGCATAGATATGCTGCAAGCCAGGAATTGGCTTATGTTTAATGACTGAAACTTATAGAGTGAAAGTTGAGAGGAAGCGCGGAAATGATTGTTAGCGCAAGAACAATAAAAAAGGCGCGGGTCTCAACTTACCGTCCTGGGGGCCCTCGGAGAGCCTTGGAAACGAATAAGAGAGAGCCCACACCAATGCTGTGAGCCCTTCACTTATCATCTCGTTTCCAATGAAAATTTCCGAGGTTTCCAAGACGAGAATCAAAGCGATAGCTTCAAATTAATTTAAGAAGAATCGCAAATTAAATATACTCTGGTTACATAATGAACATTTTTTGTGAATGAAGTTGTTTAAAGTAAATATACTAACATTTTTGAACTTTCCTCATATCCCAATTTATTTTTTTCATAGTTAGCTCACTTTTCCAAAAAAGAAAGATGAATTTAGATGCGAGATTCGCCCATGAATTAACATCTTTTGGTGAAAGGGTCAAAGAAGTGAGAACCAGAAAGAAATTGACACAACCTAATCTAGGAGCCTTAGCCAATATGAGAGTTTCTAACATTAGTCGAATTGAAAAGGGGAGTACAAACCTGAAACTCGCAACTATTATCAGGCTGGCAGATGCTTTTAAAGTCACATTGTCAACCCTGTTTGACGAAAAAGGTGGAAAGATTATTCACATAAGAAAAAAATATAAAGTAGCTGAGGAAAGGTTTGAGGATGAAAAAAAAAGAATGGGATTAAGAATCGAAGGCTTGACTAAACATAGAAACCTAAAGCAGGATGAACTAGCTATTCTTGCCAAAATTGATGCAGCAGACATAAGCCGATATATAAATGGGGATGGTAATATTGAATTTTTCAACATTGTGAAAATTGCACATGCCCTTGAAGTTGAATTGATTGATATATTTAATTATAACGGTACGTTTCCTGATAATAAACGGTTTAAAGGAAGATTGTGAATTCCTTCCACTCACCATAGTTTAATCCTCATGCTTGCGCAAGGCTGCCGTGATGGCGTTGTGAGCGGCCAGTCTTGTGCCCAGACCGAAATACAAGTCAAATTATAAATACGAACAATAGATCATTTTCCTTAACTCTACTTTGTCAGATTCGATAATTTACCGCGCTAGGCATCTTTTATTCTATATTCCAACAACCTCTTTGCAATTTCTAAGTTGTTATAGCGACTCCCTATGTTCCCGCCAAAATAGGACTCGACGATTTCCATTGCATGGTAGGCAGGAAATAACTCAACATAAGGAATGTCGTTAATTTCAAAAGATAAATTGCCGCCGGTTTTTTCCATTTCAATAAGGCCAATATCAGACTCGATATCCAAAGCTCTTTTCATACAAATGTTTATCGCTCCTGAATCGGTGTTAAGATTCTCTTTTTCAAATAATTGTTCTAAAATATCTTGATCCTTTAAAAATTCGATTAAATCAACCAGTTTCATATAAACTATGCTTTTGTCAGATTCATAATTGGAATAAGTTTTTAAGGAATTGCCGCCCTCTACTCGCCGTAGTTTAATCTTACTACTATTAATCAAAGTTACTGAGCGTTTGGCTGCGCCGTCGCTCTTTATTCCTTGCAGGCTATGCCTGTCTTTTTCGCCAGATCATAGAAAGGTAGCTGCAAGCTACAAGAAATAGGAGCATGTCATAGCATCTATACTACACGGCCGATAAAATCAGCAAAAACATCACAGCCACTACCATCACCTCCCACCACTACAAACCCCGTCACCTCAACCCCTTAACTCTACTCAGGTTCACCGGCGTACAGCCCAGGTACGAAGCCAGCACGTTGTGAGGCACGCGCCGCAATATGTCGGCGTGGTTTTTCTCCATGTAGATAAGCCGGTCGATAGCATTACCCCTGAGCAATAGCTGGTTGTGTTCCTCGGTAAGCGGGTGGCAATGGATGGATATTTTGCGGAAAATAACCCCGAACGCCGGGAACTGTGCTAGCAGGTCATGCAGTTCATCATAGCTGATATTGAGCAGTTCGGTAGACTAAACGGCCTGTATGACCATATCGCTAAGTAAATAAATTAGCTTTAAATGGCCGTCAGTTGACGGCCATTTAAAAAGCAACAGGGCTTATAGAATCAACACTTCACCCGAATAGACGCTACTGGAAACCTTTTTTCCATCTGCAGAAAAGAAACTGAGGTAGGTATGGACTTTCTTGCCGCCCAGGCCTTTCGCATGCAGCAGGCCCATGCAATGGCTACGAGTTGCTTCACCAATCGCATGAACGCAAACGGCAGCTTCCGGGCAAAGCGCTATCAGCACCGCTTTATCCGCACTTCTTTGCCAATCACCAAAACTGTAGTCCGCCCAGGTAAATCGTATCAATTCATTTCCCAGGGCTTCCACTTCAGCGGCTTCTCCTCTGCACAGTGCCCCTTGTGAAAGCAGTAGCCTGGAATAGTCGATTTGATAATCCGGAAACGCACCGGTGATGGCGTTCTTCAGCGCCAGGGATGCGGCCATGTTAAGCTCTGTCATATGCCGGGCGGCAGACCTAAAGCCCAGGTTGATTAATGACCGGGCGGGTAGCAGGCATTTGTTTACCAGTGCAAACCGCAGTCGTTGCGCCTCCTGTGCCCGGGTCGGCGGTGTACTGCTCTTTTTGGGTTTGGAGCGTACGCCCGGTTTGCCTTTCCAACTGGTATAGACCATGCCGCCCATAGTCCCTGAAATGCCAAACAGCAAGCCGGGTAATGATTGTTTAATTATTTTCGCCATAATGAATTTTTGTAGTTAAAAAAGTTGATTTATTTCTTGTGACGTTCTTAAAAAAAGGGAACAAGATCTTCCAGGGTGAACTTCATCGCCTGGCAGAACTCCCGCACCAGTACCGGGGTGCGGGGCGGTTTGTTGAACTGCTTGCGAATGGCCGTCATTTTTTTTCGCGCAGTCCGCTCGCTCCAGCCGGTAATCCGCTGAACATCCTTTATCCTGATAAACAGGGGTAGCGACTGACTTTTCAATAAATAAGATTTATGCGTTTTTAAAATAGGGGCCCTGCAGCTTCCAGGGCCCCTTTGCTGGTTATTCATTGCTTACGGCAGCCTGGCTTACAGCCCCTGCTACCGTGCCTGCCACGGCGAGGTAGCCTGCCACCTGCACTATGATGGCGGGCAGCGCTACCGGGGATGCCAGTATCACGCCGCTGGTTGCCGCCAGTATCAGCGATACCGTGCGCAGCTTCTTAAAAAAAGCCGGCGTGGCTGCGGTCAATCTTTCAAATATGCTCATGGTAATTTGTTTTTGATGTCAATAAATATGGTTTCGTTCCTCGCAAAGGCGGCATATACCAGGTTGGTAAGCCGCAGGAATGCGATGCGGCTTTGCCCGCCTTTGCCTTCACCAGTGAGTATGGTCACCGGGGCGATACAACCTTCCAGCTCTGACAGGGCATTATTGGCGGGATGGATGAGTATGCATTGCCGGTCCGGCACATCCAGCACCTGCAGGTGCCTGCCAAACTTCGGGTTGTATCTTTTCGCCAGCCGGTAACGTGCGGAAGGAATACACGACACGCGCGCTGTGTTGTCCTTCCAGGGCAGTTCTATGGTATAGCAGAGACGTCTTCCGTCACAGCATAGCTCGCCGTTGGTACCGCCGGCAAAATAAGTTCTGAGCAATTGCAGCTCCATGTGAATGCGTTGTTTATCAGGTATAAAATCGCGGCCTGCGGTTGGGCGGCCACGCGGTGAACATTTTCTGCCGCTTGCGGGCGGCGTTGGCCAGGAGCGTCCGTTCATTGATAGGCCTCCTGTGCAGGGGCAAATGATTGCTTGTCATAAAATCAGGTTTTATGGTTAATAAATAATAGTATCCTGTTCGCGTATTGTCGTGCAATAGGCGTTCGCAAGAATAAATAGTATTGGGTATCGGCGCTTCCAAATGCAGGAAGCTAAAAGAGTGCGGATGTTTGTTTAGCAGCGTTTAATTGTCATAACGATGTAGTATGTTTACAAATCTATAAATTTTATAAATCGCCGCCTACCGGGCCGGTACCCGAGCCGGTAAATTTTGTGGTTTTTTACTGAGTGAATAACCTGAGTCTGATAGAATTTGAGGGTTTTTGATGCATTTTGATGCTATTTGACCTTTACATTTCTGGGTAACCGGTGGATAAATTAACATGCCTCATGGATAAAATAGCAAGACCGCTCTTTTTCAAGCGGTCTTGCCTTTGCCGGACCGGCTACGGATATGCGACCGGGTTATACCACGTTCACCACACCCGTGTAGATACTCGTAGCTACCTCGCTTTCGTCGTCGCTTACGAAGGCAATCCATGTTTGCACCGGGTGGCCGCCGAAGCCTACGACATTGAGCGTGGCGGTACCTGCGCTGCGCAGGTCGGGCGCTATGGTAAATGCGCTGATGTTGAGCGCTTCACAATAGGTTACCAGCACTGCCTTGTCGTTTGCCTTTGCATTGCCGAGGCCGCTGTTGTCTGTCCAGTGCCAGACAAGCTGGCCGGCAGTACCTGCGGCGGCCGATGGCGCGCCTGCATTGGGCAATCCACCGCGGCTTACGAGCACCTGCGGATAGCTGATTTGGAAAGCGGGATATACTCCTGCAACGGCGCTCCTTAAGGTGAGCGATACGGCTACGTTGAACCCTGTTTGCTGTACGGCATCGTCCTTAAAGCTGAATTCCAGCAGGCCCTTGAAGGCTTTGAGGAATTTAACGACCATACCGAATTTTGCGCGCTGGGCCAACTGTGCCGGCGAGGGGTCCGACTGGCTGCTCTCGGGCAGGCTTCGCATGTAGCTGATGCCTTTCCAGGAGCCTCCGGTCACGGTACCCACGGTGCCTTTGAAGCCGCCGAGTATCCCTTTCTTGATTCTACCCATACTGATCAATTTTTAAAAGTTAAAAAATATTGTTTCGTTCCCGCCAATAGCAATTATTGTTAACCGGTATAAATAACTGCCGTTGACAGAACAAAGCTATGGTGGCGAAATACCGTTTCAATCAACGCAGGGGCAAGGTTGCCGCTTATTACCGGTGTGTGCCTGTTTTGATGCTAAAAGGGGCAAGAAAGGCCTTCGGGTGTCAACAAGAGTCAACGGGCTGTTGATTTCATTAGTTTTCCTATACACCTGGTATATGTTTCCGTATCCCTTTGTTAACCCCGGGGGTAGAGAAAAGGTAAAGAAGCTAAGTCTGAAGGAATAGTGAATTAATAATGAAAAGTAATCTATGTGATAAAGCACAGCGGGCTGACGAAGGCCTGATTGAGATCGTTATGGTAAGAGATAAAGAGCAGAAGATGTCGGACGGTATTTTACTATAATAGAAGGCATTCAATCCAGTTTTTTCTCCATGTACGCCACATCCCCGATAGGATTGTCATAATATGCCCCGGTATGCACAAAGCCGTATTGCTCGTACAGCCGGATGGCGGGTTGTAATCGTTGCAGGGTGTCCAGTTTCATCAACGTATAATTTCTTTGCGTTGCTTCTTCCAGCAGGGCCTCCACGAGGAATCTTCCAATCCCATATTTGCGGTAAGCAGGACGCACAAACAGGCGTTTCATTTCACACACTCCCACTTCCTTTAACGGCGTGAGCGCAATACAGCCCGCTGCTTCGCCTTCCCAAACTGCCAGCAGTAATGCGCCGACCGGCAGGCCGTATTTCTTCAACGGGTCTTTCAGCTCGGCGTCGAAGCTTTGAAAACACAGATCTACATTCAACTCCGCTTCGTACTCACGAAACAATTGCCGGATGGTATTTAAATCGTTCCCTTCCCGTATCACCTGTATAAGCTGTACCATTAACACCTGTTTACCACGAAATTAAAAATAAAACCCGCCCCTTTTGACGCATACTTAGTAAATTCCCCCGTCAAAACCAACAGCATGGGCAAATCCTTTCTCTCGGCTATCGCGCTTCTGTTTTTTTCCGGCCTTGCAGCCGGCCAGGCTCCTTACCTAAAACTGCACCAGGAGGCCATTGTGGCCGATACCCACAACGACGTGCTTTCCTCGGCTACCATGAAAGGGTTGAATATAGAGGACGACCTCAGCGGTAAAACCTATTCGGACATCGCCCGGCTGAAAAAAGGGGGCGTCGACATAGAAGTGTTCTCCATTTTCTGCAACGACAAGTTTGGAAAGGACACGGCCTTTAAATTCGCCAACATCGAAATCGATTCACTCTATGCCATCGTGGGCCGCAACCACGATAAACTGGCGCTGGTGAAAACACCCAACCAGCTCGCCAAAGCCCTCGCCGCTCATAAACTGGCCTGTATGATTGGCGTGGAAGGCGGCCACATGATTGAAGACCGGTTGGATTATCTCGATACGCTCTACAAACGCGGCGCGCGTTACCTGACCCTGACCTGGAATAATTCCACTTCCTGGGCCAGTTCCGCCCGGGACGAATCGCAGCATATTCTCCGGCCCGCGCCGCTGGACCCGGCACGCACCAATGAGCCCGCCCGAAAACCGGTACTCCGAAGAAACACCAAAAAGAAAGCGCCGGCCAACCAGACCCTGCTCCAGGAAGACAGCACCAAAGGACTCACCTGGTTTGGCAGGCGGGTGGTGAGGCACATGAACAAGCTCGGGATGATGGTCGATCTCTCCCACGTGGGCGAACAAACCTTCTGGGACGCCATCGCGGTGACCAAAAAGCCGGTGCTGGTGTCGCACAGCTGTGTGTATGATATCTGCCCCGTGTTCCGCAACCTCAAAGATGAACAGATACTGGCCGTGGGGAGAAACGGCGGCGTGATTGATATTAATTTCTATTCGGGGTTTATCGACAGCAATTACCTCAAACGAAAAGATGCTTTTGTAGCCAGTCATACGGCTGAAATCGATTCGCTGAAAAAATTACAACCGGGGGATTTCGATACGGATGCATGGCTGGGCAAAATGCACAAGGCCGACCTGGAATCATGGCGGCCGCCGTTGTCGTTGCTGCTCGACCATATCGATTATATCGTCAACCTGGTAGGCGCGGACCATGTGGGCATCGGCTCCGATTTCGATGGCATCGAATCCACTCCCAAAGAGTTGAACGATGTCACCGATCTTCCCCTTATCACCAAGGGCCTGCTGGAAAGGGGGTATTCCGAAACCGATATTAAAAAAATACTCGGCGGCAATTTTATACGGGTGTTCAAAGCCAATGCCGTCGTTCGCAAGTCAAAACCAAAACCAACATGAGAAAACAGTTGCTTACTCTTTCCGCTTCCTTATTCCTGCTGGCGGCGGCCCCGCTAAGGGCGCAAACCTTTTCGAACCAGGTAAGCCAGTATTTCAGCGTAAAAGCCGACACGGTTGCGCTGACGGACGCCACCGTCATTGACGGTACGGGCAGCCCCGCCAAACCACACCAAACGCTTATTATCATCAACGGGCGCATTGCCCGGTTGGGAAAAACAGGCGCGGTTGCTATTCCTGCCGGCGCAAAGGTTATCAATGCCAGCGGCAAGACCTTAATTCCCGGCCTGGTGATGGTGCATGAGCATTTGTATTATACCATGCCGTTTGAAAACTTTTTCAACGTGGCGGAAATGCCGTATAGCTTTCCGCGTATGTACCTTGCCGGTGGGGCCACCACCGTACGCACGGCCGGCAGTATCGAGCCGCAAACCGATCTCAATATCAAATACATGATCGAACAGGGAAAGATGATTGGTCCCGATATGGATTGTACCGCTCCTTACATCGAGCGCCGGGGGTATGATATTCCTTCTATCAACGTGATCAAAGATTCGGCAGAAGCCGCCCGCTCGGTAGGTTTCTGGGCCGATAAGGGTTGTACCTCGTTTAAAATGTACATGCACATCACCCGCGGCGATTTGGTCGCCGTGGTGCGCGAAGCGCATGCAAGAAATATGAAGGTGACCGGTCACCTCTGCACCGTCACCTACCGCGAAGCCGCCGAAATCGGTATCGACGACCTGGAACATGGTTTTATGGCCAGTTCTGATTTTGACAGCACAAAAAAAGCGGACGAGTTTGATTATCCCGTCGCCTCCCGGGCATTGAGGGCGCTCGATGTGAACAGCCCGAAAATGAAAGACCTGATCCATTTCCTCATAGGAAAAAAAGTAGCGCTTACTTCCACCCTGCCGGTATTCGTTCCCAATACGGATCGTGAAGCGGTTCCCGGCGGCGGCGAAGAAGCCCTGCTGCCCGAAGTAAGAGAACGGGTAGTAAACAACTGGAAACAGGCACAGCACAAAGACTCTGCCTCTGCCGCGCTGTTTAAAAAAGAACTGGTATGGGAAAAACAATTTTACGATGCAGGGGGGCTGCTTATTTCCGGTACCGACCCTACCGGCGCAGGCCGCACCGTGGCTGGTTATGCCAATCATACCGAAATGGAACTACTGGCGGAAGCGGGCTTTACGCCGGAGCAGGTGGTTAAAATATGCACGCTCAACGGTGCCGTTTACCTGGGACGTACTAAAGAAATCGGCACGCTTGAAACAGGCAAAAAAGCCGACATCGTATTAATCGACGGCGATCTCAGCAAAGACATCAAAGCCATCCGCAACACGGAAATCGTTTTTAAAAAC
>DASYCT010000167.1:0-9041 GCA_036500065.1 Chitinophagaceae bacterium | reverse complement strand
CTTATTGCCATACATCCCTCATACTCGGGGTCGTCCTCGTCCTGTTCCAGTATATCGATATTTTTAAAAAGAATATGCTCAATGGTATCACCTGCAATACGGGTGTCCCCGTGCGTACCGATATTAACAGGATGCGCAATGTCCGCCCACAATACCGAGTTGGTAATGGTATAATTTGTTGCATTGCCGTAAAAATTCCAGCGGTGCCCGTATATGGCGATGCAATCGTCCGAATTACGCATAAAAACATTGTCGATCAACACATCCGAGCAACTCATAAAATCAAGTCCATCGCCCCATCCCTTACAACTAAATGATTTCAGATTACGGATCACGATATGCTGCGAGCCGCCACCTGCTACGGTGTAATGCTGCGGATCAACTACGATAATTCCGTCAACTTCCACGTTGGAACACCCGCTGATTTCCACCCCTTCTACCGGCTGGTCGATAATGCCCCTTCCAATGATATGCACATTGTTTACATTTCTGCAAACCAGTTTCCCCCTGACGATCGCACCACCGGCTATATAAACTGTTTTGCCGGAAGCGATGTAAAACGATTTCTTTACGGTATCGGGCGGGGTATGCACACCGGGCCCAAAATAAACGACATTGGTATCGGCCGGGTCGGGGCGTTTCTTTTCAATGGGACTGGCAAAAAGATGCAGGTTATGCAGCTTGTCCCCGTTAAACTCAATGGACAGGTTAAGAGGCCGTGCCAGGGTGAAGCTAATCGTATTGCCTTTGACAACCGGAATAATGCCATGAGCCGAGGGACGTATCCGCACTGACTGGAGATTGCCATTATTCTTCCTGATAAATATTTCTACCGTCCCGGAAAAATCGAAATATACCATGGATGCATCCTGCACCTTATCCATATCCACCCGTACATTGTATTCAAATAAATCCTGCCATGCCCCACCCGGCTTGCGTACTTTGACGGTGTAATCGTCGTTGTGGGCGGAGTAGATAATCGCCTGCGGAGGCGGGTACACGACCAGTTCCTGCGCGCTTAACCGCATAGAAAAAATACCTAAGGCCCACAGCAAAACTGTTTTTCCCGGAATCTTCATAGCCTGAATTATTTTATATGAAAAAAGTTTACCCGCAATAATGAAATCACTACGGATAAACTTTTTACCATTCATCCAAATGTATTTACCAGCCCGGGCTTTGCGTAAGCGCTGGGTTTAATGAAATCTGCTGTGCCGGTATCGGCAGTAAGTAATGCTTTTCAGCAAACTGCCTCGCCGTTTGATCCGTGATAATACACCCGTTCGCATCTTTTGGCAAACCGGAACCTCCCGTATAGGCATTCGGCCCTGTCTGGTATTGCGTACCCGTCCATTTGATGGAAACAGGCCAGGGGCTCACAAACTGGCTTACATTGCCATAAGCCGTTCCACCGACATTGGTCACGAGGTCAATGGCGGCGCTGTGCCAGCGTTTTATATCATCTGTCCTGAAATCTTCATTAAATAATTCCAGTGTGCGCTCCCGGCGGATCTCCGTACGCATGTCCAATCCGTTGGCAGTGACAAAAGCATTGCTCAGTTTGGGCATGCCGTTGCTTATATTGATCCGCAGGCGGACAAGGTTCAATGATTTATCCAAATCGGCATCGCTTATAGCGCCATTGCGTTCAAAAACAGCTTCGGCATAATTCAGCAATACTTCCGCATACCTGATCACCGGGTAGTCTTCCGATTCCATATAATCCGGGCATTGCCGCTCGGTAGCCCATTTCTGGCTGGTATAGCCTGTCGGGATAATGGGTCCCTGTGCATTCAGCAAATCGCCGGGGCCTCCCACCCAATCCACCCTGTAATTGGCATTGCCCAGCCAGTAGTACCCATAAGGAACCCTTAATGTATATTTCATACGGTTATCCCTGTTCTGGTATTCGGTAGAAAAAGTAGAATAGCCCTGGAATAAAGGCGATTTTTCAACCGGCAAACCGTCTTTACATAAATACATATTGACAATCTTCCGGTTGACGCCTACGCCCGATGAGTGCGTAATATTATTGTTGGCCACTTTAGCCACGTTGTCAAAGCGGGTAGCCAATATATATTCATGGTTGGCGGTTTTAATGACATTGGCGGGATTCGATTTCGCGCTTTCCAGTATGAACATATATTTCTGTGCCGAATCGCCAAGGACGGTGCTATTACCGCCAAGCGCATTGGATGCCGCTGTTCCGAACAACGCATATTGATTGCTGGCTATCACCGCGGCGCTGGCTGCAATGGCTTTATCGAGCAGCGAATTATATCTTGTTACATTCCCGCTTCTGAACTCCTGCCAGGTCCCTTCATACAAGGCTACGCGTGATAAAAGCGCCTGCGCGGCCATCGAGGTTACCCTGCCATAATCGGCCGAGCTGGTGGCGATGGTAACCGGCAGGTTGGGGATAGCCGCATTGAGATCGGCAATAATAAAATCCACTACGGAATCACGGGCGCTTCTTGGTCCGTACAATGCAGCAGAGTCCGGCGTCAGCAGGTTCTGTATGATAGGTACTGCTCCGTAGAGTTGCAAAAGGTCGAAATATACATAGGCACGGAAAAAACGGGCTTCCGCAACATATTGTGCGATATCGGCGGGCCTGGCATAGCCGGCAGCCTTGCTTAACAGGTAATTGGTATTCCGTATCCGGCCGTAATCGACGTTCCAGTTGCCTGAATTGCCGTAATTAGTTTCCGTTGCGGGGATGGTATTGGTTCCGGCGCCGAATGAGCCGCCGCCGCCAAAAAGATCCGACCGTGTATCGGAATGCGGGTTATCCAATATGCCCGGAAGCGTCGTAAAGTTCTTGGTCCACCCGTAATACTGGTTGGCAAAAAGCTTGAAATCGTTCGGGCTTGCAAAAAACTTCGCATCTGAAAGCTGGTCAAGGGGCGACAGGTTCAGCGCTTTATTACAACTATACTGGCTGAGGGAAAACATGCCCGCCAATATCAATATATATCTTGTTTTCATTTTCTTTTAGTTTAAAAGATTAAAAGGTAACATTTACACCAAAAGTCACGTAGCGATAGAAGGGATACCGCTCATTGTTGGCGACCGTTCTTGTTGCTTCAGGGTCCCATCCGTCATGAATATGAGTAATCTCCCATAAATCGCTGCCTGAAAAATAGATACGCAATTTTTGTATCGCCTTTATATTGTGCATGAGTTGTTGCGGAAGCGTGTAACCTATCACCAGGTTTTTCAGGCGTACGTATGCGCCGTTCTCCACCGACCAGGATGAAATCTGGTAGTTGTAGGTATTAATAGTAGAATTATTGTTCGAGTGAAGATTCGGGAAGTAAGCTCCTGTATTGGTGGGTGTCCATGTATTGCCGTACCATGCAGACGATTGCCCCTGGAACACGGTTCCATAAGGTACTCTCCAGTTGCTGGTCCTGAAAATAGTTCTCTTTCCCACGCCCTGGAAGATGGTCGAGAAATCGATTCCCTTCCATTGCAGGCCCAGGTTGATGCCATAGCTGTATCGTGGATCATCCCTGCCGAGGTACACCAGGTCGCCGGGGTTGGATGTGCTGGTGCCGATGCTTAGTTTGCCATCGCCGTTGACATCTTTATACATATTGTCGCCGGGGCGAAGACCGCTCATCTGGCCGGCTGGCGAGGCCAGCGGGGTCGGAACAATTAAATTTATATTGTTGGTGCTGCCCGTAGGCGCATATTTCCCATTGTAGTTATCCAGGGTTTTCTGGTCCTGTATCCGGCCGGCATATTCCAATCCAAAATAAGAGCCCAGCGAGTAACCTTCCACCGTAGCATTATAACCTGCCGAAAGAACATTTGCTCCCCCGTAATGAACCAGTTTGTTCTGGTTGTCGGTCATGGTGGCGGAAACAGTAAACGTAAGGTTTTTGCCTACCTGGTCTCTCCAGCTCAGCATACCTTCCCATCCCCATGTTTTCAAATCACCTATGTTCAGTGCAGGCGCTGTTGCTCCCAGCACACCCGGGTAGGTTTGTCCAAGCAGCATGTTTTTATTTTCTTTGCGGAACACATCAAAGCTTCCCGACAAACGGCTGTGCAGGATGCTGAAGTCAATACCGATATTTTTATTTTCCACGGTTTCCCATGTTCTGCTCAACGATACCAGCGCACCTGCGGTGGTCACAGATGCCACCGTCGATGAACCCAGGAATGCCTGCCCGGCATTCACATTCAGCGATTGCAGGTAATCATAGAGGCCAATACCTCCCTGGTTACCCGTCTGCCCGAAAGAAGCTCTTATTTTAAGATCGTTCACGAACTTTTGTTGCTTCATGAAGGATTCTTCCGTGACACGCCATGCACCGGAAACGCCGTAGAAGGCCTTCCACCTGTCGTTGGAGATAAACTTGGAAGTACCATCGTACCTGCCCAGGACTTCCAGCAGGTATTTGTTTTTGTAACCATAGGTCGCCCTGCCAAAATAGGACCCCAATGCATAGTGATTCTGCGTTTCGCCATTCGTCACATATCCTGCTACACCGCTCTGCACACCCAGGCCAAGGGAAGGGATATTATCGTTGCCGAGATTATACGTTCTTGTTGCAAAAAGATCGTATTCATCTCTTTCGTACGAGCTACCTACCATCACGCTTACATCGTGTACCTGGCTAAAGGTATTATGGTATTCGAGCCTGCCGATAAGGTTGTAATAGGGGTCTTTAATATTTTGCCTGTTGTAGAAAGTGCCATTGCCGCCCAGCGTACCTGCTGTGGGGAATGTAAGCAGCGGCGTACCGCTGTAGGTGGTGTACTGGATTTGCTTTTGCTGTATCCTGCTGTCCTGGAAATAGGCATTGTAACCCGCAGTTCCGGTAAACGTCAGGTGGTTGACAATGTTATAAATAAAATTGGTATTGATCAGTGCCCTTGTGTTGTATTCTTTATTATCACCTCCAAGCGACAACTGGGCAGGCGCACTGTAGACCGTACCCCACTCATAAGGTAAGCCCGTTTTTCCAAAGGCGGGTATGCCCGGTTGCGAATAGTTACTAAGCGCACTGTAACCACCATTGGTCAGCATACTCGGCTGCTGGATATCGTTTTCCTCCAGCGCTATATTCGTTTCGAGTTTTACTTTATTGCTGAATGTATAATCGTGGTTCAGCCGGAGATTATACCGCTGGTTGCCGTTCAGTCCCCACCGCAACTGGCTCCCGTCGTTCAGGTAGCCGAGCGATATACGATAGCCGGATTTATCGGTCCTGCCGGAAAAGCTAAGATTGTGCTGGGTAGAATTGGCATTGCCCCACAACATTCTCTGCATATCGGTATTAAAGAAAGTGAAGTCCTTCACATCACCAAATCCCGGGAGCAATACCCCGTTGTAATATAAATTATTGGCGGTGCCCGCATAACCTGGCAAAGCGGTTACGTCTATATAGCCCGAATCGGGCGGGTTGGCTGCAAACAATCCCAACTGGTACCAAACATTGGTATTAGGCGGCGTCACGCCGTAATTATCATTGATTTGAGCCTGCATAAGACCGGCGCCCCACTGTTTGTCGTCGAGAAGTTTTGGCAACAGGGCCGTAATTTTTCTTGACACGGAGCCATCATATTGTATTACCATCTTGTTGCCTTTGGCTTTTTTAGTAGTGATCAGCACTACGCCAAAAGCCGCCCTGGCGCCATAGATGGCCGCGGAAGCGTCTTTTAGAAAAGAAATATTGTCGATATCTGCAGGGTTCATGGAATTCAATTCACCATTATTCTGAAGCGCTACTCCATCCAATATAACAAGCGGATCCTGGCCATTGGTGGAAGTGGCCCCCCGTATTTGAAATGTCCAGTTTTCCCTGCCGGGCTGGGCAGACGATCTTGTTACGATGACCCCCGGGGCCTGCCCTTGCAGCGCCGCAAGCGGGTTGGCAATGGGTCCGCGGTTTTCCATCGTCTTTGCGTTAACCACCGAAACAGCCCCCGTCAGGGTCGCTTTTTTCTGGCTGCCATACCCTACTACGATGACATCATTTAATGTCTGGTCGGTTGCAACCAGCTTTATACTACCGGCTTCGTTTATGGGCACTTCCATTTCTTTAAACCCGACACCGCTGATAATGAGTGTCGTAGCCGAAGAAGAAACGTTGAGCCTGAACTCACCCGTAGCCCCTGTAGTACCGCCCTGCCGGGCGCCCTTGACACGCACGCTGATGCCGGCCACCGGTTCACCGGTTGCAGCGTTGATTACTTTACCGGTTACCGTTTTAGCAGGTTGGGCCATCAAGGCCTGGTTAAAAAGAAGCAGGAAAGAAGAGAAAAGGAATGCAAGAAAAACATTCCCGCGAAGCAATAAAATACTTCTCATAATGGCAATTTTTAATTTCGGTTAACTAATAATAAAGAACCTTTTGTTCATCGTTTCACCAGGAGATCCGGGTTTAATTTTTTCATGGTAAGAGCTTAGGGTAATTATTTTTTCCTGCGCGGAAGCGAGGACTCCCGCACGATAAGTTTTACTGGTAATACAATAGTTCCTTTCTCCGCCAGCTTTTCCTTGCCGGATAAGCGTGCTATCAGTTTTTTAATCACTGTTTCTGAAATTTCCTGTACCGGTTGCGCTACCGCGGTGATAGCGGGCGAAAACAGGGAAAAATGCGTGTTGTCATCAAAGCCAATCACGGCCACATCGGATGGTATCTTCAATCCCAGTTGGTGAAGCGCTTCCAATCCACTTACGGCGAGATAGTTCGTTCCAAACAATACCGCATCGATTTCCGGGTGCTTTTCGAGGAACAGGCGGATAGCTTCCACAATCTTATCCTGTTTCATGGCATAGGGTATCTTGCACACGCACTGCTTCAGCTTATTGCCGGCGATGGCTTTTATATAACCCTTCAGGCGATCGTGCATCTGCGTCTGGCTTGAATCAAGCGTCACAAAAGCGATGTTCTTATACCCGTTTTCCAGGAAATGTTTTATCGCGGCGTGGGAACCGCCGAAATTGTCGACTATCACATTCGTGGTTTCGAGCGAGAGAAAATACCGGTCAAAAAGAATTACCGGCAGGTTGTCATTCATCAGCGATTTTACTTCTTCTTCTATTCCCGGCGGCGGGGCGATGATATAGCCATCCACCTGCCGCTCACGCAACACCTTAATGAGCGCTCTTGTCTTCTCACCGTCGTTCTCCGTGCTGGAATAAAATATCTTGTAGCCGAGTTTATAGGCGTTTCCTTCAATCACCCGCGCAATACTGGAAAAGAAAGGATCGGAAATATCCTCCACCAGCATGCCGATGATCTTGCTCTTGCCGGTGCGCAGGCTTTTTGCCACATGATTGGGTTGGTAGCCGGTTTCCCGCACATACTTCATGATCCTTTTTTCGAGGTCGCTGCTGATACGCTTTTCTTCTGCTTTACCGTTGAGAACAAAAGAAACCGTCGTGGCGGATACCTTCAACTGCCGGGCAATATCGTGTATGGAGGCTTTCTTTTTCAAGCTACGGCGTTTGTGGCGATGATAATAATAAGGTAAGCAGAACAGCAACGGGCTTTTACCCTGGAAACGAAGTGGCTGGTCATTTCCGGCCGGTCAACAGGGCCGGAACCGGCAAAATGCCGTTTGGATGAAAAAGCAGCTTTTGGCATGAGCAAATCGTTTTTTGTTGTTTCCGGCCTGGCAGCAGATCCTGTAAGCCTTGTCCATGGCGGATTCCAGGCCCTGTTTTTTAGCTAAATGTGCTAAATCGATTTAGTAAATGTGCCAAACACACTTAAAAGTAAAGAGAAACTAAATCGATTTAGCAAAAAGGGGGGATTTTATTTATGCAAACGTTGGCACAAGTGATAGAACAGTAGTTATTGTGTTATAAATACGCGTTGGAAAGGATAGACAATTGACCGGCATCACTATTGTTGTGCAACAGGTTATTACTATACTATAGTACGTCTCCTTTCACCCAGGCCCCCTTAAAGACATTTAGAAATAACATACACGGGTTTATTAAAAAAGGCTATTTTTATTTTTTTACGTACTTAACCGCAGTTGAAAAAACCGTTACTCAATGGGTGATGCGATTACCATCAAAGACATTGCAAAAGCGCTTGGCATGTCGTACTCTACCGTTTCCCGCGCCCTGAAAGGAAGTTATAAGATCAGCGAGGCGACGCGCCTGAAAGTAAAGGAGTACGCCGATGCCCATCACTACCGGCCCAATCTTCTCGCCCAAAGCCTCAAAAGCAAAAAAAGCCGTAGCATCGGCGTATTGCTCTGCAGCATCCCGAATAATTTCTTTGCCGAAGTGATCAACGGGATCGATTCCATCGCTTATAATAAAGACTACCATGTTATCCTGACGCAAAGTCTTGAATCGTATGAACGCGAAATAAAAAACCTGGAACACCTTGCCGGGCGGCTGGTAGATGGGCTGCTGGTATCACTTGCTACCGAAACGACTGATCTAAGTCATTTCAGGCAATGGCATGATTCCGGCGTGCCGATTGTTTTCTTCGACCGGGTCACCGACCTTATCAATACACACAAAGTGGTGGTAGATAATGCGGGCGGCGCCTACAAGGCCATACAACACCTGCTGGAAAACGGTTACCGGAAGATTGCGCATATCACCAGTTCCCCCAATCTCTCCATCACGCAGGAGCGGCTCGAAGGCTATAACAAAGCATTGCTGGAAAATGGCATCAGTCCCAACCCGGATTATATTCGCTATTGCCAGCACGGGGGCATGCTGCCGGAAGAAGTGGAACAGGCTATCGAACAACTGCTGTCCCTGCCCCATCCGCCGGATGCCGTTTTTACCGCCTCCGATCGCATCACCATCAGCACGCTTTCCATCCTGCACAAGCGGGGCATCCGAATTCCGCAGCAGTTGGCGATGGCGGGCTTTAGTAATTTCAGCGCACCCGAGCTGTTTACTCCGCCGCTTACCACCGTCCGGCAACCCGCTTTCGAAATGGGAAGGGCCGCCACGGAATTGCTGATACAGCTTATCGAAAGCAAACAGCCGGTGACAGCATTTGAAAAGAAAGTATTGCCGGCGGAGCTGATCATCCGTGCATCGAGCG
>DASYCT010000166.1:0-8455 GCA_036500065.1 Chitinophagaceae bacterium | reverse complement strand
TGGTCATACACCCGGCCGGTAGAAAAGTTAGCGAAAGTAGTGGTAAAAGGAATCTTGCCGCCGATGGTCAGGCCCGCGGCGATGCCAATCATATTGGCTTCTGCGATACCGCACTGTACAAAGCGTTCGGGAAATTCTTTGATAAACTGGTTGAGTTTCATGGAGCCGAGCAGATCGGCTGTCAGGGCTATGATGTTGGGGTTCTTGCGCGCTGCTTCTACGATGCCATCGCCAAATCCGCTGCGGGTATCTTTCTGTCCGGTTGGTTGAATATCCTTTAAGGGCATTTGTCTCAATTTTAGATGCCGCAAAGTAAAGCAAAAAAAGGCTAATTCAGACCGGAGTTTTGCTTGTAGAGCTTCTCATCAATTTTCAACCGCTGTTCCCATTTCCAGGCGCTGAGCATCATATCGTCCAGCGTGTAACGCGTGCTCCATCCCAGTTCATGACGCGCGAATTCATTGTTGGCGTATATAGCCACCACATCGCCGGGACGGCGCGGCCCGATGACATAATTGAGTTTTACGCCACTTACCCGTTCAAAAGCGTTGATGGCTTCCAGTACCGTAACGCCATTGCCGGAGCCGAGGTTGAACACTTCACATTTCTTATCCGATTTTCCATCTATCAGGTATTGCAGCGCCAGCGTATGTGCATGAGCGATGTCCGATACATGGATATAATCACGAATGCAGGAGCCGTCGCGTGTGGGATAATCCGCGCCCCATACCTTCATCTGCGGTAGCCTGCCGATGGCGGTCTGCGTGATGGCCGGCACGAGGTTGGCCGGGCGGCCGATGGGAAGTTCGCCTATCTGTATGCTCGGGTGTGCGCCTGCCGGGTTGAAATAACGCAACAGGATGCTTTGCACCGCGTTGGCCTTGGCAAATTCATTGATGATCTGCTCACCCATCTGCTTGGTATAGCCGTAGGGCGATTCGGCCGGTTTGGGGGGTGTCTTTTCCGTCACCGGTATTTCGTCGGGATTGCCGTAAACGGTACAGGAAGAAGAGAAAACAAAATAGGGCACCTTGAATTCCTGCGTGCATTTGAGCAGGTTGATAAGCGATACCAGGTTGTTTTCAAAGTACATCAGCGGCTGTTCCACCGATTCACCCACTGCCTTGAAGGCGGCAAAATGAATGATGCCCACGATGTCCTCGTTTTCCTGGAAAATAGCAAAAGTGTCGTCGAAATTGCAGAGGTCTACCTTATAATTCTTTACTTTCTTGCCGGTGATCTTTTCCACGCCTTCCAGGATGCGGGCGGAAGAGCGCGAATTGTTGTCGACCGAAATTACATCAAAGCCGTTTTCAATCAAATCCACCACGGTATGCGAACCTATATAGCCACAGCCGCCGGTAACGAGGATCTTTTTCATCCGCAGAATAATTTATTTTTTATAGCCCGATGAAACCGCAAGGTTTCATCATCAGTTGGTTATTATCCGATGTTGCAAGATGGGACGATTTTACGCGTTTACCAAATTCATGAGGTATTGCCCATAGCCGCTCTTCAGCAGTGGCTGCGCCAGCTTCACCAGTTGTTCTTTGGTTATAAACCCTTTCCGCCACGCGATTTCTTCGATACACGCTATCTTGATACCCTGCCGTTGTTCGATGACCTGCACGAACATGGAGGCCTGCATGAGCGAGTCGAAAGTACCTGTATCCAGCCATGCCGTACCCCGGTCAAGGATAGACACTTTCAGCTTTCCCCTGCGCAGGTATTCCTTGTTTACATCGGTTATTTCATATTCTCCCCGCGGGCTGGGTGAAAGATTCCTGGCTATTTCCACTACGTCGTTGTTATAAAAATACAGACCCGGCACGGCATAATTGCTTTTGGGTTTGAGAGGCTTTTCCTCTATGGAAATAGCCTTCATGTCGTTGTCAAACTCTACTACCCCGTATCGTTCGGGGTCGCTGACATGATAGGCGTAGACAATACCCCCTTCCGGTTGGGTATTGGAGGCCAGCATCTTGCCGAGCCCGCTCCCGTAAAATATATTATCGCCGAGCACCAGCGCCACATCTTCCTTGCCGATAAAATCCGCGCCGATCACGAATGCCTGCGCCAGCCCGTTGGGCAGCGGCTGCTCTGCATAGGTGAAGTTCAGCCCCAGGCTTTTGCCATCACCGAATAATTTCTTAAACAGGGGAAGATCATGCGGCGTGGAGATAATCAACACGTCCTTGATACCGGCCAGCATAAGAGTAGAAAGAGGGTAATAGATCATCGGCTTATCATACACCGGCATTATCTGCTTGCTGATCGCATACGTAATAGGGTGTAAACGGGTGCCCGAACCACCGGCTAATATAATTCCTTTCATTACTGGGTAAAGTTTTAACAATAAACTGGTTCCTTGTCAAATTATCGCCAAGATAAATAAGTTCCTCTAAACAGTGCCTATGATTTTTTGAATGTTACCACCGAGCCTCCGGGGCTCGTAACCTAATGCATGAATAGCTTCATGATATAGTACACCAGCGCCGCCAGCAGCGCACTCACCGGGATGGTAAGTATCCACGCCCATAGCAGGTTAATGGTAACCCCCCAGCGTACGGCAGACAGGCGTTTGGTGGCGCCCACCCCGATAATGGAACCGGTAATGGTATGCGTGGTGCTGACAGGTATAGATAGTTTTTCGGCAAGGAACAAGGTAAGCGCACCGGCCGTTTCGGCAGCTACTCCTTCCAGTGGGGTTACCTTGGTGATACGGCTGCCCATTGTCTTTACGATCTTCCACCCCCCGCTCATCGTGCCCAGCGCGATACAGGTAAAACAGCTAAACGGCACCCAGGCATATTGCGAAATAAACTGGTTGAAACTCAAATGCCTTCCCTGCGTCTTTTCGTAATAAATAATAGCGGCGCCGATAATACCCATTACCTTCTGCGCATCATTACTTCCGTGGCCGAGACTGAGCAGCCCCGAAGAGACCAGTTGCAGGCGCCGGAACCAGCTATCGGCCTTATACGGGTTGGCCCGCCGGCAGATGTTGACGATCAGTATCGTCAGTATCAGCGCGATGATCATACCGATAAGCGGTGCGGCGAAAATGAATAAAAAGGTAGGGATCACTTTTGCATAATTGATAACGGCATGCCCGCCGCTGTTGAAACCACCGGCATGGGCAATGGCTGCTCCCATAAAACCCCCGAGAAGCGTGTGCGAAGAACTGGAAGGAATGCCAAACCACCAGGTCAGCAGGTTCCAGGTGATGGCGGCCACCAGCCCGGCCAGGATGACATCCAGCGTGATAAAATTTTCCGTTACCGAACTGGCGATGGTATTGCCGATCTTAAACTCCTTCGTGATATACTTGGCAATAAAAAAAGCGGCAAAATTAAATACCGCCGCCCATATCACCGCCTGGAAAGGCGTCAGCACCTTGGTGGAAACAATCGTGGCGATGGAATTGGCGGCATCATGAAAGCCATTGATATAATCAAATACAAATGCCAGTACGATGATGATGACAAGAAAGGTCATAAAAGGGCTAGGGGTCTAAGCGTATTTAATAATAATGGATTCGATCACGTTGGCCGCATCTTCACATTTATCGGTCACGATTTCCATTACCTGGTAAATCTCTCTTTTCTTGATCACTTCCTTGGCATCGGGCTCCGTTTCAAACAGCCGGTCGATGCTCATATCGAAAATGTCATCGGCCTGGTTTTCGATGCTGTTGACCTTTACCAGGGCATCGGTGATAAGACGCATGTTCTTCATGTTGCGCAGCTCGATCACCGCATTTTTGATTTGCTCGGAACCCTGCTCGATAAGGTCGGCCATTTTCTGGATGCCTACATCGTTGGGATTGACCTTATAAAAATTGATCTTTTTGGCGGAGGCGAAAATATAATCGGCAATATCGTCGAGCGCGGAAGCCAGGTAGTGAATATCTTCCCGGTCAAAGGGAGTAATAAAGTTGCGACCCAGCTCGGTAAATATGCGGTGCGTAAAATCGTCGTTGATATGTTCCAGGTCTTCCATCCTGGAAATCAGGGCGGCGCGCTGGTCGAAATCAGGTTCGGTCACCACATCTTTCATCAGCCTGCCCATCTGCGCCACGGTGGCCGCCACTTCCTCGAAAAGTGAATAAAAAACACGGTCTTTCGGCAGGAATATCTTCAAAAATGAATTGGCCATACACTTGAATTTGGGCAAAAATAGCCTCTTTGCTTTGGCTGTAAGTACATAACGATTTGATCATAATTTCTTAACATTGACCGGATCGACACGTAACAAATGGCTCCTGGTATTGACTACAAGCAATTGATTTGCATTAAATTACTGTGAATTCGGATTGTTAACAAGCCTTTTGCAACGCCGCCCCTGAATAACATTCCGGCCTTACTGTATCTTCGCGGCGAAATGTCCTCTTACCGTCATATAGGAAGGCTTTTGGTAGCACTGCTGCTTTTATGCTCAGCCGCCGGGCAGTTACATGCTTTCCCCATGGTTGCCCCTGCTCCCGTTTTGGCAGCCAAATACGGAGATAATTTTCAGGGACAGGAAAAGCAGGTGCTCCCGTTTCAGCTCTTTTCCACCCGCCCGTCCAAACAAACCAACGCTGCTCAAAAAAGACATAAAAGGCCGCTGGTCAGCAAAGCCTGGCAGCCTGTGGCTTCATTCATTTTTATAAAGCGATACCAGGTCATAGCACCCGCTACTGACTATTCCTCCCTGCATGTTTTGCAGCGGTCGCCGGTGGTATTCTCCCTGCGTGGCCCGCCACGAGCCTGATTTTCCTTCCTTTTAACCGATACTTCATTCGTAACAGTTGTCGCAATATTTCCGTATTGCAGCAACCTCATACCGGCTTAATCATTCATCATCATGAAATCATTGTTGGATAAATTATTTATTCGGGCTTTCCTGTTTATATTATTCGGTTTTATCACAGGCATTGCAACGGCACAGCAATCGCTTTCCCTCCGGCAGGCGGTGGAGTTGGCATTGCGGCATTACCCTTCCATTCAATCGCGGCAGGCGCAGGTAAGCGTGGGCAAAGCAGTGCTGGAAGACACCCGGCATGCGTGGCTGCCGGCGCTCCGGCTGGACGAGCAGGTAGATGCCGGCACCGACAACAGTCTCAACAGCGCCTATTTTCCCTCGGGTATCATCCCCTCCGCTTCCGGCGGCCGCAGGCCGGATAACAACGGTAATATGTCGGTAGGCAATATTGCCGCCATTGCCGGGGACTGGGAGATTTACAATTTCGGCGGCTATAAAGCAAGAACAGCAGAAGCCGGCGCTGCCCTGCGGATCAACGAAGCAGGACTGGACCGGGAAAAATATAACATCACCTCCGCCGTGATACAGAATTACTTTGAGTTGATAAAATACGCCTCCCTGCTGCTCCTGCAACAGAAAAATATCGACCGTACCGATACTATTAAGCATGCCATACAGGCGTATATCAACAGCGGGCTGAAAGCCGGCGTGGACAGTTCGGTGGCGGAAGCGGAATTGTCGAAAGCAAGGCTTACCTATATAGAATGGGCCAACGCTTACAGCCTGGTCAAAAGCAGGCTGGCATTGCTGACGGGACTTGACACGGCATCCGTGGTGCCGGATACGGCCATCAATGCACAACTGACCGGTTTGCTGATGCCCGCCGTGGCTCCCATCGATACCTTTTACCTGCAGCATCCTTTTATAAGGTATTACCAATCGGTGTATGAAGACAATCTCGCACAGCAACGGGTGATCCGCAAAGCCGCCTTGCCCAAAGTGGCCCTGATGGCCGCCGGCTGGATGCGGGGCTCCAGCATTTCGCCGCTGGATGAATATAAGAGCCTGGGAACCGGGCTTGCGTATTCACGCTATAATTACCTGGCGGGGGTGGGCATTACCTACAACCTTTTTGATATCAAGCGCACACAGTACAAGCTGAACATCCAGAAATTCCGCACGCAGGCGGCGGGACAGGATGTAGAGGAACAAAAACTCGTTCTTAACAATGCCCTGCAGCAGGCGGATATCACCATTCAATCGACGGTTAAAAAGCTGGACGAAATACCATTGCAGGTAAAAGCCGCCGGCGAAGCCTACGGGCAAAAACTGGCGCTATACAATGCCGGGCTTACCAGCATCGTGGAGGTGACCAATGCGCTGTACCTGCTCAACCGGGCAGAAACGGATGCCGTGTACACCAATGATGAGGCATGGAAAGCCGTTTTCCAAAAGGCCTGGGCGGGCAATACCATCTCAACACTTTTATCCATTTTTAAATAATTGAGGCATGTCATTAGTATCAACAGGTCTTAAAAAACCTATAGCAGTCATCGTACTTACTATTGGTATGCTGGTTTTTTCTGTCCTATCTCTTTTGCATATACCGATAGATATTTTCCCCAAGCTGAATCTTCCCACCATTTATGTGATAGAACCCTATGGAGGCATGTCGCCGCAACAGATGGAAGGATTCTTTTCCACCCGCCTGCAGGACCAGTTCCTGTATGTGTCGGGCATCAAAAACATATCCAGCAAGAATATCCAGGGACTTACGATGCTGAAGCTCACGTTCAACGAGAATGCCGATATGTCGGAAGCCTCTGCGCAGGTGGCCCTGCAGGTAAACCGGGCCATGAAGTTTTTTCCTCCCGGCGCACTCCCGCCGCAGGTGATGCGTTTTGACGCTTCATCGCTGCCGGTAGGCGAACTGGTGTTCAGCAGTCCCGACAAAAGCCTGAAGGAGATTTACGACCTTGCAGCGACGCGCATACGCCCGATGTTCGCCACCGTGCCGGGGCTTTCCGCGCCGCCGCCCTTCGGGGCCAATTCGCGGTCGGTGGTCGTGAATGTCGATCCTGCCCGCTTGCGCAGTTACAACCTTACGCCCGACCAGGTCGTGGAAGCGATTGCCAAAAACAACGTGATGACGCCATCGGGCGACCTGCGCATCAACAATACCATGTTTGTCACCACGATCAATTCGCTCGAAAAGAAGGTGCAGGACTTCGGCGATATTCCCATTGTTACCAATGGCTCCAACACCGTTTTCATACATGATATCGGCAAGGTGGCGGATGCTTCGGACGTAACGGTGGATTATGCGCTGGTAAACGGCAAACGGTCGGTGTATATACCGGTGGTAAAAACAGCCGACGCTTCTACCTGGGATGTCGTGAAAACATTAAAAGGCCGGCTGGCGGAAATGCAAAGCCTGCTGCCGGAAGATGTGCGCGTGTCGTACGAATTCGACCAATCCGTATTTGTGATCAATGCCGTGAAAAGCCTTGTTACCGAAGGCGTGCTCGGCGCCATACTTACCGGTCTGATGGTATTGCTGTTCCTGAAAGATCTGCGCAGCAGCCTGATCGTTATCATCACCATCCCGGTATCCATCATTACCGCGGTGATGTTCCTGAGCCTTGCAGGGCAGACCGTCAATATCATGACGCTGAGCGGGCTGGCGCTGGCCATCGGTATCCTCGTGGACCAGGCCACGGTGACCATTGAAAATATTCACCAGCATCTTGAAATGGGCAAATCCAAACGAAGGGCCATTTATGATGCCTGTGAAGAAATATCGTTCCCGCTGTTACTGATATTGCTTTGTATCCTGGCGGTATTTGCCCCGTCGTTTATAATGACAGGCGTGCCCCGAGCCATGTTCCTGCCCTTGTCGTTGTCCATCGGGTTTGCCATGATCGTATCCTTCTTTGCGGCGCAAACATTGGTGCCGGTGCTGTCCAACTGGATGCTGAAGGAAGAGAAGTTCAGGTACAAACACGGCAACCTGCATGCGCATGCGGGCCTGGCGCTCAATAAGGAGGAGGTGACGGAAGTGAACCTGCACCTGCAACAGGAAAAAAAGGAGCCTTCAAAGAACGATGGGTTCGAGCGGTTTAAATTAAGGTACATGCGCCTTATTGAAAAGCTGATGGGCTGGCGCGGACTTACCATGACCCTGTATTTCATCTTCGTGCTGGGACTGGCAGGCACCTGTTTCGTGGTGATTGGCAAAGACCTGATGCCGAAAATAAATACCGGTGAGTTCCAGTTGCGCATCCGCATGCCCGACGGCACGCGGCTGGAGCGCACGGAGGACAAGGTGCACCAGGTACTGGATATCATCGACAGCACTGTGCACGGCCATGTGGCTATCAGCTCGGCGTACGTGGGGCTCATCCCGAGCAGTTACGGCACGAGCAACCTGTATATTTTCAACAGCGGTACACATGAAGCGGTGTTGCAGGTGAACCTTGATGACAACTATAAAGTAAAGATCGACGAACTGAAAGACGAATTGCGCCGGAATATCGCGAAGGACATTCCCGAACTAACCGTTTCATTCGAGCCGATAGACCTTACAGAAAAGATTATGAGCCAGGGCGCAGCTACTCCCATCGAGGTTAGGGTGGCGGGCAAAGACATGAAAGACATTGAAGGTTATGCCTACCGCCTGGTGGATAAGCTGAAAGACATCTCTTATTTA
>DASYCT010000165.1:0-6328 GCA_036500065.1 Chitinophagaceae bacterium | reverse complement strand
CCATCTGCCGCTGGAGCCGATTGCAGCACAGCTCAGCTACCGCAATGTGCGGCAATTATACACCCGCGTCATAAGAGTAGACAGCATAGTGCAGGACCCGGGCATTACTAAGAAAAAGAACCTGCCTGCCCTTTTGCAAAGTCCATTTGTAAAGGAAGCCGTACAGCCCCTGCCCGACCCCGGCGATTACCAGTTGCATACGGCGTTTGTAAATCTGGGGCTGTTGCCTGCCGGCCGGTACTGTATTCTTTATTCGGATACGGCGTTTAGCGGTGATACATCACGCGCGGATTATGTGTTCGTGGAGGTGACCCGGATTGCGGTCATCAACAACGAAAGCCGGGTATTCGTGCTGGATCGAAAAACGGGCTTCCCGCTCACGGGCGCTACGGTAACCCCCCGCTATGATGTCACGCGAATAAAAGATAAAGAGACAAGTATACTGAAGGCAAAGCCCCGTAAAGTTAACAACGAGGGATGGGTTACGGTGAATGAAAAGAATGTATCCGACCTGGAAGTAGTGCTGGGCGACGATACTGTGTCGGCAGGCATCAATATCCCGAAAGAGAATTTGCCGGAATCGATCTACGACAGAAAGCGGGACGATGGTCTGCTGGATTATTATACTGATAAGCTCCAACTACATTTGTTTACCGACAGGGGCATCTACCGGCCGGGGCAAACCGTGTATTTCAAAGGGGTTTTTATGATACCCAATCCCAACACGGGCTTGTACACGGTTTTGGACTGGCGTAACCTGCAATTTCCCTTTTACCAAAAACTGAAACTTAAACTGGCAGCCCGTTTTGCTAAAAAGAAGTTTGAACTGTATGTCAGGGACCCGTTTAATCACCACACAGACACATTAAGAGTCCTGCCCAATTCATTCGGTTCGGTGGCTGGTTCTTTTGTGCTGTCCAAAAATGCCGCAACAGGTAACTGGAAGATTTATTCGGACCAGGCTGAGATAGAATCATGGAAAGAAGGGAGTTTTTCCGTGGAAAATTACAAACGCCCTACGTTTGAACTCAGCATCGAAAAACCCAAAAATGAGTTAGCCATCGGTGATTCTTTTGCAGTAAAGCTGCTGGTAAAATCATTTGCCGGCGCCCCGCTGGGCAGTGTGCGGGTAAAATACCAGCTCGAACGATCGGGCCAGGTGCCAGCAACCGAAGCAGGCAACGGCAGGGGAATCAAAGACGTGGAAGAACAGCTTTTAACAGGCGAATCGTACACCAATGATAAAGGTGAATTGCAATTGCTGATCAACGATAGCCTGATCCGGCAGTATCGTTTTACGGATGATCGCAGGTGGACAGCAAACTATAAACTGGAAGCAGAAGCGATCGATGCAACCGGCGAAAGTCATAGTGAACATGGAACCATCTCTCTCTCCAACCGCCCGGTAACGCTCCAGCTTTCCATTCCCGAAGCAATGGACAGGAATGAACTCTTGCCGCTTTACCTGAATGCCAAATCGGCTTTTGCCGGGCCGGTAAAAAAAGAAGTGGAATGGCGGATTTATAAAACATCCGGCCGTGAAATCGATGCACAGGCGCGCGAATGGATGCCTACAGATACAACCATCTACCCTGTAGATGAGTTGAAGCGCCTGTTGGGTGACACGCTGGATCATGAACCTGTACCGGCAGCCGATCAACTGGTGTACGAGGGTGTGGCGACCGCAGGCGGGGAAGAGAAGCTGGTACTTCCAAAAGACAAACTGGCTGCCGGCCACTACCGGTTGGAGTTGCTATGCCGGGAACACGGCCACATTACCGGGGAACTAAAAGAAGGATTGACTATTTATGAAAAGGCGACGCGGACCCTCCCCGGCGAAACGACCTCTTTTCATTCGCTGCCGTATAATTCAGTGGAAAGAGGTAAGACCATTCGCTGGATAACCGGTAACACGAAAAAGGATGTTTTTTCCATTTACCAGCTTGCCTGGTACGCCAAAACCAAAAAAGGAATGGTTATCCGTTATGCTTATGATATCAAACCGGAAAAAAAGGGACTGAATGAATGGCAATATACCATGCCGGGAGATATTGCAGGAGTGATGAAACTCACCCACCTGTATATTTTCAACAACCGGTTGTACAAGGAGGAACAGACCGTTTTTCAACCGGCTGCCAGCCAGGGACACGCGGAAATTATCGTGGAACAATACCGTCGAACACTTATTCCGGGAGGAAAGGAAACCTTCATGGTATCGGTCAAAACCAATAATGTCAATACGGCGGCCGAACTGCTGACTACCCTGTACGACGCTTCGATCGACAAACTGAAAACAAACACCTGGGAACTACCCCGTGATCAAAACAATAATTACCAGGTAAACAACGAATGGGATTATTCTATTAATGACAAAACGAATAATACGCTGGCTGAGCCCGGGCGCAACAACAAGCAGTTTCAGCCGGGCGGCGCGTTGTGGTGGATGAGCCCAACATTCGCCTATTTCTCTTCAACCACTTATTTTTCCTCAGAGGAAATGTACGTAAGAGCCACCGTGCGTTTAAATCTTCAGGCCAACGGTGTGTTAAATACACGGGGCCTGGATGATGTGGTGGTAATCGGTTATGGAAGTGTCCAGGGAAGGCTAATGGGGCTCGCGGGTTCCTCTGCCAGCCTCGTAACCATAAGAGGCACCACTTCGCTGGACCCTTATAACAAACTACTGATAGTAATAGACGGCATACCCTATACTGGCAATATTGCTGATATAAATATCAAAACAATGACCAACGCCGTCGTCCTGAAAGGCGCCGACGCCGTGGCTATTTATGGAAGCCGGGCCGCTGCGGGGGTATTGATACTAAGCACCAAAGGGCCGGTACAGTTGCCGGATATTACGGAAGCGCCGCCATCGGTGATCCGTAAAAACTTTACGGAAACAGCTTTCTTTTACCCGCAGGTCTACGCCGGGCGCGATGGCTATTATACTATCAGCTTTACACTGCCCGAAAGTGTGACCGAATGGAAATGGAAACTGCTGGCGCATACGCGTAAGGGGAACTTCGCCTATGCCGAAAGAACGTTGTACAGCCAGTTGCCGTTGATGGTGCAGCCGGCCATGCCGCGCTATGTATACCAGGGTGATAAAATCATTTTGCAAAGCCGGTTGACCAATCTCGACAGCACGGGTTTGAACGGCCAGTTGAAATGCAGTATCGAAGATGCAGAGACAGGCGAAGATATCAGCGCGCGCCTGTTGAACACGGCGCAACAACCATTTTCAGTGGGCGGCCATGCTACCGGTAACGGAGCTTTTACGCTTACCATTCCCGGCGATATGTTGCATCCGCTGCGTATAAAGATCACCGCTTCGGCGGGCAGGTACAGTGATGGAGAAGAACATATTATACCCGTGCTGAGCAGCAAAATACTGGTCACCCATAATTTGAGCGTGCAGGTATTGGATACGGGAATCGTTTCCATCCGCCCCTATAGCTTCTTCACAATGCCTGCGGATGCGGAACCGTACGGCATAGGCGTTTATATTAACCCAAAGCCACAGGCCGCACTTATCAATGCCTTGCCTTCGCTCGCCAACTGCCCGTATGATTGCGCCGAGCAAACATTCAACAAACTGCTGGCGCATTCCATCGCTGTAAAGATCATGCGCAGTGATACAGCCGCGCAGAAGGCAATGCAAAAACAAAAAGAACATGCAGGCAATGAACCGTTGCCCGGCATGCCCGATGAACAAGCCATGCCCTGGCTACAGCTCAATCATGCCACGGCGGTCCGGCAGGGACAATTGCGCAGCCTGATGGATACCCTGGAAGCCCACCGGAAAGCAGAACGCTATTTTAACGATCTAACGGATATGCAGAATACCGATGGTGGCCTGCCCTGGTTTAAAGATGGTAAGAGCAATGCCTTTATTTCCGGTTACCTGCTGGCAGGGTTTGGAAAATTGCAAAGCGAGGGGTTACTCCGCCCATTTGAAAAGGAAATAAAATATAAATTCCCCGGCTTCATCGCAAAACTGGTGGGCTACTACGATAACCAGTTTAGTGAACCGGGACTTCCTGGCAATATCACCGGCTATCTCTATGCCCGCAGTTACTGGATAAATGAATATCCCCTGCCTGCGCCCGTAAAAACAAAACTGGATTCATTATTGACGAAAACATTGAATAATGCCTGGACCCTGCTTCCGGGACGACAGGCCATGCTGGTAACCGCTACCCTGCGTTATACCGGTCCCTCCACTCCTGCCGGCCAAAAAGCCCTGCAACTGCTGGAATCGATCCGCCAGCAGGCAATAACGGATGAAATAAACGGTACCCGCTGGAAATCCTTGTCCGATGCGGACGACCTGGATATGCAGGCCGAGGAATGGGTGGCTAAAATAGCCGAGGCATTCGAATATGCGAACGGGCACCCGGAGACGGTGGACGGTATTGTCAAATGGCTGATGCAGACCCGGCAGGACCACGACTGGAGCAACACCAAGGCCACTGCGGAAGTAGTGGGCCTGTTAAACCGGCAACAGCCTGTCGTGACCGGCAACCCGCAACAGTTCCGGGCGATTATCGGCCCCGATACGATGAGCGTGACGGACGATGTATTCAGCGGCCGCCTGTTTGCCTTCCGGGAAATGCCGGGTAAGAAATTTCCGCCTGCTATACCCATACAAAAAAAAGGCAGGGAGGCAGTAGGAACCGGCTTCAATTTTTATTATTTCACGGCCCATCCACCCCTGAACCTGAACGACAGCACAGAAGCTGTGACGATTGCCAAAACCTTGTCGCGCTATAACAGGGATTCCAATCAATGGGAGGAAGTTTCAGAAAACACGGTACTGGCGACCGGTGATAAAATAAAGACCGTGCTTACAATACAATCTCCCCGCCAATTGCAATACGTTTTTATCGACGATGCAAGGGCGGCGGCACTTGAACCCGATAAGTCCGAAAGCGGGTATGAATACACCAACCAGCTTTCGTATTATAAATCGGTCAGGGATGCAGGTGTTGACTTTTTTGCCGACAGGATTCCTTCAGGTGTTTCCACCATTCAATATGAAACGGTCGTATCCCGGGAAGGGGTTTATCACAATGGGCCGGCGGCCCTGCAATGTATGTACCAGCCGGGCATAAGGGCGTATAGCAACAGCCTGGTATTGACTGTATCCCATTCAACCGGGCGGCCGACCTCTAATAGAAATAATTAGGGGGACGCAACGGGTATTATACTAAATTTGGCCGCATGTTGAAGTTTCTCGAGATTATATGGAGCGGTTTTAAAATGGCCCTGGCGGAATTCCGCTCCAATAAGCTGCGCACCTTTCTTTCGCTCTTCGGCATTACGGTGGGTATCTTCTGCATCATCGGCGTGCTGGCAACCGTCGACAGCCTGCAAAAGAATATTCAAAACGATATCAGCAAACTGGGGTCCAAAACCATTTATATCGACAAATGGGATTACAGCGGCCAGATACCCTGGTGGAAACTCATCAATCGCCCCAACCCTGCCTATGACGAAGTAAAATTATTGAAGCAACGCAGCGAATTGGTGGCCAATGTTGCGTTCAACATCAGCAATACCAGTAAGATTGAATGGAACGAGGATGCAGTGACAAACGTGAGTATCTATGGTGTAACGGAAGACTTTGCCAATATTCAGCAACTGGAAATCCTGCCGGGCCGTTATTTCCAGCAAAGTGATTTCGATCACGCTTCGAACAACGTGGTGATGGGATATAATATCGCGGAGAAATTGTTTACCAAACCCGAAAATGCTGTTGGGGAGGAAATCGAGATCATGGGCAAAAGGGCGCGGGTGATTGGTCTTATCAAAAAACAGGGAAAGAGCATCCTCGGGGGATGGGATTTTGATGAATGCGTGTTGCTGAATTATGGTTTTATGAGAACCATCGTCCCCGAAAAGCGCTCTCAGCCCGTCATCATGGTGCAGGGCAAGGGAAATGTGCCGATGAAGATGCTGCTGGACGACGTACAGGGCGCCCTGCGTTCCATCCGCAAGCTGCGTCCCACGCAGAAAGACGATTTTTCCCTGAATGATATTGAATCGTTTGCCGAAATGACCAATAAACTTTTCTCGGGCATCAACCTCGGCGGCTGGTTTATCGCCGGGCTCTCGTTGCTGGTGGGTATGTTTGGTGTGGCCAATATCATGTTCGTGACGGTACGGGAACGCACCAGCCAGATAGGCCTTAAAAAGGCCATTGGCGCCAAACGTGCCAGCATCCTGGTGGAGTTCCTGCTCGAATCGGCCTTCTTGTGTATACTGGGGGGGCTTGTCGGGCTTTTGCTGGTATTTATCCTGACAAAAATCATTTCCTCGTCGATGG
>DASYCT010000164.1:0-6118 GCA_036500065.1 Chitinophagaceae bacterium | reverse complement strand
CCAGTTCTTATCCTGCGTCACACAGTAATAATTCCATGCGGCCATCCCCACGCAGGCGGTGATATGATGCTCAAACGGTCCGCTCAGCGCCCATACCGGCGTTTCTTCCACACCGGTAGCCGCACTTTCCCAGGGAAACATGGCCCCTTTAAACCCTTTTGCAAAAGCATTGCGCCGCGCCGCTTCCAGTCGTTCATAACGGTATTCAATCATGCTTTTTGCCAGTTCCGGGTGCAGCACAAGGATCGTGGGGAACATCCACAGGTCCGCATCCCAGAACACATGCCCGTTGTAGCCCAGCCCGCTCAACCCCATCGGCGAAGGCGAAAGCGCCGTGCCCTCGCGCACAAAGGAATACAGGTGGTAAAGCATGCTGTGTATATCCTGCTGACTTTGATCGTCGCCCTCTATTACAATATCGCTTTTCCACAAATCATCCCATGCCTTGTTGTGAAACTGCAGGAGACGGTCCCTGCCTTCCAGTTTTGCATAAATAGTAAGACGCTCGGCCTCGTTCAGCGGGTCGTCGTGGTGCGCCGAAGTAATGGAAGAACCGGCGATGGAAAAACGATAGCTGCTGCCGGCGGCAATGGTTTTGCTGAACTTCATCAGGTGCATGTTGTTATCCCACATTTCATGTATCACCCGCGGCTCCTGCCCGTGCGGCTCCGAAAACAAAAAAGTATTGGAAGCGCAAAGCAACAGTTTGCCGGTAGGACTTTTGGCAGTCGATGTCAGTAGGCTGATTACCACCTGCGGCCGGTCTATTTCATTGTAATAATTCTGTACGTCTTTCAGCGCGTCGGGGGCTTCCATCACGCTGGCGCCGCCGATAGTAATATTCTTTTTTGCCGTGACGGTCACATCCATCAGCACCGTATAGGGCAATTGCCGCAGCGAATAATACGTATAACTCACCGATGCCTTATCACCGTAATCGAAGGAAACCGTAAAACTGGCGTGGCGCATGTCCAGTTCCTGTTTCATGTTGGAGGCATTTTTACCGTCGACGCGTTTACCGTCAATATCCAGGTACATATTCAGCAGGTTGAAACTGCGCAGGAAATTGCTCACGCGGCCGCGGCCATACAGGTCATAGGCCCCCGCCAGCACCACTTCTTTTACTTTAAATGGTTCGGGCGACGACACAATGCCAATCATACCATTGGCTACGGTAATACCGTAATAATTGGCCGGGTCGATATGCGCGGCGCTGATTTTCCAGGGGTCCTGTGAAAAACAGGGATTGAATATACCCGCCAGCGCAAAAAAAAGGAGGGAAAAGCACGGCAACCGGTTGAACATGGCGACGAGATTTATAGACTGCAAAGTACTCCGTTTGACCGATTTGCCTTCGCTTCTATTATCAGGTACTACTACCAGGTTAACCAGCATTGATTTTTTGATTACGGAATTTCACCGTATTTTACATAGCATTAAACCAATATATGAAAAGTATCCTCACTAACCTGCTTTTGCCGGTCGCAGCATTGCTGCTGTTTGCTTCCTGCAAATCCTATCACTACATGTATGCCCCGGTGGCTACCAATACCCCGATGTTCAATAAAAAAGGAGAATCTGATGTGTCGGCCCTTTACAGCTTCGGCAGCCTTTTCAGATCGAATGTTCACACCCACAATGACGGCTATGATTTTCAGGGCGCGTATGCCGTAAGCGACCATTTCGCTCTTACCGCGGCTTTCTCCCACCGCCACGAAAGAAATGTGTACGACAGCACCAACACTTTCGGCAATACAGTTAATAGCTCCCTGTCCTATCGCCGCAATACCACTTTACTGGGAGTGGGCTATTTCACGCCCTGCAATGCTTCCGGCTCCTCCTTCTTTGATCTGTATGCCGGCTACGGCATCGGCCGCTACCAGCTCGATGACGATGGTGTAGCTCCCGGCCCGTTGTATCATCAGTTTCATGACTGCAATGTGAACAATTATTATGTGCAGCCCGGATTTCACTTCAATGGCCGTGGCGCCATGCAGGTGTCCCTCGCGACGCGCATCAACACCATATCATACTACAATATTGCTACCGATTATACGGCGGCACAGGAAAAATCATACAATATGGCCGTTATTCGCAATACCGTCTTTAGTTTCCTCGAACCCTCCTTCACCATACGTGGATGGGCGCCCGGGGCTCCGTGGATAAGGATAGAGTTCCAGGCTTCCACCAGCATCAAATTAAATAATACGGCTCTTTATTACCGGGAATCCTATCTCTCGCTGGGGCTTTCATTTGATTTGTCCCGGCTCGATGATCATGGGGGCAAAAACGTTCATGGCCCTTCGCCTCATAGACAGTTGTAAAAATTCCTGCATTGTCAAACGACGACATCCTGCCGCTGGTGAAGAAAAAGCTGGGAATCAGGAACTAATTGGAGAAAAAACTAACAACTGTTAACTTATTGCGCGCAATTATTGTACTTTTGTTCCGTTGTTGTAATTCCCGTTATTACTATGAGTTATCATCCAACGAACAAAGTACGGATTGTTACGGCGGCTTCGCTGTTCGACGGCCATGATGCCGCCATCAATATCATGCGCCGGATTCTACAATCCAAAGGCGCTGAAATCATACACCTCGGCCATAACCGTTCGGTACTGGAAATCGTGGAATGCGCCATCGAGGAAGACGCGCAAGGCATTGCCATCACCAGCTACCAGGGCGGCCACGTGGAGTTTTTCAAATACATGAAAGACCTGCTCGAACAGAACGGCTGCGGGCATATCAAAATATTCGGCGGCGGCGGCGGCACCATCCTGCCGCAGGAAATAAATGAATTGCATAAATACGGCATCACCCGTATCTATTCGCCCGACGACGGGCGCAGGATGGGGCTGGAAGGAATGATAGAAGAAGTGATAAAGCTCTGCGACTATCCCATGAACGGCAACGGCGAATACAAACACCCCATGACCTGGGGCGAGGCGAAAGACGTGCGGAAGATTGCCCGGCTGATCACCAACGCCGAAAACGGCGCTGCCGTCAATCATCCGCTTCCCGCCGGCGTAAAAGCAGCACCCGTACTGGGCATCACCGGCACCGGCGGAGCAGGCAAATCATCGGTCACCGATGAAATCGTGCGCCGTTACCTCCATGCATTCACCGACAAAACGATCGCCGTTATCTCGGTCGACCCCTCCAAAAAGAAGACCGGCGGCGCCCTGCTGGGCGATCGCATACGCATGAATTCTATTTCTCACCCGCGTGCCTATATGCGCTCGCTGGCCACGCGCGACGACAATACCGCCTTGAGCGGAGCCGTGCAGGAAGCCCTCGATATCTGCCGCCAGGCCGCCTATGATTTTATTATACTGGAAAGTGCGGGTGTGGGACAGAGTGATGCCTCCATCCTCGATTACTGCGATGTAAGTCTTTACGTGATGACGCCCGAGTATGGCGCCGCTTCCCAGCTGGAAAAGATCAACATGCTCGACTTTGCCGATCTTATCTGTATCAACAAGTTCGACAAGGCCGGCGCCCTCGACGCCCTCCATGATGTACGCAAACAATATAAACGCAATCACGGTCTTTGGGACGCAAAGGATGAAGACCTGCCCGTCACCGGCACCATCGCCGCACAATTCAACGATGCCGGCGTAAACGCCTTGTTTGATAAGCTGCTGCTCACCATCGAAAAGAAAACAGGCGCCCGGTTTACAACAGCCGGTAGCCCGGGCAACGGTCAAACGGTTAACGCACCTACCGCCGCCGTGCAATCGCTTATCATCCCCCCGCGCCGGGTTCGCTATCTCAGCGAGATTGCCGACAGCAACCGCAGTTACGATACCTGGGCCACCGAACAATGCCGCATTGCTTCCACCCTGTACAAGATAACCGGCGTAGCCGCTGAAAAAGAAGCCGCCGCCCTGCCCGAACTGGAAGCCCTGAAAAAGAAATACGAAGCGGCCCTTGACCCTGCCTGCAAAGAGCTGGTCGCCCACTGGCCCGCACTGCTCAAACAATACAAAGCCGATTTTTTTGAATACACGGTGCGTGATAAAGTGCTTCATCAGCCCCTTACCACCACTTCACTCAGTGGTACCCGTATTCCCAAACTGGTTTTGCCGCGCTACAGCGATTGGGGCGACACCCTGCGCTGGCAGTTGCAGGAAAACGTGCCCGGCCTGTTTCCCTATACCGCCGGCGTGTTTGAACTCAAGCGCGCAGGCGAAGACCCCACCCGCATGTTTGCCGGTGAAGGCGGCCCCGAACGCACCAACAAACGCTTTCATTACGTGTCCCTCGGACAGCCTGCCATACGACTCAGCACGGCATTCGACAGCGTAACGCTGTACGGCGAAGACCCCGACCCCCGTCCCGATATTTACGGCAAGGTGGGCAACAGCGGCGTAAGCGTGGCGACAGTCGACGATGCCAAAAAGCTCTACAGCGGTTTCGATCTCTGCGATCCCGCCACTTCCGTCAGCATGACCATCAACGGCCCTGCCCCCATATTGCTCGCCTTCTTTATGAATGCGGCCATCGACCAGCAATGCGAGAAATGGATAGAGGAAAACAAACAATGGAACACGGTCAATAAGAAACTGGCGGAGAAGTTCAAACGCTTATCGCAACCGGGCTATTACAATCCCTCGGCTCCCGGCCGCCTGCCGGAAGGCAATAACGGTTTAGGCCTGCGCCTCCTCGGTCTTCCCGCCGACGAAGTATTGCCCAAAGAGGTATACGAAAAAATAAAAGCCGAAGCCCTCATGCAGGTCCGCGGCACGGTCCAGGCCGACATACTCAAAGAAGACCAGGCACAAAACACCTGCATCTTCTCCACCGAATTTGCCCTCAAGCTGATGGGAGATGTGCAATCTTATTTTATCGACCAGAAGGTGCGCAATTTTTACAGTGTCAGCATCAGCGGTTATCATATCGCGGAAGCCGGCGCCAATCCCGTTACCCAACTGGCCTTCACCCTCGCCAACGGGTTTACCTATGTCGAATACTATCTTAGCCGCGGCATGCACATCGACGATTTTGCCCCTAATCTCTCGTTCTTTTTCAGCAACGGCATGGACCCCGAGTACAGCGTCATCGGCCGCGTGGCCCGGCGCATCTGGGCCAAAGCCATGAAACTCCGCTACAAGGCCAACGACCGCTCGCAAAAACTCAAATACCATATACAAACCTCGGGACGCAGCCTGCATGCGCAGGAAATCGATTTCAACGATATACGCACCACCCTGCAGGCGCTCTATGCTATTTACGACAACTGCAATTCACTTCACACCAACGCATACGACGAAGCGATTACCACGCCCACCGAGGAAAGCGTGCGCCGTGCGATGGCCATCCAGCTAATCATCAACCGGGAACTGGGCTCGGCCAAAACAGAAAATTTTATCCAGGGTTCCTTTCTCATCGAAGAGCTTACCGACCTGGTGGAAGAAGCCGTCTTGGCGGAATTTGACCGCCTCACCGATCGCGGCGGCGTGCTCGGCGCCATGGAACGCATGTACCAGCGCAACAAAATACAGGAGGAAAGCCTGTACTACGAAACCCGCAAACATACCGGCGAACTCCCCATCGTGGGGGTGAATACTTTTTTAAATAAAAAAGGCAGCCCCACGACCGTGCCCAATGAAGTGATACGCTCCACCACCGAAGAAAAAGAACAACAAATACAAAACCTCCGCGCCTTTCATACGCTCCATAAAGAGCAGGCCCCGCGCATGCTGCAACGGCTCAAAGAAACCGCTATCGGCAACGGCAACCTGTTTGCCGAACTGATGGAAACCGTTAAATATTGTTCGCTGGGACAAATCACCCACGCACTCTACGAAGTAGGAGGACAGTACCGTCGCAATATGTAACGCGCCGAAGGCGCCAACATATCGTAGATTATTTTCCTCCCTTTCACCAACCCGTTACCCCACCATCCATTTCCAGCTTCTTTTCACAAAGTATTTGCAAACGCTGGCATGAAATTTATACCTATGTAAGCAACACCTTACCATGAACCAGGTTCCGACCCTGCAATTACACCTCAATATACATTCACTCTTATCGTGCACTGCCGGTCCCCAGGACCGGCTTTTTTTTCGGTGGGCCGTCTGAAAACGGTGGGTCGCCCTCCAGGGGCGGCTCACCG
>DASYCT010000163.1:0-14534 GCA_036500065.1 Chitinophagaceae bacterium | reverse complement strand
GAAACCGCTTTCAAACGCAGCATCACTGACTGTTTTACCTGCCATGGTGAGCAGGTGTTTGGCATGGTGCAGCCTTTTTTCCATTAACCATTTGCCGGGGGAAGTATTGTATAATTGTACGAAGTCTCTCTTAAATGCGGATAGGCTACGGTAACTTAATTTGGCATAATCTTCCAGCTTTAAGTTAAAGCAGTAATTATCCTCTATCACCGTTTGCAATGAAACCGCTTGCGGCGCATGCAGCAATGCCTGGAAGTGGCATAGTAATTTTTTATTAGCCCTGTTATCGGCGAGGGTAAGGATCAGTTCCCTGAATTTGAGTTGCAGCAACGATTGATCAGGCGCAATAGGTGCATTGAAATACGGCAGCATGGATTTAAAGTAAGCATGCACGGTATCGCTGCTCTCGATGGGGATGACGGGACCGTATTTTGCTTCGACTCTTTCCAGTGGTGTTGATTTTGTTTTCAATACTTCACAAATAAAGGCATCGGATACAAAAAAGAGATAAAAGCAGAATTCGGTTTCGAAGAACTGTTCTACAATGGCGGCTCCGCGTCTTATGAACATACAGCTTCCGGCATACAGATCATAGGAACCATGAGCGGTATGCCATATCTTTCTTCCCTCTGCCACGTAAACGATGTAGTTATTGTGGCTCCACAGATCCACAAATTTTTTTTCGAGCCCGCAATTGTACACGGTAAAAAGAGAATCACCACAGCTAAGCCGGTGGCAACGCGAGGGCGTATTTACAATATACTGGTTAAGGTTGAACAAATAGAAAAGATGGATTGCAAAAATAACGCCTTTTTGTAATATTTGGGCGGATGTTTTGCCTTGATCCCAACCTGTCACGTTTTTCCCCGCTCACCTGTCTTATATCCACAACCTTATTTTCAACCTAAAAATGTAAGAAAATGAAAGAAAGGATTTCCTTCAAGGATGTACCGCAGGAGCTCATGACGGCTATGCTTTCAATGGGCAAACATTTGAAAAAGACCGGATTGGACGAAAAATTACTGGAACTGGTCAAATACCGCGTATCCCAGATCAACGGCTGCGCCTTTTGCCTGGACATGCATCACAAAGACGCTATTCACTACGGAGAAACGGAACAGCGCCTGCACTCCCTGCCGGCCTGGCGGGAATGTCCCTGGTACAGCGATGCGGAAAGAGCAGCCCTGGCTTATACGGATTCGCTTACGATCCATGCCGACGCAGACGATAACGTTTTTACCACGTTGGCATCTTTTTTTAACAACAAAGAAATAGCAGATATTACCTTTACGATTGCGCTAACCAGTACCTGGAATCGCCTTAACAAAGCATTCCGCACCACAGCAGGCACCTACCAGGTAGGCCAGTTCGGATAATGCTAAAAAAACCAAGTGTTGAAAGATTATCAGTCTATACTCTTTCCCTATGCCTACAACATCCTCGGCTCCGCCGAGGATGCGAGGGATGCTGTCCAGGATGTCCTGTACAGATACCTTTCCGGTCAGGAAAAGGAGGTGGACAATGAGAAAGCCTATCTCATCAAGGCCGTCATTAACCAATCTATCAACATTAAAGAGAAAAATAAAAAGATCCGGTACGGTGATGAATGGCTGCCTGAACCCATTGCTACAGAAGAAACCGACAAAGCTGTTCAACTCGATGACATCGCCGCATATTCCCTGCTGATCCTGCTGGAAAAGCTAAACCCAAAAGAAAGGGCGGTCTTCATCCTGAAAGAAGGATTCGGCTATGCACATGAAGAAATTGCAGAAGTGTTGTCAGCAACAGTAGAAAATTCCCGTCAGCTGCTGAGCCGGGCCAGGCGTAAGCTGGACGCTGATAAACAGATCGGCCAGTTGGAAAAGCCCCGGCAACTTCTTTTAGAGCAATTTTTACAGGCTGTCCGGGATAAGGATATCCATGCTCTTGAACATTTGCTGACGGAAGATATACAGTATACGGCCGACGGCGGCGGCGTCATCAAAGTGGTCGCAAAACACTGCAGTGGTATCAAAGAGGTCATCGACCTCCTGTTCCTGGTACATACCCGGTTCCTGGCAACTGCGACCTTTGTTCCTGCCATCATCAATCACCAGTCCGCGTTCCTCTATTATCGCAAGGAGAAACTCTTCCTTTGCCAAATCTTTGGCTTCTCCCCCGACGGGAAGATCACGCAGATCAATAATGTACTTGATCCGCAGAAGTTAAAAGGTCTAAAGCCCGGTTCGGAAACATGAGATGCTTTTTTCAGTTTCCGGCAGGCAGCTGGCACTGTTTTCTCAGCAATACACAAATCCAGGCTGTATGACAACAACCGAAAATTTGCTTATACCCGATAACATTACGGGAAAACAGAACGACTTCTCCAATTCCATCACCCTGCCTTCAAGAGAACAGGCGCTGGACACTTTTAAGAGAGCCTATAAAAGAATGCTCAACCCCGGCATCTGGCATAAACTGGTGGGAATGGCCAGTGCACAATTCCTCTTAATGGGCAAAAAAGGCAACGAAGCACACCGCCTGGCGCAGGTCGGAGATTACTTTAGAATCGATATACCCGGCCCGGGTCCCTCGGAAGGCGATGGCTATGATTGGGTAAAAGTGGAGCTGGTCGAAAACAAGGCCAACCCTTCCGGCGAAGAGGAAATTGTGGGCATGAAGTTGCGGTCCTGCCAGAACCCGCTGCGGTCGGATAAGGATACCGCACATTTTTTTAAAAGCGATGCCAGTTCCAGTTTTCTAATTGTTCGCAAAGGTAATACCGTCATCGCTTCTTATCATGGTCGCAATGAAACCCCCAATACAGCCACAGAACACATCATGGATAACCTGCGCAATGCGCTGCTAGCCGCAGGCGCTGCTGCCGGTCTGTCGGAAGCACAGTGGTCGGGACTCATAAAAGCTTTTTTAGCCCCCGAGATAGGAGGGTAGGGAGGGGGCTCACTTTTTAGCGTCGCCGGCAATGACAAAAGCTATCCCGCAATAGGCGAGTGCTAAAAATGCGCTGGTAATCTCGCCTCCCTTATCAGTAATAGGAGCAGCTATAGCCTTGGGGATGTGGAGAATAATAACCCAAATAAAAATCATTGTTCCTAAAAGAGCAGCAAATAACCTGGGCTTGATCTTAAAAATAATTGCAATTGCGGAACCAATTAATGCTGAGCCGGTGAAATACATCCAGAAGATATGGCTGGGCACCCAGGATGGAATATAGCCTGATGCTTCTTTTGCATATAGAAAATGATTGATCCCAAAACTGATGATCGTTAGGGAAAAAACAATAGTTCCCAGGGGTAGTAGCTTTTTCAAAAAACCGGTAAGTGGGTTTTCGCTTTTTTCTGAAAAGCAGCCGGCAATTACAAATGCGCCGCCGGAAAATACCAATTCTTTGGCAGCGTTTTCCCATGCATAAAAATGCATATAATTGGGGGAAACCATCAATTCATACGGGATAAAGTAAAAACAAAATATCAATAAAAGCACACTTCCTAACAGGAGAGAAATTGACATGGTCTTTTTCCCAAAAGCAATACATGCCCCGGCCAGGATAAGCAGGGCCCCGGAAATATAAACCAGTATTACATGATCGCTTATCCAGGAATGCTTTGGGGGTATTAGCATATAAGGGAAGTCACTATAGTAAATTGTCCGAATCCCCATTGCGGCTATAGCTATGCCATAGAAAATTCGACCGATGTTAGATAGATTTCTCATAAAGAGTAGTCTGGTGACCAGGCAGTTTGCCGGACCGCTGTAAACTGAATTTTGTCTCCTTAAAAGTAAGAAGATATTCTCAGCACACATAGCAGGTCGCCACTTCCACCGGCTGACCAGCGGCCTGCACCGCCGGGGGAGGAGTGCTAAACCCCACATTTGTAGGGATGTGGAAGAATTTGTACAGTCTATACCATCAAAGAATTGCGCCAATTTCTATCCGGTCCAGGTAGGGATCTAAATAGTCGACGTCGTCAAAGACATGCAAATTTTCCCTGCTGGTATGATGTTGCCCATATTTTATTTCGACGTAAAAATTGTCCAGGTGGTAAAGCAAATAATGACCATCGGCGTCTCTTCGGTCTATGAGGTAAGCACCACCCCTCGCCAGCGCCCTGATTTGCCCCGGTTCATCCAGGGATTTAAACGTATGCAGCGTCATATAAAGTTCATTTATTGTTATTAGTTGATACCAATTATTGAACAAAAAACTTATGCCAGCGCTGCTGCCTGTTCCCCATACAGCTGCAACGGCATTGTTTTTTATGCAGCAGTCATCTAAAGTCGTCGTTATGAACAAAGACAAGCAGGCTGAACCCGCCGGGGGCAAAAAAAGCGTCGATCGAAGAGCATTTATTGAGAAAAGCCTGAAAATGACAGCGGTATCCAGCTTGGGCGGCATTGGTTTGCTGGCTGGCTGCAAGGGAGACGACGATGAAGACCAAAAAGTCTCTCCACCGGAAGACCTGATGCAGGAACATGGGTTATTAAACCGGGTTTTACTGGTTTACGATACCTGCAGAGTTCACCTGGCCGCCAACCAGGCCTTCCCCAAAGAAGCACTGTCCGGAGCCGCAGGCATTATCCGGGCATTTGTGGAGGACTACCACGAAAAACAGGAAGAAAATTATTTGTTTCCCCGGTTCAAAAAAGCCAACCAGCTGACCGATTTGGTCGATGTTTTACTGGCGCAACACAATGCCGGCCGCACCATAACGGATCAACTAATGCAGCTGACGAGGCAAACAAGTTTCACCGACAGCGAAAACCAGCGTCTTGTGGGGTTGCTCTCCGATTTCAATACCATGTACCGTCCGCACGAATCGCGCGAAGACACCGTGCTGTTCCCCGCATTTCGTAAAATTGTTTCCCATCATGAATATGATTCTTTAGGCGAAGAATTTGAAAAAAATGAACAGAAGCTGTTTGGTAAGGATGGGTTTGAAATGATGGTCGGCAAAGTAGCTGCCATTGAAAAAACATTGGGCATTTATGAGCTGGCGCAGTTTACTCCAAAATTGTGAATTTAACTTCTGTATAAAACCATGGCGCTTACCGACATCATAATAGATAAAATCCGCCGCGCGGGTCCGATATCGTTTCGTGAATTTATGGAGATGGCATTGTACCATCCCCTTACGGGCTATTACACCTCATGTAAAGATAAGATTGGCACACAGGGCGACTATTATACCAGTCCTGCCTTCAGCAGCCTTTTCGGCCAGATGATAGGCCGCCAGTTGGAGGAAATGTGGCGCCTGCTGGGAAAACGATCGTTTGTCGTTGTTGAATATGGCGCCGGCACCGGCCTGCTTTGCAAACATATTCTTGAGTATGCCAGGAACAATACCGCATTTTACAATAAACTCGTCTATTGCATCATTGAAAAAAATGACAGCATGCTGAAACCCGGGGAAATTGCCGCTGGTAAGGTGACCAGGCTGAATTCAATCCGGGACATACCTCCCCTGGATGGATGCATACTGTCGAATGAACTGGTAGATAATTTTTCCGTACACCAGGTGATGATGAATGAAGAATTGATGGAGATTTTTGTAGACTATGATAACGGGTTCATAGAGCGCCTGTACCCCGCCGGCAGCCAGTTGAAAAATTACCTGGATGAACTCGGGGTAGTGTTGCCAAAGGGCTTCCGCACAGAGATTAACCTCGAAGCCGTAACGTGGATGGGTGAGGTGGCAAAAGCCCTCCGTAAGGGATTTGTCCTGACCGTAGATTATGGTTATCCTTCTGCTGATTTATATCACTGCCGCCGAAGCACCGGCACACTCGTATGCTATCATAAGCACCGCATAAATAATTGCCCTTACCAGAATATCGGGGAACAGGACATCACCACCCATGTGAATTTTTCCGCACTATCGCATTGGGGAATTAAAAATGGACTGGAGTATGGAGGGTTTACCGACCAGGCCAGGTTCCTGCAAGGCACAGGACTTACGCGACATATCATGGAAATGGAAAAGAAAGGCCGTATCAGCCAGCAATCAGCAACAGAACATGCCATGTTTGTCCGGACACTGCTGATGGATATGGGATGTAAATTAAAGGTATTGCTGCAGCACAAAGCTGTAAAGCATGCACAGCTTTCCGGCATGCAGTTTTCCTACCCGGAGATGGTATGATGAAACCTTAATTAATTAACTGTCCCCCGCTCACATTAATATCCGTCGCCACCACATGTTTTGCCAGGTCGGAAGCCAGGAATACACAGACCGAAGCAACATCTTCCGGTGCGCCTACCCGCCCGATAGGTATCTGGTGTGCGAGGTGTTCCATATTGTTTCCCTCGCTCAGCCAGTTGGCGGTCATGGGTGTAAGAATATTGCCCGGCGATACGGAATTGATATTAATATTGTAGGGAGCGGCCCATTTCGCCACGCTTTTTGTATAAGCGACGATCCCGCCAAATGCGGCGCAATAAGCAGGGATGCCATCCAGCGCCCCGTGTGCTGCAAAAGAACCCATGTTCACAATTTTACCGCTTTTGCGTTCTACCATGTGCGGCAGCACGGCTTTGGTGCAATTGAATACACCTTTCAAATGACCGTTCATCTGCCGGTCCCACTCATTTTCTTCCGTATCCAACTGGCCGCCCACAGCGCCCGGCCCGGCAATATTGAAAAGCACATCCACCTGGCCGTAAGCCGCGAGCGCTGACCCAACCATTTTTGCGGCATCGTCTTTGGACGCCACATTTACCTGCACAAACAGGGCCTCTCCGCCGGTGCTTTTGATGTCAAAGACCACTTCATTGCCTTTTTCTTCCTGCATATCGGCAATTACCACTTTCACCCCTTCTGCTATCAGCAATTTAGCGATAGCCCTGCCTATGCCGGAAGCGCCACCGGTCACGATAGCCGTCTTGCCTGCGAGTTTTGTATCCATTATAATTCGTTTATAATTTGATGACGGTTGTTTCTTCGATTCTTTTTACCAGTTCGGGGTTCAGCTTTTCGGCTACCTTCAGTGATTCCAGGTTTTGTGCTAACTGTTCTTTTTTGGAAGCGCCGAGGATGGCAGTGGTTACATGCGGATTTTTTATGATCCAGGCAATTGCCAGGTTGGCCATGCTCACGCCCAGTTCATCGGCAATTGTCTTAAAGGCTTTTGCCTTTTTCACCCTTTCCTCCGAATAAGCCATTCCCTTCATGCTTTGAAATTCCGGGAGGGAAAGCCGGCTGCCTTCCGGGATACCGTTATTGTATTTGCCCGTCAGCATGCCGCTTGCCAGCGGACTCCAGGTAGTGAGACCCAGCCCGGGATTATCATAGAGCGGCAAAAATTCTTTTTCCACCTTGGTGCGGTTAAACAGGTTGTATTCGGGCTGTTCCACTACCGGGCCTACCAGGCCATAGCGTTCGGCAGTAGTCAGGCATTGCTGTATGCCAACTGCATTCCATTCGCTGGTGCCCCAGTACAATATTTTACCCTGCTGCACCAACTGGTGCATGGTCCACACGATTTCTTCCGCGGGTGTGTGCTCGTCGGGACGGTGACAGTAAAAAATGTCGAGGTAGTCCGTTTGCAGCCGTTGGAGCGCCTCATCGCAGGCCTCACGTAAATGTTTGCGGCTAAGCCCTTTTTGGTTGGGCTTATTGTCCTTATGCCATCCGAAAAACACCTTCGAGGTAAGCACATAGGAGGAGCGCTCCCATCCTTTTTTCTTCAGCACCCTGCCCATGATCTTTTCGCTTTCGCCGTTGGCGTAGACTTCCGCGTTGTCGAAGAAATTGATGCCTTGCTCGTAGGCCAGTCCCATGATATCGGCTGCCGCATCGTCGTTGACCTGTCCGTGAAAGCTAATCCAACTGCCCAATCCGAGCACGCTTAGCTGTAAACCGGTATTGCCCATTTGTCTGTATTCCATACAGCGAATTCCTTCAAAATCATTCCAGCCCGTGATGGGGCCGCCAACCGTTGCCGGAAATGGTAAACTGGGTAAATAAGTCTACGCCCGAAGGGGTAAAATATATGGTCTGCCAATTGATTAAAACCGGATTATGAAATGGAAGAGGACTGTTTAACTGTATAAAAAACCATCTAACATGAGAAACGGAACCATGATGCAGTATTTCCACTGGTACAACAGCCCCGACGGTACCCTGTGGAACGAAGTAAAAGACAATGCCGGCAAGCTGGCGGAGCTGGGCATCACCGCCGTGTGGCTACCGCCTGCCTACAAAGGAGTGGAGGGAGCCAAAACCAATGGCTATGATGTGTATGATATTTACGACCTGGGCGAATTTGACCAGAAAGGATCGGTACGAACGAAGTTTGGTACGAAGCAGCAGTACATCGATGCCATAAAGGCATTGCACGATAAAGACATACAGGTGTATGTCGATATCGTGGTCAATCATAAAGGCGGGGGGGATGAAATCGAAAAATTCAAAGTGCTGCGGGTAAACCCCGACAACAGGAATGAAGTAGTCGGCGAGCCTACCGATATCGAAGCCTATACCAAATTTACCTTTCCGGGACGTAAGGGCAAATATTCGCAGTTTGTATGGGACTACCGGTGTTTTAGTGGGGTTGATTATGCCACCAACAGCAGGGAATCGGGCATCTTCAGCATTATAAACGAATATGGCGACGATTGGGAAAAAATGGTGGGCGACGAGAAAGGCAACTACGACTACCTGATGCTGGATGATATCGAATTCAGAAACTCCGCCGTGCGCGATGAGTTGAAGCGATGGGGTGAATGGTATTTTAAAGAAACCGGTTTCGACGGCGTACGGCTGGATGCCGTAAAGCATATAACACCGCGTTTCTTTAATGAATGGCTGGATTATATGCGAACACTCAGGCCCGGTATGTTTGCCGTGGGCGAATACTGGGCGCCCGGCGACCTGCCCTTGTTGTTGAAATACATAGAAGCAACCGAAGGCCGGGTATCGCTGTTCGATGCACCCCTGCACAAAAATTTTCGTGAGGCCTCGCTGGCCAAAAACAAATATCCCTTCCAAACGATATTCGACAACAGCCTGGTAGCGGCAAAGCCTGAACTGGCCGTGACCCTGGTAGACAACCACGATACACAGCCCCTCCAATCACTTGAAGCGCCGGTGGAAGACTGGTTCAAACCACTGGCCTACGCACTGATACTGCTGCGCCAGGCCGGCTATCCCTGCCTTTTTTATCCTGATCTCTACGGCGCGCATTACACCGATAAGGGCAAGGACGAACAGCAACACGAGATATTTCTCAACAAATGCGACAGCATCGAAGCCCTGTTGCTGGCCCGCAAGCTATATGCCTTCGGCCCACAGCGCGATTATATCGACCATCCCAACTGCATCGGCTGGACGCGCGAAGGAACAGACGAATTTCCCGAATCCGGTTGTGCCGTCTTGCTATCCAATGGCGACGAAGGGTTTAAAACCATGGAAATCGGTAAAAAGCATACCGGCAAGATATTTATTGATTATTTGGGCAAGCACCCGGCGGAAGTACGGATTAACGAAGAAGGCTGCGGAGAATTTCATGTACCGGCCACTTCGGTCAGCGTATGGATTGAAAAGAAACCAGCCGGGGGGAGTTCACACGCACCGGCAGTCAAAATCTCCTGTTGAGTATAGGATTGACGATTGCCCGGTAAGCGGTACTCTTAGCAACCGACCGAACAAAATATGTAAGCGGGAATTTATTGCAAATATGAATTATTGTCAGGGCTGAAAGTATGTAATTAAACGCCTGGCGGGTTTATACCAAATCCATGTTCCTTCCCGTCCTTCAGGCTGACCAAATGCCAGCAAATCCCCTTTGAAGTTTTGAAGGTACATTTTGTATTGTTCTTTGTCGGTTATTATCCCCGCTTCTTTCAAATCATCGACTCCCTGATCATAAACCATGGGATCGACGTGTTCACCCTCTTGCCGGGAATGAATCTCGGGAATGCCATATACAATACCAACTGCGAAAATTACCCAAATACTCCTTGTTTCACCATCAAACAGGTCGGAATTAAAACTATAATACGGATTTGAATATTTGTAATGCCAAAGAATATTGTTATTCTTCATCCATTTTGAGTCGATATAAATACTATCCGACTCGTAATAAACTCTACTGAATATTGTGTCTCTGGTAATATCATCACCTAAATTTCCAATTGTAAGAAGAGTCGTGTCAGGTCTTCTACCGTTGAACTGTTTTATAATGGTTAGCAACTTTGAAAAGAACTCTTTTTCGTAAGGAATTGTATCATTTTGGTAGCCCTCCAGGTATTTATTGAATAATGTACTGTCAATAGCCGGTGACTGGGCGCTATTGGTGAATTTTGGTTGAATGCTGTCTGTCGCATTGGATTGAATTTGATCCTTACTCTTTTTAGTGCCTTGATTGCTGCTGCAACTACTCAAAAAAAGAGCAGAGGTTAAACCGAAGAATATCTGGGATAACAGGTTCATTCTTTTTATAATTGGAGGTTAATTAATAGTGTATAATATACAGATCTTAAAAAAACGTGTTGCCAGATTTATATTTCAATTATTGCAAGCTCTTAGGGTGCCTGGCGCGTCAAAAGTAAAAATCAGTATCTTTAAAACAAGCAACTACCAATAATATCTTTTTTCAATCCGAATATGTACAATATATACAAACTTTTGTGTGCAGCCTGCCTGCTGCAGGGCGCAGTATTCACGGTACAGGCACAGGTACCCAATCAATGGAAAAAGGAATTTATGACCCCGCCGCCCTCAGCGCATCCACGAACCTGGTGGCACTGGACACAAAGCAACGTTACCAAAGAGGGCATTACCAAAGACCTTGAATGGATGAAACGCGTCGGTATAGCCGGTTTTCAACTGGCCGATGTAAATACGGGTAGCGGTCAAACGGTCGATAAGAAACTGGTCTTTGGCACACCGGAATGGAAGGACGCCGTGCATTTTGCAGCAAGCGAGGCCGACCGTCTCGGTCTTGAAATGGCAGTTTTTAGCTCGCCGGGCTGGAGCCTTACCGGCGGTCCCTGGGTAAAACCCGAACAAGCCATGAAAAAACTGGTATGGAGCGATACCAGCGTGAAGGGTGGCGCAGTATTCAACGGGAGACTGCCCCGGCCGCCCGCACAGGAAGGGGCAGGTCCTAACCTGTCCGGTACTCCCTTACGACCGGGCGCACCTCATTTTTATGCCGATTTCGCCGTGATCGCCTACCGCACTCCGACAGACGAAACTACCCCCAACGCCGAACCTATAGTAACTACCGTAAGTGGTAAGGCCGACTACCAGGTTTTAAGCGACCGGAATATGCTCACGGGTATAAATGTACGTACATCAGGACTCGAAAAAATAGCGTGGCTGCAACTGGAGTACCCTCAACCGGTACTGGCCCGCAGTATCACTATTGCAGGGAGCAAGGGTATTCCCTATGGCCGGGTGATGGCCGGTGATGACGGTATTCAATTCCATACACTTACTACCATTCCCGGTAAATCGGGTTACCGCGGCGGCAATATCCGTACCTATGCCTTCCCTGGAACAAGGGCAAAATACTACCGCATCGAATTGACCAATGACCCTCCCAAACCCGGCGAAGTGATCTCGCAGGTCACCACCGCAGCAGATAGTGTGTACATCATCTCGGAACTACAACTACATGCCGATGGCCGTGTGAACCGCTGGGAAGACAAGGCGGGTTTTAACTTCCTGTTCGAATATTCAGGGGTGGCTACACCGGCCGTTCCTGCGAGTGCAGCGATCACCGCGTCCGATATCATTGACCTGACTTCTAAAATGCAGGCCGACGGTACGCTTAACTGGGATGTTCCGGCCGGGCAGTGGACAGTGATGCGATTTGGCTATGCGCTCACCGGTTCCAAAAACCGTCCTCCCGTACCGGCCGCACTGGGCTACGAGGTGGATAAAATGAGCCGGAAACACGTGGAAGCATACATGCAGTATTATGCCCAACTGCTACAGGATGCAACAGGGCCATTCTTTGGCAAAAGCCTGCAATATGTGATGATGGACAGTTGGGAGGCCGGCATACAGAACTGGACCGACGACATGCTTACCGAATTTAAAAAACGCAGGGGTTACGATGCCCTTCATTACCTGCCTGTAATGGCGGGCCACATTGTGGGTAGTGCGGAAGAAAGCGATCGCTTTTTGTGGGATTTCCGCCGGACACTGGTTGACCTGATCGCAGAGAACCACTATGGGACCGTGACCGGCTACCTGAATAATCTTGGTATTAAAACATACGGCGAGGCTGGCGGCGTATCGCTGGAATCGATAGAGGATGCATTGCTGAACAAAAAATACGTTAATATTCCGATGGGCGAATTCTGGGTGAAGGATCTGCACCCTTCATCGATGTATTATGAAGATATGCGCGGTGCGGCTTCGGCTTCGCACGTATACGGCAGTAAGATCGTAGCGGCCGAATCGTTCACCGGCGGTAATTATGAATCGCCGGCCACACTGAAACATATTGCCGACTACTGGTTCAGCCAGGGCCTGAACCGGCTGGTCTTCCATACTTCGGCGCACCAGCCGCTGGATACCAAACCCGGCAATACCATGATAGGTACGCATATTCACCGCAACATCACATGGGCAGAGGATGCCGCTCCGTTTATTACGCACCTGTCGCGTTGCTCGTACCTGTTACAAAAAGGCGACTACGTTGCCGACATCGCTTACCTGCTTAAGGAAGGCGCACCCTCCACCATGCCTTTCTGGGGTGCGGGTCTGCAACCTTCCCCGCCGGATGGCTATGAGTTTGATTATATCAACACCGACGTGTTGCTCAATTTGATGACAGTGGGCGCCGATGGCAGGCTCCATCTGCCCAGCGGCATGAGCTATGCGATCCTGGTGTTGCCGCCTACCCAACAAATGAGCCTGCCGGTACTCGAAAAGATCAGGCAATTGGTAGCAGCCGGCGCCACCATCGTCGGCCCCAAACCGACAGGAGCGCCGGGCTTATCGGGTGGCCCTGGTAGTGATGCCCGGATTACTGAGATTGCGTTTCAGCTCTGGGCCGACCTTGATGGCAATAGCCGCACCACCCGTACGTATGAAAAAGGGCGTGTATACTGGGGTACAGCATTAAAGAATGTGCTGGCCTCCATCAACGTTCCCCGCGATGTGACGATCGATCGACTCCCCGAGGAAGTAGCGTGGACACACCGACGCGACGGCAATACCAATATTTATTATATTGTAAACCGCACGGATACTGTGCAGGATATTCATATTAACTTTCGTACCGCAGGCAAAGATGTCAGCCTCTGGAACCCGGATAATGGTGCTGTTACTCCATCTCCCTATACCTTAGCTGGCGATTTTATGGTTGTGCCGTTGCACCTTGAACAGCGGCAAAACATGTTTGTGATCTTCAGCGACAAGGCCCCACTGGCCTTCCGCAGCATACAGGCGAAAAACACCCATACCCTGGCGATTATCGACGGTCCGTGGCAACTTAGCTTTCCGCCCAACTCGGGTGCGCCTTCCGGCTTGCAGCTACCCGCGCTCAGCGCATGGACAGATAGCAAGGATGATGGCATTAAATATTTTTCCGGCACCGCTACGTATACCAAAACCATCAGCATACAACCAGGCTGGCTTAAACCCGGAACAGTAATCTGGCTCGATATGGGCAAGGTGAGCGACCTGGCAGAAGTTTGGCTCAACGACAAGAGAGTGGGGCTGGCTTATGATGCCCCGTATCGCGTAGACATCGGCAAAAGCCTGAAACCCGGCAGCAACAAGCTCGAAATTAAAGTGACCAACGAATGGACAAACCGTCTCATCGGCGATAACCTCCACCCCGATAAAAAAGTGCTGGATGCATATATCAGGCCATTCGGTGGCCCCTATACAATGCCGGTATCCGGGTTGTTGGGACCGGTCAAACTCTTATCTGTAGATCGATAAAATTATTAATCGCTATGAGGTATACCCGGGATTTGCCAGGGGATGAACTCATACAGTTTATAAGCATTATCCCCGTTGCCATTTACACAAGTAAGCCAACCCTGCCGGGCCACATGAGACGAACAGGGTCCGTAAGTAAAAATTCGTATGGTTCTTTTTTGTGCTTCTTTTTGCAGTATTTCCAGCATATCCTGCAACAGGAGCCCTTCAAAAGGAGTGTACAGGTAGAACACCGTTCCCTGTGAATAATCCCCCTGGTGAGCACCTGCGTTTATGAATTCAACATTTGACAGGCTTAACCGCGACGCACATGCCTTTGCATAATTACAATAAGCCGGTTCATATTCAATTCCCCTGGCTGTGGCCCCGCTGATCAAATTCACGAGGATTGCTGCCTGCCCCAGGCCGGACCCTATGTCAAAAAAAACATCACCCGGTTTTAATTCCGCCACTGCTGCCAGTTCGAATAGTATTCTTGCAGGTGTTTTTTGATAAAATACCATTCCCGGCTCGCGCTCCATTGTTGCCTCGGGGATGGACTGGTCGGATAACAGCCCGTTGATAAACATATCGAGGTTATCATAACCCATTTTGTCCGTCTGGTCATTATCATGAATAGTATCTCCCAGG
>DASYCT010000162.1:0-8841 GCA_036500065.1 Chitinophagaceae bacterium | reverse complement strand
TTAAATAAATCGCCTTCAGCTTTTACCCGGGCCATAGCATTTCCAATGGTAAAATCACTTTGCTTTAATCCCTTCGTTACCTCTTCCCAATGTAGCGGCATGGAAACAGTAGCCCCGGGTTTAGGTCTCACAGAATAGGGCGCTGCGAGAGTGGCCTTTGGGCGGTTCTGGAGATAATCGACATAAATTTTGCCTTTTCGATTATTGATCATACGCTCTATGCTGGTGAAGCGTGGGAGTTCATGGTGCACACGGGTGGCTATTAACTTACCAAAAAGCTGGCATTCATCGTAACTGTATTTCGCTTCCATGGGGATATAAATATGTATCCCCGTAGAACCGGATGTTTTGCAATAACCCGGCACTTTCAGGTCGTCCAGTACCTGCTTTGTCACCCTTGCCGTTTCTATTACCTGCGCAAAACTGTTTTTTTCTGTCGGGTCAAGGTCAATAATGCACCAATCCGGCTTACCAGGCTTATGGATAGTACTATTCCAGGGATTCATTTCTATGGCGCCCAGGCTGGCCATCCATAACAGGCTGGCTTCACCCTCCACCACGAGAAAATTTTTATCCTCCCCCTGGCTGGTATGATACGGAAACTGTTTTACCCATGACGGCGCCGTTGCCGTAACATCTTTCTGGTAAAAACTCTTCCCGGCGATACCATTTGGAAAACGATTCAACGATTGCGGGCGGTCTTTAAGATAGGGTAGGATATAAGGAGCAGCCTGGTAATAATAGTTCAGCAGATCGCGTTTTGTATACCCCTCTTTCGGCCAGAACAGCTTGCCCAGGTTGCCGAATTTCAGTTCATGACCATTCACTTTCTTTACCTGTGTTTCTTCGGTGGGATTAAGCAGCGTGATAAACCCTTTGTTCATTACTGGTTGCAGCTTTATTTTCCCTGTCGTTTTTTTTGTTTTCCGATCAACTGCTTTTTCCGGGCTATCGTTTTTTTGTTCTTTCCCTGTTATCTCCTGCGCCGGTTTTGCCTTCTCAGCATGTACGTCGGTTGCTTTTTTATCTTCCCGCATACCTTCAAAGCTGGGATGCCGCATTACACCATCCGGCGTTACCTCTGCATAACTTACTTCGCATACCAGTTTTGGCTTTAGCCAGGTTGCCTTCGCATGCGGTGGATTGGGCCGGAAACGGGAAGGCTTGTTAACATCCGGGGTTAGGGTAAAGGGTGATTTATTGGTAATAAGCGGTTTGAATAATGCCATCATTTCCTTTTGTCGCTTATCGTTAAATCCTGTACCGATCTTCCCGGTATATTGCAATTTGTTCCTTTCATATACGCCCACCAGCAAAGAGCTGAAGATTTTCGGGGAATCCTCATTTTGGGTAAAACCGCCAATCACGACCTCGTGGCGCTTCTGGATTTTTATTTTTACCCAGTTCAGGCCACGATCGCCAGGGAAATAAGCGCTGCCTGCTTTTTTAGCGATAATGCCTTCCAACCCCATTTTAGTTGCCGCCGCCAGGAACTCCGTAGCCGTTGTTTCAAAGTGCCGGCTTTCGCGTATCGGTCCCTCTTCGGGCAGAACCTCGTGCAGTATTTCCCGCCGTCGCATAAGCGGCAGATCCATAAGATTATATCCATCCAGCCATAATATATCGAATACATAATACACCAGGTCGCCGTCTGCCTCACTGCGCCAGTTCTGCAATGAACTAAAACTGGATGCGCCGGAATTGTTTAATACCACAATCTCACCGTCCAGTACCGCATGAAGGCCAAGGGCCTTTACCGCATCATATATAGGGTAAAACTTTTCGTCAAACGATTTATCATTGCGGGAAATAAGCCTTAACGTGGATTTATTACATAAAGCAATCGCACGATAGCCATCCCATTTGATCTCATACAGCCATCCCTTGTTATCGGGAGGAGTATCTACGAGGCTGGCGAGCATCGGGCTTACTTTTTTGGGAAAGGCAGTTTTTGAAGCGCCGGAAAAATTGATTTTATGCTTTTTTTGTTTCCCCGGCTTTTTCTCTATGTCTTTTGGTGAAGTGACTTTCTCCACCTGGCGCTCCACCTGCAATTTGCTTTTGCCCCGGATTGCGCCGGCAGCCTGTTTTAACGATCGACTTTTTTTATATAGTGGGACAGCCATACGATGAGCATTTTATTTACGGATAAAAATTCATGCCATCCCACTGACTGTCATCCATATTATCTCCTGGCCCTAATAAATATCTATTTAAGCTGGCTTAAAATCGATACCAATTCATCCTGGGTAATATTTCTTTTTATGATAATTCCCTTTTCGTTCACCAGGAAATTAGCCGGGAAACTATTGATGAATAATTTACTTGCCTGCTCTCCGGCTTCATCCAGGTATTGTTTCCAGGTAAGTCCAAACCTCTTGATAACAGCTTTCCAGCTTTTTATATTTTCCCTGCTGTCTGTAGAGATTCCTATGATTTGAAATCCCAATGGCTTGTAGGTAGTATAAATTTCCTTATACCGCTTAAATTGTGCCAGGCATGGTCCACAATGACTAAACCAAAAATCAATCAAGGTATATTTAGGAAGATGGTTGGGATTAAGAAAGGCTTCTTTGGTATTATAACGATTTAACAGCATCAGTTGAGGAAATGGTCTGTCAGCCGTCAGTTTTGAACTATCGAGCCTCCTGGCTAATTCCCGGCCGGTGTACGTTTCTTTGATAGAAGCTGAAAACTGGTTGTAAATTGAATCATAAATGGGCCTGTAATTATTATTATGAAATCTCCTGATTAATTCCCATAGGGCAACAAATGAGGACGGGTTTGTTTCTGCGTATTGCCATAAAATCATTTGTGCTTCGGTATCTATCCTTTTTCGCTCAACAGAAATTTCCGTGCTGTATCCGGCAGGGACCGTCTTTTTATAAACCTTTGCCAGGCTATCCCGTTTTTGGTCAAGTAAACGCGACTTATTATTTATTTCATTATAAGAAGGAAGATAGCGGTTACTTAATTCCAGCATGCTCTTATTTGATATGCCGGGTATTTCCCAGGTAGAATCAATATTGCAGGTGACGGCCTGGGCACATGGGTCAATAAAAAAAATATCCGACATGTATTTCCATTGGGCGTTTATCTTTAATCCCAACCGGGCGGCATAAGGATATAAGATAGGACCCCTGAAAGTAAAAGAACCTTTTTCAATTTTAGTTTCCTGCGAGCAGGCATTATTGGGGTAATAAGAGTCAGTATCCAATGATATTAAATGCATTTCACCCGTATCTGTATTGATAGTTCCTGTCAACGTAAATGTTGAACAGGTTGACTGGGCTTTGGCGCCAGCTACGAACGCGGAAAAGATGAGTGCCGGGAGTAGATATTTTACCATATATGTTGTAATAATTGAAAGTAGTATTTTATTATCAATGCCGTGATTTGACAGGGAGTAATAACGTTTTCTTGTGTTTTAAACCGGCAGTTCGTTAATTTACAAAGTGAATCGGGCAGGGGGGGATACCTCAGCCTATATTTATAAGTCATTTACCTTTGCCGAAAATATTTTTCCTATGAACAAGTTTGGTATATCCATGCTGCTGTTTTTGTTGTTGGCCTGCGTATGCTCTGAAGGGCAAGCTGTCATTTCGAAGGATACCGACAAGTATGATTGGTTTGATTTTCGGTGGGAGGGGTATACCGTGGCAGGGCAATACTTCGATAAGGCGGCGCTGATGGTGCCGGTTCGTTTAAATGAGTTAAACGGAAATTATATTGTGCAATTTGACATGGGAAGCAATGCCACCATGCTGTATGGCAATTCGATTGTGAATTACTTTGGGTCCCGGGCGAACTTGCTGGCCCTGGTGGATACAACCAGCAAAGAAAAAACGAATCGGGTATTATCACGTATCAAATGAAAGGGATGCGTTTAACCATGGGCAAAACCATGTTGCGCCAGCTAATCCTGTATGATGAATTCGGGGATGATATCCCGGTAGATTCCCTGTACACGCCATGGTATATGCCGCACCGGCCAGCCAGGATATGTTCTTAGGAAATCGCAAGTTGGACAAAGGAAATATCTGGTACAGTGATTTCAAGCCCTGGCTCGATATCTACCGGGAGGCCGCTGTAAATGGATTGGCCGGCAACGCCTTTTTCCTGCAGGACGTTATTGTTATCGATTTCAAACAACACCGGTTCGGTATCGCTACACCGACTAAGTAAGTGCCTGGCCCGGGTGGGAGGGCGTGGGGTCACGGTGTCTTCAATACCCGGACCATCAACGGTGTCCTGCCCCTCCCCGTTAACCGGATAAAATAAATGCCGGCAGTCAGAGAGGCCGGCAGTTCACAATGGACGACCGTCTTCCCGGCAGGTAAAGGAATACTCCGGAGTACCTGTCCCATGCAATTGATCACCACCGCCGAGGTAATTTTTTCATCCGGCGCGGTGGACACATATACAAAATTGGTGGCAGGGTCCGGGAATATGCGGGCCTGTCCGGCACCGGGGGACCAACCATCCGCCAAAGGAGGCAACACGTTGGAATAAACGGACCCGCCATCCCCGGTGGCCCGGACCCGGTAATAACTCCCGGCAGCAACAGCCGGCAAGGTGAACCGGTAGCGGCTACCCGCAGCAGCCACGGCTGCATAGACCGTCGGGGTAAAATAGAGTCCATCCGCCGCCGCCTCCAGTACGATGCGTTTCCCCGGTAGGGCATCTCCAAACGCAGCAGTAATCAAAAGGTCTCCCCCGGATAACTGTTCTTCCACATCGAGGAACTGCAGGGGCAGGAGAATAAGCTGGTAACTGTCGGCGACCGAACCACATAAGCCATTGTCGATCGAACCCGGGGGTAGCATAGGGCCGCAGGAAGGACCGGTGCAGGTGTTGGCGGCGGGATGCGTTACCCAGGCAACGGGGCCACCGGCTATATCCCATCTTATTTGCGACGCGGCGCCCGATTTGGACAGGTACCCGCTGCCGGCGCCATTGGCCATAGCCGACCGGGTGACGATATAAGAAGGGCCACCGCTGGTCTCCGTAAAGAACCCGGTGCTGCTTTGAAAAACAAAAGAACTGCACATCTCGACAATAGCGCCCAGGCCTATATTGAACCAGGTATCGCTGATGATAGTAGACCAGGACCCGTGGATGACGAACATCCCATAATCGCTCACCGTGAAATTGGTCTCTCCCGGGTTGATGGCACCCGATAAATACAAGTACCCGTTACTGCAAACGGTCACATTGGAAATGACGGAGGCAGGAGCGGTGGCATCACCGGTATATGAGTTGGCCATCAACCGGCCCCCTCCACTGACGATAACAGACCCGGTTTTGCCGACGGTCAGATCGCCGACTGTCACCGACCCGGACTGGATGATCAACGTCCCATTGACGGTATAGGCCGTCGTGTTATTGATCATGCCCGATATACAATAGGTGGTTCCCGCGGCGATAATGCCTCCGGCCGGCAACGTATTGATGGCGCCCGCAGGACAGGTCCCCGATCCGCATTGGGCAAAAAGGACAGACTGAAAAAGAAGGAGAGGCAAGAGAAAAAAGAAAATCTTCTTCATAAGTTGGACGATTGGGTTTACCAGGGTTTGGATACTCAAAATAGAAGAAACTATTAACGGGTGCAAGGCCAGGGAGTATTGTATGATCTTTTGGCGCCGGGCTATTTGGCAGGATTGAATTGATCGGTGTCGTATATGAAATCATAACCTGCGGCTTTCACTTTATATCCGCACCGGTGAACAACTTCAAAAATTCTTTTTCAACCCCATAATTTCCGCGGGTTTAGCCAATAAGCCCTACTTTTAATCATGGCATCCGGGCTTGTCAGATTTTTCATTACTTTAACTACCTGTTTGACTTTGTTGGGTGATCTGTCCGCCCAGACTCCCAATGTCAGCAGGATCATAACAGTCAGAGACGGTCTGCCGCAATCGTATGTAAGCGGTATTTTCCAGGATGGCAATGGGTTTCTCTGGATAGCTACCCTCAACGGGCTCGGCCGCTATGATGGGCGGGGATTTACGAACTACCGCCATACCTCAGCAGATTCTTCCGGGCTCAGCGGAAATATCATAATATATCTTTTTAATGCGGGTAACAATGACCTGCTGCTGTGCTACATGGATGGTAAGATGGACCTGCTGAACACCGTTACCGGGAAAGTAGTTCATTTATGGAAGAACAAAGGTTTCGAATTGCTGGCCTCCGAAACCAGCTACTATAAAAGCCTCATCCGCAACAGCCGGGGAGTATGCTGGATGATGGCGGCCAACGGCGGGGTCTACCGGATCGACTTCCCCCCGGATGAGGGTCAGGCATCTTTCCTTATCCGATCTGAAACTTCGGGAACCTGTTGCCGGCATTACACTTCTGAAGGATGACCTGGTGCTGTTGACCCAAACGCACCTGGCGTTATGCGACAGCGCCGGTCAGATTATCAAAATGATCCCATACCCTTTTAAAAGTATCCGGGCCTTTAATACCAAAGGCAGGAACATCTATACGCCGGCTGTGAGGACGAACGGCGATTGGATCATCGTGGATGCCGCTGGAATAAAAATATGGAATCCTGCAACCGGTTTTTTTAATGAAATACCACTCCCCGGGCTCAGCGGACCGGGTAAACTCATTGCCCGGTTCGACCATGAGGGCAATTATTTCTTTGGATATAACAGCAGGATCTATATCCTCTCGAAAAAAGATTCGCTGATCAGATGGTCATCGGCAAACTCCGCCGTCAAAGGCATTTCCACCAGCATGTATATCGACCGGTCGGGCGTCCTGTGGGTCGGTACCAACGGCTATGGACTGAGGCAATACAATCTGGCAAAAACCGGTCTGCAGGCTTACGAGAACAACAACTCCTTTGTCAGCGATATATTAGGTCATTACCATGTTTCCGCTACGCAGGTAGGAAGATCCTTTTTGGGAAGATCGGTTCCATACGCCAGTCGCAGCGCTACCTGGAAGGACACGGTCTGGATAGCGGATGTAAATACGCGAAGTTTCGATCCTCCATTGGCGCTTTTCATCAATGGCCGGCTTACGGTAAGAACTTTTTGGGACGCGGACGCGGCTACGGCTGCCAGGAAGGAAATGCGGAGCATCCGTTTTTTATCCTTTACAAAAGAAGGTGTTTTGTGGGGTATCGATCAACACTGCCGGCCACTGAAATTCAATACCTGGAAAGGTTGCTTTCGATCATTCCCCCCGATGGACCTCGATCCGGGCGAAGAAATAAACGGAATGGTCCCGGATGGCGAGTCCGTTTTTTATATCAGCACCAATAAAAGTCTTGTCCGGTGGGACGTGATTACAGGAAATACCGAAAAGCTGGTCTCCCTGCTGCCCAGCACAGATTTGCTTAGTATCAGCAACGATCCCGATAACAAAGACATGCTTTGGATCGGCACTTTGTCGGATGGATTGATCCGGCTGGATAAGAACACCCAAAAAACGCAGGTATTCAGCATCGCCACCGGTCTTCCCAATAATACGATCTACAGTATCTTACCGGGGAACGACGGTTTGCTCTGGTGCAGCTCCAACAAAGGGATATTTGCATTCAACCCCAAAAACCAGACAGTCCGGTCTTTTACCTCCCGGGATGGGTTGACCGATGATGAATTCAACAGGTATTACTACATGGTTTTCCCGGACGGTAATCTTGCCTTTGGCGGTCCGCTGGGCTATACCTTGTTCAACCCCTCGAAACTGGAGACGGATGAGTTTGATCCGCCCATCGTTTTAACGGGGCTTAGTGTAAGCAATCTATCTGCTGTAAGCAATCCTTTGCCTGCTGTTACGGAACTGTCTCTCCGGTACGATCAGAATTTTATCACGGCAGAATTTGCGGCCATGCAATTTGATCTTCCGGAGAAGATCCAGTACCGGCATCTGTTGACCGGCTTTGACAAAAATTGGGTAATGACCGGTAATGACAATAAGGCGTCCTATACCGGTCTTCCTCCCGGCGGCTATACCTTATTGCTGAATGCGAGTAATACGAGCGGAAAATGGGGAAGCCGGACCCTTCGGCTGAAAATTACTATCTCGCCGCCATTCTGGAAAGCCTGGTGGTTTTATACGGTGATAGCTGTCCTGGCACTAATGGCTATCTATCTTTTTTTGAGTGTCCGCATCCGCAGCGTCAAAAGAGCCCATACGCAAAAACTACAGTTTGAACGGGAGGCGGTAAAACTCCATGCCATGGCCTTGCGGGCGCGCATGAACCCTCATTTTATTTTTAATTGCCTGAACTCCATAAAGGCGCTTATCCAGGAAAAGCAGGATAAAAAAGCAATTAACTACCTGACCACTTTTGTCACGTTGATCCGCAAACAACTCAACAATACCAACAACGAAATCAGCTTGCAGGAGGAACTGGAAACCTGCCGGCTATACCTCGAACTGGAAGCTATGCGTTTTGATGGCCGGATTAGCTGGCAAATCCATGTCGATGATGAATTGTTGGGACAAACCCTTGTTCCACCGCTGACCTTGCAGCCGGTTGTCGAGAATGCCATTGTACACGGACTACTGCCCCGGGAGGAGGGCGGCCAGGTCCGTATCCGGGTTTACCGGGATGGGCCGTTTGTCTCCTGCGAAATGGAGGACAATGGCATAGGGCGTGCCGCAGCGGCAATATACCAGCAGAACAGCAGCCGCCTGCACCAGTCAAAAGGTTTACATTTACTCGAAGAGAGAATTACGGTGCATAACCGGCTCCATGAGGGGTTCAGTTCCTTGCAGACTACGGACCTTTTTGGTCCCGATGGCACCCCTTCGGGAACACGGGTAATTATTCAATTTAACACCGAACTATAATGGATGCCATACTGATCGATGATGAAA
>DASYCT010000161.1:0-15963 GCA_036500065.1 Chitinophagaceae bacterium | reverse complement strand
AGGCGCCAAGGCCAATTGCCCTGTCAGCAAGGTGCTCAATGCCGCCATCAGTCTTGACGCTACGTTACTGTAGTGATTGTCATCGCCTGTATTGAAACTCAGTCAACATCCAACAACTATGAACAAAAAGCAGGATAACTCAAAAGGCTTTTCCCGTAGGAAATTCATCCGTAACAGTTCACTGGCGGCCGGTAGCTTTTTTATCGTGCCGCGTCATGTGCTGGGCAAGGGGTTTATCGCGCCAAGTGATAAACTGAATATTGCCGGCATCGGGGTAGGAGGTAAGGGAAAGGGCGACCTCATAGAATTTTCCAAAAGCCCGAACGTGAATATCGTGGCGCTTTGCGATGTAGACGACCGGCAGTCGGCCGACTCGCGCAAATCGCATCCCAAAGCGAACTACTACAAGGATTTCCGGGAAATGCTGGAAAAGGAAAAGAAAAACATCGATGCCTGTTCTATCTCCACGCCGGATAATATTCATGCCGTTGCTACGCTGGCGGCGATGCAGCTTGGCAAGCATGTGTACACACAGAAGCCGCTCACGCACGATATTTTCGAAGCGAGAACGCTTACCGAAGCGGCTAAACGCTACAAGGTGATAACCCAGATGGGCAACCAGGGCGGCTCGGGCGACGGTGTGCGGAAAGGAAAAGAAATGTACGAGGCCGGGCTGATTGGGGACGTTCATTCCGCTTATGCCTGGACCAACAGGCCGGTGTGGCCGCAGGGAGTACCGACGCCCACGGGAAAATATGATGTTCCCGCGGAACTGGACTGGAATCTCTGGCTGGGTCCCGCCAAAGCCATCGATTACAATCCCGCTTACCTGCCGTTTAACTGGCGTGGCTGGTGGGCATTCGGCACGGGTGCGCTGGGCGATATGGCCTGCCATATCATGGACCCTATCTACCGGATATTGCCGATCCTGTATCCCGATGCGGTGGAGTGCAGCGTGAGCAGTCATTATGAAAAGATGTGGGACGCGGTGAATTACCCCGATAGCTGCCCGCCTTCTTCCATCATTCACCTGAACTATCCCCGCAAGGATGGCAAGGGCAACCTGAAAGTAACCTGGATGGATGGGGGCTTACTGCCCGAACGACCCGATGAACTGCTGCCCGACGAACCAATGGGCAATGGCGATGGGGGCGTATTGTTTATAGGGACTAAGGGGAAACTATTGTTTGACTGTTACGGGGCCAATCCTCGCCTGCTGCCGACCAAACTGATGCAGGACACGCCGATGCCGGCGCCGTCGCTGGCACGGGTGCCGGAAGGTCATTACCTGCAATGGGTCAATGCCTGTATCGCCGGTTACGGCAAGGGGGTGACCAGTTCGCCTTTTGAATATGCCGGTCCTTTTACGGAAAGCATATTGATCAGTAATCTTGCGCTCCGCAGTTATATGACGGGAACGATTGTCGGAGGGAAAAATATATTTGACGGCCGTAAAAAGTTATTGTGGGATGCTAAAAACATGCGCATCACCAATTATGATGCGGCTAACCAGTATGTGAAGCGGGAGTACCGTCAATGGTAACGCGAATGCCGCGAATTGTAACGAATGGGGCGAATGCCGCGGACGAACGTCGGCATGCAATATAAAAGTAAAAATGAGGGTCTTATGATCCTCATTTTTATGTTCGGACTATTCGCCCCATTCGTTTCAATTCGCGCAATTAGCGTCTACTCTTTTGTGTAGCTGCGTATAAACCAGGCTGTTTTTTCATGCTCTTTCAGCAGGCCTGTCACAAAATCGGCGGTGCCGGCATCGTGGTAATCATCGCTGAACTCGATGATATTCTTCCGCAGGTTGCGGGCGATGGTTTCATGGTCTTCCAGTAAATTCTTAAGCTGTTCTTTTGCATTGGAGCTGTAACCATCCTCGCCGAGACGGGTAAGCTGTACAAAATCCTTTAGCTGACCTTCCGCGTGATGCCCGAGCTGGCGTATGCGTTCTGCCACAGAATCCATTATATCGTCCAGCATTTCATACTGGCCTTCATAGAGTTTGTGAAGCTCCATAAAGCTCGGGCCTTCGATGTTCCAATGATAGTTACGTGTTTTCATGTATAGTACGACTTCGTCGGCCAGCAGTTTTTGTAATTCGTTGGCGACTGCCTGCAGGTTTTTTTCCGTGATACCGATATTCAGTTTCATTTTGAATTAGTTTTAAATGGTTAAATGATTTCCAGGGGAACTAAGATACAAACAAGCAAATACCTGGAAAAGTTTATCCGTAACGGAAACCGGGGAGGGCAGGATTTAGCTATTCATTGATGGAATCGGCGAGGATGAGCAGTTCCTGCTGGCGGAACCGGTTTTTATCGTCGTCGAAGCAGCGGGAAAATTCATCCAGGAGGAACTGGATGATGCGTTTGTGGCTCATGGGTTTGAAATAGGAGGCGGTAGGGGGCACTGAGATGCGTTTAAAATAGCTCTCTACATCTTTGTGGGTAAAGACATGGCCTGTCATCGGGTCAATATAAAACTGGATTTTGTGGGCGGGGTTGGAGGGGAGTTGCCAGTTATAATCCACATCAAAATAGGCCAGGATAAACTGCCGGGGAATATTGATGGCGCGGATGGGCACGTCCAGCAATTCGGCCAGTATTAAGTAGATGATGCCATTGGCGATGGCATTGCCCCGCTTGGTATCGATCACTTTATTGATGAGGAATTCGTTGGGCTCGCCGTAATTGATTTCGGTGCCTTTTATATTGTAGTAATTGTATAAAATGGTGGTGATGACATTGGTTTGTTCGAGCGCGGTAAGATAACTGTTCAATTCCAGCCAGATATTGCGGCGCATCTTTTCCACTTCGGCATAGATGCTGGTGCTGACGAGTTCGGGAAACTGGTATTTGGCTACCAGCAACGCCCCGTAGAGCAGGTCCTGCTCGGGCTGGCTTTTCCAATGATTGAATTCTTCGGTCAGGTCGCGGTAATGGAGACGGTGAATCAGCAGTTCAATCCGTCCCTGGATCACTTCCAGCGGGGTATTTTCCCAGAGGTTTTCCAGGTTGGGTATGATTCCCTTGCCCAGCGAGACGATCCGTTCACTTACGGTAGTGAAGACTTCTTCATCGGGGTCGTCGATGAGGTGGAATAATGCCGATATTTCTTTTGTTTCTTCCATTCAATCAACGATATAAAAACCGGGCCAGCCGGCCGTCTTTGCTACATAAGACGCTTTTATCCACAAAATTATTGTTACCGAATTGCAAATAAATATCGCTGCATATAGCCATACCAGCTAATGCTAATTATCCACACGGTGTGGAAGAGAGCGTTACGATGATTTCTTTTTTCCTCTTGGGACTTTCCGGGGCGGGTTGGCCTTTAGTTCTTCTATAGTGGCTTTTACCTCGTCGATACCGAGGTCTGCCACCCGTTCCTGTTGTTCTTTGCTGAGTTTATAATTGCGCAATCCCTGTTTGATATAGGGACCATAAGGGCCGCGCAGGAGTTGTATTTTTTCCTTTTCGAATACTTTAATGGTGCGTTGTTCCTTTGCCTCGCGTTTTTCCACTACGATGGGAATGGCTTCTTCGAGGCTGATGGTATAAGGATCCAGCTCTTTGGCAAGTGAATAGAATTTACCGTCGTGCGCTATATAGGGACCAAAGCGACCTATACTGACCGATACATCTTTTTCTTCAAACTGGCCGAGTATGCGGGGCAGTTTGAAAAGCTCCATCGCCTCGTCGTAGCTGATGGTTTCAATGCTTTGCGTATTCTTTACTTTGGCAAAACGGGGTTTTTCTTCGTCGCTTACATCGCCTATCTGTATCATGGGACCATAACGGCCCATGCGGGCTACTACTTTCTTGCCGCTTACCGGGTCAATGCCCAGCTCACGTTCGCCCTTGATGCGTTCGGCATTCTCAATGGTATTTTTTACATCCTCTTTGAAGGGGAGATAAAAATCATTGATCATACTGTTCCACTTGATTTTGCCGGCAGCTACTTCGTCAAATTCATTTTCAATCCTTGCCGTAAAACCATAATCCATTATATCGTCAAAATACTGTTTCAGGAAATCGGTTACGACCAGCCCGAGATCGGTAGGGAAGAGTTTTGATTTTTCCGCGCCGGTGGTTTCCTGTTCGGTTTCTTTTATGATGGTATTTTCCCGGAGTCGTAATATCCTGAAATCGCGTTTTACGCCTTCCTTGTCTCTTTTTTCCACGTAGCCCCGTTTGAGGATGGTGGAAATGGTGGGAGCGTAGGTAGAAGGGCGGCCGATGCCGAGTTCTTCCAGTTTCTTTACCAGCGAGGCTTCCGTATAGCGTGGCAGCGGGCGGCTGAAACGCTCGGTGGCCTTCATTTCCTTTAGCGGAAGCTGTTGCTTTACCGTTAGCGGAGGCAGCATCCCTTCGTTCTGTTCTTCTTCGGTCAGGTCTTCTTCGTCCGTGTCTTCGCGGTAGACTTTTAAGAACCCGTCAAACTTGAGCACTTCACCGCTGGCGGTAAGCTCTTCTTTATTGGTAGAGATTTGAATCTTCGCGGTTGTTTTTTCCAGTTCAGCATCGGCCATCTGGCTGGCCATGGTGCGTTTCCAGATCAATTCGTACAGGCGGCGAAGGTCGGAATCTTCCACCGACGGGCTTTCCATATAGGTGGGGCGGATGGCTTCGTGGGCTTCCTGGGCGTTTTCGTTTTTGTTTTTGTATTTGCGCGACTGGTAATAATTATTACCAAACTGGTTGCCGACCTGGTTTTTAATATCGTCCATCGCCGTTTCGCTCAGGTTCACGCTGTCGGTACGCATATAGCTGATCTTACCGCTTTCATAGAGGCGCTGGGCCAGCAGCATGGTGCGGCTAACCGAATAGCCCAGTTTGCGGGATGCTTCCTGCTGAAGGGTGGAAGTGGTAAAAGGAGCAGCCGGCGATTTCTTGCCGGGCTTCACCTGGATATCACCTACCGCATAGCTGGCAGACATACAGCTTTGTAGAAAAGCTTCTGCACCTTCCGCATTGGAATATTTCTTTCCTTCCGCAGCGAAGCTCACTGTTTTGCCGCTGATGTCTTTGGCGGTAAACTGTGCTTCTACTTTAAAGGTGCTGGCGGGCTGGAAGGCATTGATTTCGCGTTCCCTTTCGGCAATCAGGCGAACGGCTACGCTTTGTACCCGGCCTGCGCTGAGGTTGTTGCGCATGCTCATTTTGCGCCAGAGCACGGGACTTAATTCAAACCCCACGATGCGGTCGAGGATGCGGCGCGCCTGCTGGGCGTTGACCAGGTTCATATCTACCGTGCGGGGCGAGAGCACCGCTTTCTGGATGGCGGGCTTGGTAATTTCATGAAAGACAATGCGTTTGGTCTTGACCGGGTCGAGGCCCAACACTTCACACAGGTGCCAGCTAATGGCTTCTCCTTCACGGTCCTCATCCGTTGCGAGCCATACTTCGCCGGATTTTTTGGCGCTGGCTTTGAGTTCCTTTACCACTTTTTCCTTTTCCGCCGGAACAATATAGCTGGGTTTATAATTATTGTTGACATCAATACCCATATTGTCTTTTTCAAGATCACGGATATGACCATAGCAACTTTTTACCTCGAAATCTTCGCCCAGGATCTTCTCAATCGTTTTAGCTTTCGCCGGGGATTCCACAATCAATAAATTCTTCGCCATACTTCAATTATACGGGTTTAAAACAGGCCTGTTGGCGTGCAAGTTTAGTGTATAAGGACGAAAGCAACAAATTGAGGCCCGCCCGGCAAGGGCATATAATAACATATTAACAGGTCTTACAATGCCCGGGAATCCTTTTCCTGATTTGGGTCAACTGGCTTAACTTGATGCTAAAATTTACCCATGCGCACCCCTTTGCAAAACGGTGAGAAAATATTGCTGGTCACGCGTACCAGTGTTTTATCCTTTGCCTGGCCGGTATTGGTGGCGCTGGCCGCGCTGGTGGCGGCTATCCTTATTTCCATGCCTCCTGTTTGGAGGCTGGTAACGGGGCTGGTGGGAATCCTTATTTTTTTATTCAAATACTTGAAGTGGAAAGTAGATATATGGGTGGTCACCAATTACCGGGTAATCGACGAGGCCGGGTTGCTGAGTCACTTTGCCAAAGAAAGCCCGTTGGATAAAATAAATAATGTGTCATACGACCAAAGTCTTTGGGGCCGGGTATTTAATTATGGACATGTGGAAATACAAACCGCCGCCCAGGTGGGCGCTACTGACTATTATAATGTATTCCATCCCAAACGACTGAAGGATACGATCACGCTGGCGCAGTCCGATTTCAAAAACCAGCAGTTTGCCAACCAGGCCCGGCAAATGGCGTCGGTGTTTCAGCAGGTTCCCGGAGCGCAGGCTGCGGGCGACAGGCCGCCCGGTTCGCACAGCATGGCCGATGAATTGCAGAAGCTGTTTGACCTAAGGCAAAAAGGAATTTTGTCTGAGGATGAATACCTGAAAGCCAAGAACAAATTGCTTGGTTAGGTCAGTAGCTATGACCGATGAGTGGTTTGAGACTGTCTCCTTTCATTCTTGCCGAAGTGTCTAAATGTAGTATCGGTATGGCTGGTTTAGCCATGGCCGGGGCGATGCGTTTTTGGGGAAGGTGGGGTGGCAGGTATTCCAGCGTATCCCCAATAATATGCCTGGGCGCGGTGGTATCCGGGATGCAGATGGCGGGTGTACCCATTGCAATCTTACCCAAGGGCTGGGCCGGGTTACAGCCGGTTAAAAAGCCGCCAAAAACAACCACCAGTATAGCCAGGAATTTCTTCCACCGGGGCAGGTAAGAGGCCAGCAGGGCGTGAAGGTCGACTGCCGGGGGTACGGGGGCTGCCAATTGCCGATGGTCAAAACGGCCGCAAACCTTCTGCCCATGGTGCCGCAGGAAATACTGCTTTATTTCATCATCGGTCATCGCAGTAAAATCCATGACTGTCTTTGCGCAGGCATTACAGAAAGCGCCTTTTTCATTGGGAAGCATGGCATCCCAGTTTTCATGGCAGGGAGTTGGTATGGAAAGAAAAAGCATCTCTTTTTTAGGAGAGATGCCAATATGCAGCACATTACATAAATTATCTTACTGGTCGCCGGGCTTTTTCTTCACCGGGGGCTTCTTTTCGTCGTCCGCCTTTTTCTTCGCATTTTCTATATTCTTTTCCGACTGTTGCATCAGCTTTTGCTCGTCGATATTGCCCTGGTCGTCTTTTATGGTGGCTTCCTTCGGCGCTTCCCCGTCTTTCAGTTTGAAGTTGAATACTTGGTCCACATGCACCCAAAGACCGTCTTTCCATTTGAATCCCTCAAAATCACCATCGGGTATATAAGTCTCTTTGCGCTCGGGCTGTTCCGATTCGGAAATCAGGTGGTCGTAAATAATCATGTCCAGTTCGGGATTGTAGTTGAACTGGGTCCGGGCCTCTTTTTTATATTCGAGGTCAAACCGGTACTGTGTCGGTTTCGCCTTGCCGGTATCTTCTTTGAAACTAATCATAGGACCGCCGAACAAAGGCTCGCCGGTTTCGGGATCAAAATGCATTACTTCCATCCATTTGCGGTTGCTGCTGACGGTAAAGTCGTCAAATCCCAGCATGGTATAATAATTGGTCCCGTTCCAGGTTTTGTGGATGACGCGGTAATAGATGGCGCCAATCCAGTTCCTGCGGGTGCGGACGGAGTCCAGCGGCTTGCCGGTAAACATGGAAGCGTCGAACAAGGGATATAGTTTCAATGATCCGTCGGGGGTATTCATTTGTATGGCCCCTTTCTGGAAATACATGTACTCGTCTTTCTTGAGCTGCCAGGTAAAGATGCGAAATGTGCTGTCGTCGGGGTATTGGATAGAAACCGTTTCCAGCGAGTCGAAGGGATAATAAAAAGAGTGCGGGACCTTCAGGGCGCGTACAAAGGTTTTGGTAAACTGGCTATCGGACCGGAACCGTTTGCCGTCTATCTCGCAGTAGATCATACTGTCCGCATATATCTTCAGCGAGTCTTCCTTTTTGAACAGCTGTTTCCTGTCCACCGGGGGAATGTGTTTATTCTGCGCCCCGACTGCAGAGCATACGAGAGAGCCGATCAGTAGTGCGTAGAGGAATATAGCCGGTTTATTCATGTGATACAATGATAATGGTGAGGCAAAGGTACATTAAAGCGGGCCTGCGCCCTTCAACGAAAAGAAAGACGATAAATTTTATTTGGCGGCCAGCGCTTCTGCAAAATTTAACAAGCTTTTAAATGCCAGGTCGATAGCAGGATTGGGAAGCGGCTGGTCGGGGTGGGTGGTTTGAAGGTAGACGGTATGCATGCCGGCATTGCGGCCAAACAGCATATCGCTCATTTTATTGCCCACCATCACCGATTTGGAGAAATCGATAGCCGGGAAATCTTCTTTCGCCTTCAGCGCCATGCCGGGCTGTGGCTTACGGTCGGGATGCTGGTTGTCGATCGATGTACAATAGTAGATGGCGTCGATGCGGCCGCCTGCACCCTCAATCTTTTTCAGCATGTGGTTATGAATATCCATCAGGTCCAGTTCCGTCATGAGTTCCTTGCCTATCCCGCGCTGGTTGGTGACCAGTATCACATCGCCAAAACGGCGTTCCAGCAGTTTCAGGGCCGCGGTGACGCCATCATAAAACACGAATTCGGCCGCGTTGTAGATATAATCGCCTTCTTTTTCATGGTTGATAACGCCGTCGCGGTCGAGAAACAAGGTCCAGTTTTTGTCGATGGTCTGTAAGTCAAGCATGTGTCGATGGGTTAAGGAGATAATTATACGGGCAGCAATTCTGCCTGCGCCCGCTCATAATCGGCGGGAATACCGATGTCGATAAAATAGTCATCCTGCACGATACCATAGATTTTCCTGTTTCCTTCCAGCAGCCCCTGTTCCAGCCAGTCTTTTTCAAAGGAGAACTGTTCCGGCAACCGGGCCGCCAGCAGGCGAGCCGGGTCAAGGGCATATACGCCTCCGTTGATCAACCCTTCGTGATAAAACTGCTTTTCCTTGAAGTGAGTTACCCGGCCTTCGTTTCCGAGGGTCACCACACCATAGCGGTCAAAATCGGTCATGGGTTTGAGGGCAAGCGTGCAATCGGCTCCATGGGCATGATGAAAAGCGGCCATCTGCGATGGCTGCACTTTGAACAGGGTGTCGCCGTTCAGCACCAGGGTGGTTGTTTCCGTAGCAAGGCGGCAGGCCAGGCGGATGGCGCCACCGGTGCCAAGAGGTTGATCTTCGATCGAATAGCTGAAAGCAGTAGCGGGTTCATGTTCGGGATAAGCATATTGCGTATCGAGGTATTGCCTGATCACTTCGTGCATATAGCCGAGCGAAAAAATGAATTTTTCAATGCCCTGCGCACGGAAATAGTCGATGACATACGCGATAAAAGGCTTGCCGTTGACGGGAGCCATACACTTGGGCAAATCAGGAACGGCGCTGCGCAGCCTTGTGCCCAGTCCTCCGGCCAGCACTATGGCTTCGCGGATATTCATGGTTTGAAATACTGTTCTTCTGAAAGCTGGCAAATAATATGACCGATCATGATATGGCTTTCCTGTATGCGTGGGGTGTTTTTGGAAGGTACGTTGAACAGGTAGTCGCTCAATCCTTTCATTTTGCCGCCATCCTCCCCGGTGAATCCCACGGTAATCACTCCTTTTTCACGAGCCGTTTCAAATGCTTTTACAATATTGCCGGAGTTGCCCGAGGTGGACAGACCGAGCAATACATCGCCTTTGTGGGCAATGCCTTTTACCAGGCGGGAGTACACCACTTCATAACTGTAATCATTGGCTACCGCCGTCAGGTAGGAGGTATTGCAATGCAGGGCTTCGGCGGGCAGAGCGTCGCGGTCGAGGTAAAAACGACCACTGAACTCAGCCGCGAGATGTTGAGCGTCGGCAGCGCTGCCGCCATTGCCGCAGAAATAAAGCCTGTTACCATTGCGCAGGGCATTTACGATCATGGTCACCGTCTTATCAATCCTGTCCAGCATCGCGGTGTCGGCCAGTAATGTTGTTTTAACGGCTATCGATTCGGAAATAATGTCTTTAATCTTGCTCATAGGTATTTTTTTAGCTCATAGCTCGTGGCTCGTAGCTTATTCTGTAATGGTCCAGGTGGTGAGCCCGTGGTCGGTAAACCGGTAGGGCTGGCAATAGCCACCAAATGTTTTCAATGCCTCCTGCACTTTGTACTTACTGATATCCGGGCAATAAAAGGTCATGAAGCCGCCGCCGCCCGCACCGGATATCTTTCCGCCGGTGGCGCCCGCCTTTTTAGCGGATTCATATATTTCTTCCATCAGGCTGTTGGAAATGCCTTCCGCCATCTGCCGTTTTTGACGAAATCCAAAATCGAGTATCTCGCCTATCTGCCGCAGCCTTCCCTTGAGCAGGGCTTCTTTCATCATTTGCGCCTGTTGTTTCAACTGGTGCGTGGCTTCGATGGATTTGGATTGTTTATCTTCTACATTCCTGCTTTGCTTTTCGATAATATGGGCCGATTCGCGGGTCGTAGAGGTATAATACAGCAGGAGATTGTTTTCCAGTTCAAATAAATATTGCTGCTTGATGCGCAACGGGTTTACGATCACCTTGTCGTTTTCGTAAAACTCCATGTAGTTGACCCCGCCGAATGTAGCGGCGTACTGGTCCTGCCTTCCGCCGGCCATCTGCAAATCCTTTCTTTCTATTTCATACGCGAGATGGGCAATATCGTATTCGCCCAATGGCAGGCGGAACATTTCGGCAAAAGCGCCCAGGATGGCCACCACCAGCGTGGAGGAAGTGCCCAGCCCACTGCCTGCGGGAGCATCGACAAAAGTGCTCAGGCGAAAACCGGTGTGCGGTATTTCAAAATCCCGCTGCACCCTGTTGTATACACCCTTTAATAAATTGAGATGACCGTCGATGGGCAGGCTTTTGGACCATTGGTACTGCTTTTCTTCTTTGCGGTCGAGCGCCTGCAATACAATGATATCTTCTGCAAGCGGTTCGATATTCGCATACGCGTAAAGGCCCACGGTTGCATTGAGGATAGCCCCGCCGTATAAATCACAATACGGACTTACATCGGTGCCTCCACCGGCGAGGCCAATACGTAAAGGAGCTTTACTTCGGTATATCATGATCAGTTGTCAGTCGTGGGCGGTGAATCGTTTAGTACCGCATTCACTAAAATATCCCACGAATATTTCTTTTTTTCTTCGCGAAGATGCGGAATAAAATAGTGTTCGCCTAATTCAAAGTAGCGTTCGATAGCCGCTGCCAGTGCGGCAGGTTCGGGGGCTGCCACCAGTCCTGCTTTTTCGTGTGGCACATAATCGGGCAGTGCGCCGACATTGGTTACGATCATCGGTTTTTCAAAATGATAGGCGAGGGGTGTAACGCCGCTTTGGGTGGCGTTGCGGTAAGGCTGTATCACCACGTCGGCCGCGCAGAAATAGTCGCGCACCTCCTGGTTGGGTATAAACCCTGTTTTCATGATAAGCATATCGCCGATAGCGCTTTCTTCTATTTGTTGCCGGTAGGCTTTCTCCTCTTCGTAAAACTCACCGGCGACCAGCAGTTTGAGATCCTTCAGCGGCGTATTTTGTATGCGCTGCTTCAGCAGGGCAAGGGCGCTGAACAGAATGTCCAGCCCTTTGTATTTACGGATAAATCCAAAAAACAATACGATAGGTTCTGTTGCCGGAATGCCCAGGTGCTGGCGGGCTTCCGCTTTGGAAATGGCCGCCCCAAAATTATCGTACAGCGGGTGCAACACCCGGGTAGCCGGTTTATGAGGGGCAAACAGGGCAAGGTCCTGCATCACTTTTTCGCTCATGGCGATAAATGCATCGCAGGGCTTCAGAAAATAGCGCGTAAAAATGGTATCGCCGGGACGTTTTTCATGCGGCACAATATTATCGGTGATCGCCACCACCCGCGTATGACGGTTCTTTTTTGCTATCCGCAGTATGGTGCCAAGTGCTGGTCCCATCATAGGCAGCCAGAACCGAACCACGATGATATCCGGCTTTAACGCCTTTAGTTCCAAACCCACTTTCAGCCAGTTGAACGGGTTGATGGAGTTTACTTTTGAAAGGATGTGGATGTTTTCCGGTGGGGGTTCGTCCGAGTACTGTGTCGTGCCTGGGAACATAAACTCCGGGTATTGCAGCGAGAAGCTATAGATGGTAGCCCGGAAGCCCCTGTCCTGGAAGGCTTTTGCCAGTCGTTCATCAAACGTAGCCAGGCCGCCGCGGAGAGGATGGCCCGGTCCCAGTATGACAATATGTTTATTCATTCATCCCCAGCTTTGTCTCCACCAGGTAATGGTTTCTGCCGGAAGAGGTTCTCGAAATCATTTCACCGATAAAACCCGCGAGGAACATTTGCGAGCCGATGATCATAGCGGTCATGGCGATAAAAAACGGTGGCCGGTTGCTCAGCCCCACATCAGGGTTTACAAACAGGCGGGCAATGACCAGGTAGATCGTCAGTGCAAGACCCATTACGAAAAAGACGGTGCCCCAGCGACCAAAAAAGTGCATCGGGTTCTTGCCGTATTTGCCTACGAACATAATAGAAGCAAGGTCGAGCGGCCCGTTGATAAAGCGGCTGAGCCCGAACTTGGTGGTGCCGTATTTACGGGCGCGGTGCTCCACCACTTTTTCGCCGATTCTTTTGAATCCGGCCCATTTGGCCAGTACCGGTATGTAGCGGTGCATTTCACCATATACTTCAATGCTTTTCACCACGTTCCTGCGATAGGATTTCAGCCCGCAGTTGAAATCGTGCAGGTGGATACCCGACAGGGCGCGGGTCATGGCATTGTAGAAACGGGAAGGAATATTTTTGGAAATGGCATTATCGTAGCGTTTCTTTTTCCAGCCGCTGACGAGGTCGTACTTATCTTCTACGATCATGCGGCGCAGCTCGGGTATTTCGTCGGGTGAGTCCTGCATATCGGCATCCATCGTAATTATTACATCTCCCTCCGACGCTTTAAATCCTTCATAAAGGCCGGCGCTCTTTCCGTAGTTGCGCTGGAATTTAATGCCTTTTATATGCGGGTTGGCGGAACGCAATTCTTTGATCACCTCCCAGGAATTGTCGGTACTGCCGTCATCGATAAAGATGATCTCGTAGGTATACCGGTTTTCCTTCATGACCCGTTCTATCCATGCGGACAGTTCGGGCAATGACTCGGCTTCGTCGACCAGCGGTATTACAATAGAAAGATCCATTGCGGGATGCTTTAAAGGATTGAAATTATGATTTCTTTTTTGCGATAGCGGCGCCAATCAAAGATCCCACCAGTCCACAAATGAGGGAAGCGAAAATACCACCGGACACCGTGATTACCCAGGCATGTTTAGACGCATCCACCGCCATCTTTCTCACTTCCTGGGGCATTACATTTCCCTGCTGTTGTATAGTCGCCATCGCGGCCTGTATATCTTTTTCCGTTGGCGGGAAAACGTATTGTATCATAATATACGCATACACCGCGACCAGGAAGGTAAATACAGCCGTTGTTTTAAAACCGTGTGCAAACACATCGCCAAACGTCGAATGGCCGCCTGTCTGCCGTCCAAAAATAAAGCAGGACAAGATAACGCCCCCCGCCATTATAATTGCAGGCAGGTATCTTAAAAATACCGGCGCCTGTTCCCCTTTTTTCTCGACGATAAAGTCAATCATCATATATAGTACGGCAATGATGATCCCTTTTAGTATATGCGAGGTTGTTTTTTTTGTTTCCATTATTATTCCCCGTTCAGTTCAATCCTGTTTCCGTTTATGATGCCGAATGCTTTGCCGGTCAGTTGCTGTCCTATAAAAGGAGAATTGCGGGACTTTGATTTTACTTGTTCCTTTTTATACTCATAGCGCCTGCCCGGTTGAAAAAGGGTGAGGGTGGCGGTGGCATTTTCCGTTATCGTGGGTATTTCCAGCCCGAATATTTTCCGGGCATTGGTGGACAGCAGTTCCACCCAGTGGTCTTCGCTTATTTCCGGCAGGGCGGTTTTCAGCACGCCGTAGCAGGTTTCGAGTCCTATCATACCATTTTTAGCGTATTCAAATTCGCAGGTCTTGCTGTCCCAGTCGCGTGGCAGGTGGTGGGTGGCGATGCAGTCCACGGCCCCTGCCGCCACCGCCTTGCGCAGGGCATCGCGGTCGCTTTTGCTGCGCAGCGGGGGATTTACCTTGAGGTTGGTGTCATAGCCCATCAGGTCTTCATCGCAGAAAGCCAGGTGGTAGGGGGTCACTGAGCAGGTGACCTGCAGACCGCCGTCTTTTGCGCGCCGGATGTATTCCAGCGATTTGGGCGAGGATACCCCGGTAAAATGGAGCCGCGAGCCGGCATAGCGCGCCAGCTTGATGTCACGGGCCACGACCAGTTCCTCGGCCATCATGGGTTTGCCGGGCAGGCCCAGCCGGGTGGATACGATGCCTTCGTTGATCAGCCCCTGCGGGGCGATGGTTGTATCGTCCGGTAACTGGATAATGACGGCGTTGACGGCCTTTACATATTGGAGGGCCTTTAACAGGAGGCCGGCTGACTGTACGGAGTTGAGCCCATCGCTAAAGGCCCGCGCGCCGCTGGCGTGCATATCATACATTTCCGCCAGTTCTTTCCCCTCGGCATTTTTGGTGATGGCGCCGATGGGGATGAGTTGCACGGGAAGGGTCCGGGATTGCTGGACTACATATTCCACCATTGATTTGCTGTCGAGCACCGGGCGGGTGTCAGGTGTCACAAAAACGGTGGTGAAGCCACCTGCGGCAGCCGCGGCAGCGCCTGTCTGCAGGGTTTCCCGGTATTCATAGCCGGGGTCGCAGAAATGGGCAAAGCTGTCCATCCAGCCGGGGGACACGTACAGGTCGTCCTGTGCTACCACCTGGTCGGCGGTCTCGCCGATGCTATCCGCAATCTTTCGGATGATGCCTTCGGTAATAAAAATATCTTTCCTGGAATGGTGATGAGGCGAGGCGGGATCGATGATATGAACCTGTTTTAGTAGAACCTTCATTGCAAATGAGTTGTGCGAAGATAACGGTTGTTTATTGAATTTTTAAAATTGAAATAATCGTGTACATTTGCAACCCCAAACGTTCGGATGGAAACGTCCGGGCGGTTAAAATGTTCCGGGAATATGGTTGCGGGACGTAGCGCAGCCCGGTAGCGCACTTGCATGGGGTGCAAGGGGTCGCAAGTTCGAATCTTGTCGTCCCGACAGCTTTAAAGGTCGTTCTCAGCAATGAGGCGGCCTTTTCTGTTTTAATAGTATACATAAATTAATGGCGCATCCCGGTGGTGTCACAGCCAGCCATCAGCTATTAGTTTGATTTTTTGCCTGGCCTAGGTTCTACTGTTTTAGCATTTCAAATAAATGCCAAAAAACAGTAAGATTGGTAAATATTTGATTTTGGTCCCAAGTGAATAAAAAGCCAAAACTGTCAAGTTTTAAATAGTAATAACTTGACTTATATTGATAATCAATATTATATAATGACAATGTGTAATATGTCAAGTTTGTAACATTAATAACTTGACTAAAATATCCTATCTTTGTATCTGTGAAAGCAGAGAGCAACATACATCAACTGGTCACAGACCGCATAGAGGAAATTCCCGAAGGCATTATCTTCGACTATAACAGTTTTGAAGTACTTCCTTCAGGTGAACTAAGCCTGGCAAAAGCCCTCAGCCGCCTTGCGCTGAAGGGTAGCATCGTACGGCTGTCGAAAGGCAAATATTATAAGCCAAAGGAATCACTGTTTGGTAAGCTAAAGCCGGCCGAAGATGAAATCATAAAAAGTCTCACTTACAAAGGCGATAAGGTCATGGGTTATCTCACCGGTGGAGCACTCTACAATCGTATGGCCCTTACCACCCAGGTGCCCAATGTGCTCATCATTGCCACCAATACCGTATTGCCGCCAAAGAAAGTACAGCAATATCGTGTTAAGTACAGCAAGCG
>DASYCT010000160.1:0-10861 GCA_036500065.1 Chitinophagaceae bacterium | reverse complement strand
GAGCACCCCGAGCGACACACCGAGAATGCTGCCGGTGGTGGCATTGTAAAGGCTGGAATTTTTCAGGTATTGCGCAAAATTGTAAAACTGCGAGGTTGGCGAAGATCCCAGGTTGAGAATGGAAGTAGCAAGGGGCACCACACTATACATCAATAAATTGTCGCCGTAGTACACCCGGCCGTTGGAAGATGTTTTGGTGCCCGTGGTATGCACCACGAAACCACTGTCCTGGTCTCCGGCCGAAATAAAATTACCGGCATTGTATTTAATGTACTCCCCGTTGAGTGTTTCTATGATGCCGGAACCGGAAATATTATCCAGGTCATTATTGGGTGTAGGCACGATGGACATGGCCAGTACGCGCAGGAGTAAATCGCGTGCGGTGGTGCCATAGGTAATGGTAGTAGTTCCGGGCGTGGTGTATTGCCAGTCGTTGTGGGTGACGCTCCAGTCGAAGCCCTTGGCCCTGAGAGCGGAATCGCTCATCATAACAAGCGTGTACTTAATAGTAGGAATATCGATGATATACCGGTTGCTCAGGTCCAGCGCCCTTGTCATGATCAGGAACTTGGGGTCGAGATAGGCGCGTCCATACACGGTAGAGAATACATTGGCCTGCTGCACTTTGCTGGTGCCGTAGAAAAAGCCGTTGCTCAACACCTGTTTGTCGATGATGTCGGCATTGGGGTCGAATTTGGCGGGTTCTCCCTGGGTATTATTATAAACACCGAATTTGCTTGGCCATACGGAGGCCTGCCACATGTGGGCATTAAGGAAATCAACGATGATTTGGGTGGGTATCACATCCAGTGAAGGATAATTTTCCAGCAGCACGGAATTGATATAAGCGTCCAGTACATCGTTGCGGGGAACGAACATCGTATAACCGTTTGTCTGCCCGTCGTTGTCCGTCAGTTTGAGATAGTTTTCATTGTTCGGCGAATATGCCAGGGTAGGATAAAATTCTTTTACATATACGTTGGCGGTTTTGCCGAAAAGCAACTGGTAGTTATTGCTGACATCGTTGTTTAATAAAAACGACACCATGTATTTATCAAACAGTTTTTTAAACTCGCTGTACTGTGGATTGGAAGCAAGGTACTGGTCGATGCTGAGCTGTGGCAATACCACGCGGTCTATCTCGTCGATATAACCGTTTTCCGCTACGATATCCTTGTTCACCACGGTAGCATTGGCTACGTTGAAACCCGAATATGTTGAGGTTGGATAGAAATAGTTATAATCGGTCGCGGTAAGCCCGTGAGTGGAAAAATAATTATCGATAAAGTAGGTGGTGTATTTATTGTTGTTGTCGCCAAAAATAAAGCTGTTGTTCCGGTTGGAAGCGATGGCTGTATAAGCCGTACCGGTATAGCTGGTATCTTTATAAAAACTTCTGTAGTTGGCCGTTCTCCTGCGGAAAGCCTGGTTGACTACCCAGCCGGTATTGGCCTGGTAATCGCCCATCCGCGCTTTCAGGAAGGCATTGTACATCAGCGAGAAAGTAACGATCGACTGGCAGGTGGCCGAGTCTATCTGTGCCGTACTACTGATGCCTTTATCGGTAAAGAATTTCTGAAAAGCGGCGTCATTGGGCGCGAACATGGTAAAGGAACCGGAGCCGCTCAATATAGATTTGTAGCCGCTTTTATCAATAACGGCGAGGAGGTTTTTAAAATTCCCGCGGGCACCCAGTTGCTGGTAGATGGGAGGAGGCAGGTTATCCGGCCGGCCGTAATACTCATCAAAGGCTTTTTTTCGGCAGTTTACAAGGACGGCGGACAAAACAATAAGGAGGGTAATTCTCGGTAGCAATCTATTCATGGCAAGTATGAGATAACTGGTTTAAATAATATTCCGGGAATAAAAAATAATCAGCGAGGGTGCAGTTTTTGCACGCAAGGCTGCAGAACCATAATATCAGGGAAATAGTATTGTGTGCCGGAAACCGGCGTATAGGTTGGTAGGTGTATCACGGAGCACGTGATTAATGCAGTCATAGCAAACATGGCAAGCGAAATTTTGAGTTTTGGTTAAAGCAGTTTTCAGAACAATACCAGGCTAAATCTCATACATTCATCGTTAGATACAATTCAAAATCTGCCCTAAAAATAGATCAATACTGCAATTAACTATCCTGTTGTATCCTGTAGCAGCGTGGTAAGGGGAATAAAAACGTGTAGAAAATACGTTTAACAGCAGCGTAAAGGGTGAGCGGGAAATAAAATAAAAAAAAGCCTTTACTTTTAACCATGCGAAACCCGTTTATAAAGCCATTGTTTGTACTCCTGCTGCCGGTCGCCTCCCTTAGTGTGCACGCACAGGTAAGCCCTCCAAAAGCCAATGACGCCAGCGCCGCGCTGCATGCATTACCTCCCAACTACCCGGTGCCCTATGGCGCGGCCGGGGCGGCCGGTATCAAAAGTACGCTCGACCGCATTTATCATTACCTCGATGCCGCCACTCCGGCGCAGTTTATCAACCGTCAAACGGGACAGACGCTCCCTGACGCCGGACAGGCAGATACCAGCAGTGTTTTTGCCCCCGGCGACTTCCGGTTGCTGAGTTACGAATGGGGCGTCGTGTACAGCGGCATGCTGAAAGTGACGGAAGCTACCGGTGACACTGCTTTTGCCAATTATACCTACAAACGGCAACAACTGATTGCCAACGCTTTCCCTGCATTGCGCGCTCAGCTGGGCAAGTACCCGGCCGCCTCCAACGCCCTGAAATTTGTGATCCACCCGCGGGCACTGGACGATTGCGGGGCTATCTGCGCCTCCATGATTAAAGCGCTGCGTGCGGGAGGCCCCTCCAACCTGCGTCCCGTGGTCGATAATTTTATACAATATATCAGCACCAAAGAATTCCGGCTGCCCGACGGCACCCTGGCACGCAATCGCCCCCTGCCTAATACATTGTGGCTGGATGATTTATATATGGGCATACCCGCCCTGGCCCAAATGGGCAAACTGACCGGCGATAAAAAATACTTCGATGATGCTGTCAAACAGCTCACCCAATTTTCCGCGCGGATGTTTGAAAAAGACAAGGGTATTTATATGCACGGCTGGGTGCAGGGCATGGGCGTTCACCCCGCTTTTCACTGGGCGAGGGCCAATGGCTGGGCGCTGATGGCTATGGTGGAACTGCTGGATGTATTGCCCGCGGACCATCCCGGCCGCCCGGCGGTACTGGCGCAACTGAAGGCGCATGTAAAGGGGCTGGCAGCCTACCAGTCGGGCACCGGCACCTGGCACCAGTTGCTAGACAGGAATGATTCTTACCTCGAAACTTCGGCTTCGGCCATTTATACCTATTGCATCGCGCATGCCATCAACAAAGGATGGATAGAGGGGTCGGTTTATGGCCCGATGGTGGCGCTGGCCTGGAATGCCGTGGCTGCCAAAGTGAACGATCAGGGACAGGTGGAGGGCACCTGCGTGGGGACGGGCATGGCCTTTGACCCTGCTTTTTATTATTACCGCCCCGTAAATGTATATGCGGCGCATGGCTATGGGCCGGTTTTGCTGGCCGGTGCGGAAATGATCACCTTGTTGAAACATGCGGGATTGAAGATCAACGATAGCGCCCTGCAATACAACCAGCCATAAAAATCAATTGCCTACCCTGCTTTTTTCGCTATCGGCGCCGCCGGTGGTACGTTTGACGGGATTATCAATCGTTTTACCAAAATTGTACGTGAAGCCGATAGTAGCCACCTGGGTATCCAGCACATTGTGAAATGCGGCAGTGGTGCCGACAATATCGTTGATGGTACCACTTGGTGTAAAGGAATGAAAGACATCCCTTACGTTAAGCCGTATGGTACCCTTGTCGTGCATAACCTTTTTTTGCAGCCCTGCATTGATGAGACCGGTAGGTATCAGTATAAACTGGCCGTATAAACGTCTTGTATTATAAAACCCGCTGAGTTCGGCGCTCCACCCGTGGCCCAACGTAAACTGGCTGTTGCCATTGAACGAAAACGAGGTACCGGACTGGTTAAGGGAAGTGGTGTATAAACTGCCCGAGAAGGAATTATTATACAATTCTCCATATAAATTGAGCGTCCACCATTTGGCGAGGGGAAGGTTGCTGCTAACCGACAGGTCAAGATTTTTGCTTACCCCGATATTACCCTGTGTGCTGATGAATATGCCGTTTTCCTCGCGGATGGTTTCCGTTTCGAGGTTCGTCGTATAGTTATAAGAGAGTGCTACAGTAAGGAGGCTTTTGTAACTGTAAGCGAGTTTGTAAATATCGGTAAACTGTGGTTTCAGATAGGGATTGCCGGCAAACTCGCTGAACTTATCCACGAAAAAGATAAAAGGATTCAGGCTATTGTAATTGGGACGGCCAATTCTTCGCCCATAGGACAGCACCAGGTTACTATTGCCGGCAGTATCCAGTTTGTAGGAAAAATACGCCGTTGGGAAAAGATTCAAATAGCTGTTCGAAAAAGTGGAATCGGAATGCAGCATATTGCCCAACTGGTGCCCGTGGCCATTGGTGTTTTCTGCACGCAAGCCGGTTTGCAGCGAAAAGCGCTGGAAGGTTTTATTGAAATTGACATAGGCTGCGTTAATGTTTTCGCGGTATAGAAAATGGTTGGTATTGTCGTAGTCTACCGTGCTGGTGTCATTGACCACGTTGAAATAGTTGGCCGCATTATCGGTATTGACATAACTGCTTTTTAAGCCGGCTTCAAATTTGGCTTTGCCCGGCAGGGGCATGGTAAAATCAACTTTGGCAGCGTAGATATTGACGAATCCGGGCAGGTCATCCGTAAGTAACTGGGTGGCGCTCAAACTGCCGTTGGGCTGGTAGGTGTCGTTTAAAAACGTTTGATTATTGCCTTGTTCATACCGCAGGTAATCGAGGTCAAATGTCAATGCCGTGCCGGTGCTGTCAAACTTATGGCTATAGTTGACATTAACACCGCCATTGTTAAACTTCTCTTTTCCACTGGTCAGTCCCAGTATCGTAGAATCAAGGCTGCCCGTTTTACTGTATAGATAACTGTTCACGGGGCTGCTGTCATGGCTATGATATAGCGATCCGTTTAAAACGATGCCCCAGGTTGTTTTCGGTGATATGTAATAATCCATCCCTGTTTTCAGGTTGACATTATTGCTGGCGGGCCTGAAATAAGTGACACCGGTAAACCCCGATAACGGGTTGCCATTGGCGTCGAAATAGGTACGGTCTATTTCAAGCCGGCGAAAATTTCGGTTGTAGCCATAAGAGGCATTGGCGAATAAGTTTACCTTATTCATCCGGTAATTCAGGTTAAGGTTTTCATCGGTACGTGTATAAACACCCTGTGCAAGATTGCCGGAGAATACCCCATTAAAGCCCCTGACGGTATTTTTTTTGGTTTTGATGTTTATGACGCCAGCATTGCCCGCGGCATCATATTTAGCGGGTGGGTTATCCATCAGCTCGATCTGGTTCAGCGAAGAAGCCGGCAGTGAACGCAGGTAGGCGGCAAGGTTGGCCCCGGACAGGTAGGTGGGCTTATCGTCAATCATTACCAATACATTGGTTTTACCTTTAAACGTAATATTACCGTCTGCATCTACCTGTACACCCGGTGTTTTCTCCAATACTTCCAGTGCGTTGGCGCCTGCATTGGAGATCAATGCGTTTACATTTACTACCGTGCGGTCTATTTTTTGTTCGGAAAAGGATTTTTGGCGGGTAACAGCCACTTCCTTTAATTCGTCGCTGGCCTGGACAAGGCTAATAGCGGGCAAGCGGACGGACTTCTGGTTGACGATATTCAGCTGCTGGCTTTTGTAGTTTTTATAACCGATAAAGCTGATGGTGACCTGGTAACTGTTGTCTTTGAGGTTTTCAAAAACGAAGGTTCCGTTGGGACCGGTGAGTATGGTGGTTGAATCTTTCGTTGTAGTCAGCATAACGCTGGCGCCTTCAACAGGTTTTTTATCCTGATCGCTGACCTGTCCCGAAATTTTGGCCCCGGGTGTTTGTGCGTTCAGGATGTTTAGGGTAAAGGATGCCAGCGTGGTTATGACCAGGGATATTCGTTTCATAGTTCAGGCCTGCTGCTTTAGTTTGGTGTAATCTTTTTGCAGGAATGAATGTAGGAACAGTTTCGTACTAATCAAAAACGCAATAGTTAATTTATTTGAACGGTAAGTAATTTTTTATCTTTCCTAAAAATTCTCCATGAACCAGGAACTCTTCGCCGCCGTGGATCAATACATCAGCCAACTGCTGGAGCCCGCCGACCCGGTGCTGGCGGCTACGGAACAGTCGATTGCCGACAATGGCATTCCACAGATAAGCGTATCGCCCAACCAGGGGAAATTCCTGTATATGCTGGCATTGTTAAGAGGCGCCAAAAAGATATTGGAAATAGGCACGCTGGGCGGCTATAGCACTATCTGGCTGGCACGGGCCCTACCGGAAGGGGGTAAACTGGTGACATTAGAACTGGAACCGGCGCATGCGGCCGTGGCACGAAAGAATATCGAGCTGGCGGGGCTGAGTTCCAAAGTGACGATAAAAACGGGTAATGCACTGGGCCTGCTGCCGCAGATGGCGGCGGACGAGGCCGGTCCTTTTGATATGATCTTCATCGATGCCGATAAACCCCCGTATGCCGAATACTTCCAGTGGGCATTGCGTTTGTCCCGTCCCGGCACCCTGATCGTGGCCGATAATGTGATACGCGAAGGACAGGTGTTGGAAGCCAATCACCCGGATGAACGGGTAAGCGGCGTGCAGCGTTTTAACGAGTTGCTGGCCAGTACACCTTCCGTCATTGCTACGATCATCCAGACGGTGGGGGTGAAGGAATATGATGGCATGGCGCTGGCGATTGTGAAATAAGGAACGATATTATCCTTCCCTACACAGGATCGGCAACCCTGCAAACGGGTTTATGCCGGACGGGGAAATTGCAGGAGGCAGCAATAAAACAAAGCTCACCCGCCCGGTGGTGCAGGGCATTGGCTTCTTCCATCCGGGCAGGGTCCGCGACCGTTACTACGGGATATAAAACAACTTCGGTAAAATGACCGCCGCCGTCTTTTGTTTCTTCCATCGTGCCCGTCGCCCGGTCTTTATAATCCACTACCACGATACCCGCCGTGGCGCATACATGCAGGTAAGAAAGCATGTGGCAGGCACTCAACGCCGCTACCAGCAACTCTTCGGGATTATAACGGGTGGCATCACCCCGGAAAGAAGGATCAGAAGAACCTTGTAAGGAGGGCTTGCCGGGCGCTGAAATAACATGACTGCGCTCATAGCCGCGGTAGGTAGCTGTCCCGGTGCCTGTATTACCGGTCCAGTCAAGATCAATTTTGTAATGGTGCATGGCCTTCGGAATATGGGCCAAAGTTAACGGATAAAATCTTCCCGGTGGGGCGTAAATACATCCACCAGCATACCGGGTTCGAGGCAAACACAGCCGTGGACGACATTCGGCGGCACATAATAGCCATCGCCTTTGCGGATAATCTTTTTCTCGCTGCCGATGGTCATTTCAAAGGCGCCGCTTTCTACGTAGGTCACCTGTGTGTGGTGATGTTCGTGCAGCGTGCCTACAGCACCTTTTTCAAACTTCACTTTTACGAGCATGATGGTCTCACCATAGCCATACAACTGGCGTTGTATGCCATTGCCCAGGTCTTCCCAGGAAATGTCTTTATCAAACTGGAATTCCTCGCTTTGTATCATGCCGGGTGTTTTGGCTGCAAGATAAGGAATCGTGCGTGGTCACTACCCGGCTTAGTAGCCCGGGTTCTGCGTAATAATATGCCCGCTGATATCCACTTCGCGTTGCGGGATGGGATATAACACCTGGTAGGGTTGCAGCACCACGTTCACACCACGGGAAGCAAAATGGGCATTCATAGCAGTAACTGCATCGCCCCAGCGCAGCAGGTCGTACCAGCGCTGGTCTTCCATGCCAAACTCCCTTCTTCGCTCCGCTTTAATAGTGGTGCGGAAGGCGGCCTGTGTGTTGACTGCTGAACTGGTATAGAGGTACACAAGACTGGTGGCGGCAGGGTTGGCTCGCAGGCGTATGCGATTGAGCTGTACCAGCGAAGCTGCGGTGGCGGACGTGGGCGCTCCATCCATTTCGTTGGCCACTTCGGCAAACATCAATATAATATCTGCATAGCGCAGGACGATAAAATCCGCCCCTGCATCGTTTTTCGGAGCTGAAGGGTCCTGGTATTTGGTTACATCATAATAGTTGGTGCCATAAGTACCACCGGTAACGAACGTGGAGTTTTTACGAATGGAATCGGCGGCGGTAAAAACAGTCGTGCCACGGTAGTCACCGGCGCTGCGATAGCCGACGGAACCTGAAATCTTGTCCATATTATAAGTATAGGTCTCGCCGAGGCCATTGGAATTACTCTTATAGCGCACGGCGTACATAATCTCGTTGTTCATCTCGTTGTTAAGCCCGAAGATGGTTTTATACGAAGGTTGCAGGATATAAGTGCCGGGGTTGGTAAGGAGGTCCTGCAACAATGCCCTTGCCGCGGGGTAGTTCTTCTGCGTGAGATACACTTTGGCCAACATGCCTTTGGCGGCGTAGACGGTTACGCGCCCTACCTGGGTGGGGTCCCATGACGTGGGCAGGTTATGTATGGCCGTAGTGAAATCGGCAATGATTTGTTTGTAAACAGTATCCTTGTTTACACGGGGATAGTACGTCACGTCATTGTAGGCCACACTGGTGGTCACCAGCGGCACATCGCCCCAAAGACGCACCATGTTAAAATACATGTGCGCACGGATGAATTTGGCTTCACCTTCAAAGTATTTCTTTTTTGTGCTGTCGGTCACTACATTGAGGTATTGCAGCACGGTATTGCATTGCTTGATGGCAAAATAGGCATCCTGCCAGTAAGTGGCCACGTAAGAATTGGTAGCGCTTTCGCTGAACCCGTCGATATGATTGATATCGCTTTCCGATTCGGCGATATAGGAATCGTCGGAGCGCAGGCCTGCCATTACCGGGTCGTCGTTGTACACATCGCGCAGGGCGGCGTAGCAGCCGATCACCGCGGTTTCCACATCATCGGTGGTTTTGTAATAGGTTTCCTGCGTCAGCGAAGACACGGGGCTTTTGTCCAGGAATTTCTTGCAGCCCAGGCCGGCAAACGCTATTAAAACAACGGGTAAGAAATAATAGTTTTTCATGTTGCTTGCATTAAAATTCAAGGTTTATACCAAACGTGATCGTTCTTGACAGCGGCACCGCGCCCCGCTGGTAGCCTTTGCGCAGCGGGTCATTGGGAAACCCGTTGTCCGCTTCGGGGTTATAGCTGGCATACCCCTTTGCAAAATGGTACCAGAGATTGGACGATGAAAGGTAAAACCGCAATTTGTTAAGATTCATTTTTCGCAGCAGCGCGGTCGATATCGTATAACCAAAATTCAGGTTGCGCAGGGCGATAAAGGAAGCATCCTCGATATTGTAATCCGTTTGTGTTTTCAAAACCAGGGCGGCCAGTTGTGTAGGCGTATAATTCTGTTTCTGGTAGGCCGTTGAACCGGTAGTGCCGTATTGTGTTTCAAAATAATACGGATCTACGTTGAATACTTTGGCTCCGTGCGACCCCTGCAGGGTAATGCTCAGGTCAAATTGTTTGTACTGCATATTGCTGGTGAGTCCCCAGTTGAATTTCGGGTAGGGGTTTCCGAGCACCACGCGGTCGCTGTCGGAAATATGGCCATCCTTATTGACATCCTTTACAAAGGTTTGCAGGGCGGTGACGCCGACGGGCCAGTAATTGGTGTTGCGTATCGTAACGGCGCTGTCCATTTTATATCCATAGTATTGCACCAGCGGGCTGCCTACTTTGGTCAGGAAGAAATTAGCCCGGCTGGGGTCGCCTTCGTTGATCTGCTGATCCGTTCCGCCAAAGTCCAGCAGCTTATTGGTATTGGTATAGCCGTTGGCGGAGATGGTCCACCTGAAATAGCCGGCGGTGACAATGGGCATGGCGATTTCAAATTCAAATCCTCTATTGGACAGTTTTCCTTTGTTGGTGGGATAGCTGGTAAAACCCGATGAGGCCACCGAAGCAAGGTTCAGCAGCAGGCGGTCGGTCACGGCATTGTAGTAATCCACGCTCAGGCGTACCTTATTATTAAACATGCCGAGGTCGAGGCCCAGGTCAGTGGAAAAGGTCCTCTCCCACTTGAGCGTATCGTTGCCAAAGCTGGTGAGCTGGAAGCCCGGCGTAGGATCATTACCGAGAATGGCGTTGGCCGGGTTTACATTAGCGAAATAACGATAGTTACCAATGTTTTTATTGCCGGTGGCGCCATAGCTGGCTCTTATCTTTACGTCGTTGATCGTATTATTTTGCGGGAAGAATTTTTCATTGCTCAATCGCCAGCCAACAGAAACGGAAGGGAAATAGGCGTAGCGGTTATCGGGTCCGAAACGCGAACTGCCGTCCGAACGCTGGCTAAGTGAAACAAGGTAGCGATTGTCATAGGCATAGCTGACCCGCATTAAATAGGATACCAGGGCTTCTTCTTCCACGCTGCTGCTGAGGGCCTGGACGGTGCCCGCATTGAGCGTGGGGATATCATCGGTAGCAAAATTGCCTGCAAGCCCGGAGAAATAAGTGGTGTTCGTGTATTGTGTCGTAAACCCGCCAATAACGTCTATATCGTGCTTATTAATGGATCGTTTATAGCTCAGGATATTCTCGTTGGAGAAATCCAGCAGGCGGGTGGTGGACAGCAGGGCCTTGGTGGTAGAGCGTGCGTAGGCCTCGCCATCAAGGGCTACTTCGGCCTGCGCCCAGGAACGCTGGAAAAAATCGCGGGTGGTTTCACTCCATAAAAAGCC
>DASYCT010000159.1:0-5256 GCA_036500065.1 Chitinophagaceae bacterium | reverse complement strand
TTCCCGGCCAATGACCCCACCTCGGGTTGGGACGGAACTTATAAGGGTAAACCAGCAAACTCAGATACGTATATATATATGATTGATATAATTTGTGAAAATGCGACCATTATTACGTACAAAGGAAACGTTACCCTCATACGATAATACAATGATTCTAATGATTCGATATTTACTAAATCCAACGGTATGAAAATCTCTATGTCCGGCCGGTTGAACTTACTGCTTTTGCTGCTGCTGGCGGGCGGCGCGGCCGGCGCCCAGGACCTGCATTTTTCGCAGTTCTTCGAGGCGCCCCTGCTTCGCAACCCCTCCCTGGCGGGGATATTTACCGGCGATGTGCGGGTACAGATGGTGTACCGCGACCAGTGGAACAGCTTCACCAATGCTTATAAAACCGGGAATTTCAATGCCGAATACAAGGCCCCCGTGGGGAGAGGAGACGATTTTCTGACCGTGGGCGTCGAATGCCTGTTTGACAAAGCCGGCACCGTAGGGCTTACCACCACCGAGGTCATGCCGGCCCTTAATTACCATAAGTCGCTGAGTGGCAATAAAAGGACGTATTTATCGGTTGGGTTTATGGGGGGGCTGGTAGAAAAAACCATCGACCGCTCCAAGGTCACCACCAATTCACAATTTGACGGAACGGCTTTCAACCCGGCACTCGCCGACGGCGAATCCTTTGTCGTGCCCAAATACGATTATTTCGACGGCGCTTTCGGAGCCAGCTTTAATTCGGCTTTCGGGCCGGACGATGCCAACAGTTATTTTTTCGGGGTGGCTTATCACCATTTTAACCGCCCGCATACATCGTTTTACCGCACGGCAGCAGATGCGCTCAACCCTAAAATCGTGTTTTCGGGCGGCATGAAATTCAACGTGGACGACAACACCTTTTTCACCCTGCAGGCGGATCACTCGGAGCAGGGCACGTTCAGGGAAACGATTGCCGGCGCCCTGTATTCCATCAAAATGGGAGAAGGGGAAAGCCCGGATTATATTCTCCACCTGGGTGCTTTCCTGCGCTGGAAGGACGCGTTTATCCCGGTGGTTAAAATTGATTACAATCCCTTTGCCATTGCACTGAGCTATGACGTAAATATATCCGAACTGAAAACAGTCAGCCAGGGACGTGGAGGAGTGGAACTGAGCATATCGTATGTTGGATTTCTCGACAGGGACAATTCGTCTAGGGATAAGGTATTATGCCCGAAATTTTAGCCGTGAGCTATGAGTTGCGAGTTGTGAGCCGCTGAATAAATAAATTAATACACCGCTTTTTAGTAAGAACAGCCGTTTTTGATTCCGCACCCATGGCAACCGGGGCCTTATAAGCGCCCCTGCAACCACAAAAGTAAAAAAGCCCCCTAAGGGGCTTTTTTAGCTTCCTTCCCCTCCCCGTGGCATATTTTTTACATAGAGTATTTCATTATAAATCAAAAATGCTATTTATCATGAAAACACTCAAGCGATTGTATCCCTTCCTGCTGGCAGCAGGCGCTCTTTCCCTGGCAGCCTGTAACAACAACAGCGGCGGCACAGGTGGCCCCGACAGCACCGCCTCCGCCATGAAACCTGCCGACAGTTCTTCTATGATGGCAAAGAGCAGCCCGGAACAGGATTTCATTAATGTGGCAGTGCCGGGTAATACGAAGGAAATTATCTGGATGAAGGCAGGCATCGCCAAAAGCGCCTCATCGGATCTAAAATCGCATGCACGCATGATGCTGAAAGATCATGAAAAACTGGATGCTACCGTGAAGAACTACCTGTCGATGCATACCAATATTATAGCGCCCACGGTCGACACAACCAATACCGTTACTATCAACGACAAAACCGGCAAAGACTGGGATAAGGCATGGGCCGATAAAATGGTGGATGATCACCAGGAATTGCTCGACAAACTGAAAAAAGCCCAGAAGGATGTAACGGATACGGCGCTACTGGCTATCGTGAACAATACCATACCGGTGGTTGAATCGCACCTGGCGATGGTGAAAAATCTGAAGAATAAATTCAAATAGGTAAAGCCCTATCTTTATAAAAAAAAGCAATGACCATAGAAGTGGGACAAAAAGCGCCGGCGTTTACCTTGCACGATTCGGATAAAAACACAGTGACGCTGGCGGAGCAAAAGGGGAAAAATGTTCTTTTACTTTTCTTCCCTTTTGCCTTCACCGGCACCTGCACCAAAGAACTGTGCAGCATACGCGACAATATCGCGCTTTATAACAATGCCGATGCGCAGGTATTTGGCATTTCAGTGGATTCGATGGCCACCCTGGCCAGGTTTAAGCAGGACCAGGGGCTGAATTTTCCGCTGCTCAGCGACTTCAATAAAGAGGCTTCGGCGGCCTATGGGAGTCTCTACGAGGTGTTCGGAGGCTGGATGAAAGGGGTATCCAAACGCTCCGCTTTTGTGATTGATAAACAAGGGGTTGTGCGTTTTGCACAGGTCTTGGAAAACGCGGGCGATTTACCTGATTTTGAGGGCATTAAGGAGGCATTGGCGGCTCTTAACAAAGCCTAATTAAGCGTTAAAATGGGTTTTACAACCATCTTATAGAAGAAAATACGTATATATCGCAAATATTATCCCCCAATGTTTGTAAATTTGTTAAAACGGTATATCTTGAATACTAATCAATGTAAAATATCAGCCTTATGAAGATTTTTTACATATTATTATCCACTATTCTATTTATATCAGTCCAGGTGAAAAGCCAAACCCGCAGTACTCCACAGGACCCTGCCGTTCGGGTGACCCGCTTTTACCCCAACCCGGCTGTTTCACAAATTACCTTCGACTTCGAGCAAAACACAGATAAAAACAACTCTTTCCAGATTTTTAATTTCGTGGGCAAAAAGGTCTACGAGGCCCAAAACGTCTCCGCAAAGACCGTTATCGACGTCGCCGAATACTATCGCGGCGTGTATATTTTCCGGCTGGAGGACAAAAGCGGGAAAGTGATCGATACGGGTAAATTCCAGGTATCGCACTAATCCTTCTCTACACCACCTGCACAATTAGAAACTTCAGGTAATGCGTATTCTCTATTCCCCTCAGGATAGGATGATCCGCCGACTGCGCCTGCCAGGCTACCTGCCTCAGTTTGCGGCGCGCATCTTTGGCTGCCATGTCAATCGTATCGAGGAAGAGGTCGGGTGATACGAGGTTGGTGCAGGAAGAGGTGACGAGAAAACCACCCGGTTTTATGAGTTTCATACCCCGGAGGTTGATCTCCTTATAGCCGGTGATGGCTTTCTGGATGTTTTCACGGCTTTTGGTAAACGCAGGCGGGTCGAGCATGACCACATCCCATTGTCTTCCCTCCTTCCCCCATTGTTTCAGTACATCAAATGCGTTGAGGGCTTCAAAGCGACAGGTTTTCTCCAGCCCGTTAAGAGCCGCATTTCGGTTGGCCTGCTCCGTGGCACTAGCAGAAATATCGATGCCAAGCACCGATTTGGCGCCGTAATGAGCGGCATGTATTTCAAAGGTACCGGTATAGGTAAATGCGCCCAGCACATCGGCGCCTTCCACGATATGACGGATGGCGCGGCGGTTGTCCTGCTGGTCAAGGAAATAGCCGGTCTTTTGGCCGTTCTCAATATCTACCCAAAACTTCAGCCCGTTTTCATTGATCTGGATATTGGTATCGAAGGGCGCCGATAAGAATCCCTTTTGCTGTGGCATCCCTTCCAGTTCGCGTACCGGCACATCATTGCGTTCATAAATGCCTTTGGGGCGGAAAAGTTTTTCGAGGGCCGCTACGATGGCGGGTTTCCATATATCAATGCCGAGGGCAAGGGTTTGCAGCACAAAATAGTCGTTGAACTTATCGATGACCAGGGCGGGAAGGAAATCGGCTTCTCCGAACACGAGGCGGCAGTTTTCGCGGTAGCCGAGCCTGCTTTTGTATTCCCAGGCCTGGCGCAGGCGTTCGTAGAAAAAGCCTTCATCGATGGTTTCGTTTTTAAGACGGGTCAGCAGGCGGACGATGATCTGTGATTTTGGGTTGATGTATCCCCTCCCGATGAATTTTTTATCGTAAGTAAGCACCTCTACTATATCGCCGGGTTCCGGGGCGCCTTCAACGATGTTTACCTCGTTGGCAAAAATCCAGGGGTGCCCGTTTTCAACACGATGGCTGATCTTCTTTTTGAGGACTACTTTGGTCATAGGGCGCAAAGGTAAGTCCGAACCGGTACGAAAAAACCGGGCAAAGCGCATTATGTGCATCAGGCATCCCGCCGGCACTGCGTCATTCTTCGCTTAAAAATAGCCAGCTAAGGATAGAACAAGGATGAGCGAAGGATGAGTGAAGGAAGAGCGAAGGAAGAGGCCAGAAAGAATTTGCAGGAAATGCATCGTTTTTAGACTTAGGTCGAGTATCTGCCCGCCCCGGGTTAAATAGCAAGCCGCTGCCAGGCAACGTGCAGGTTGGGGCTATCAAAAGGCAACAAAAAACCCGGAGCGGACGCTTCGGGTTTAAACGATTGATGACTGCTATAGTAAGAAAAGATGCTCACCATATATACGTGCCAACAGCGCCCGCGTCGAGCGTGCTGGTCACCATTTTCCCGTTGAATTGTATGTTAAAGGTTTGTGCGCTGCTATTGTCGTTCAGGACAATCAATACTTTTTTGCCGTCGGGGGTTTTGAACGCCACGTTTTGCAGGTTGCCGGGCAGGTTGGAAGCAATGCGTACCGAACCGGGCCGCACAAATTTAGACGCATGCGCAATGATGTAATAGGAAACATTGCGGCTAAGGGTAGCCCCGATGGTAAACGCCCCGAGGCAGGTGCTGCAGCCCCCGGGTGTATGGGGCTGGTAGTTGGGATCATTCGCCAGGTTCCATTCCAGCACATTGCGGCTCCAGTTGCGCGTGGCGCCGATGATCAGGTTTTTCATCGCCCATTCAAGATCGGAGGGGAAATTGCCGGGGCCTCCCACCCACTGCTCGGTGAAATAAACATTTTTCGTCGGCGCTGCATTGTGAATGGTCGTAAGCGCGCTGATATCGCCACCGTACAAATGAAAACCGGTGCCGTCGATATAATTCAGTGCTGCTGCATCGCCGAGAATTGCAAGAGGATATTCCGGGTTTCCGCAGTTATGATCAAAGATGATGATTTTGGTATTCAGCCCCGCGGCGCGAAGTGCAGGCCCGAGATTATTTTTTACAAACGCCGCTTCATCGGTCGCAGGCAACAACATGCTCGGATTGTTGTTGGGGTTCATCGGT
>DASYCT010000158.1:0-4695 GCA_036500065.1 Chitinophagaceae bacterium | reverse complement strand
GGAAGGAGTTGTTGACAATACATTGTTCATAGGTCCAACGTATGTTGGCCCGATGTTGTAAGTGCCATCGTTTTTGTAAGGTGCTACATTCGGAGCGTTTACTTCACCCAAACGGCCCAGGCCAGCCGTGCTGAACGCTTCCCCGCTCAGGGAACCGGAAGAGGTGGCCGCCAGATTCTGTTCATTTGAATAGGCTATCTTACCGCCGATGGTGATGACCTTATTCACCCGGCTGTCTACATTAAACAGGACGTTCATGCGCTTGAAATCGTTTTTGCGTATGATACCTTCCTGGGAAGTATAACCTGCCGAGAAATAATACGTCGTATTGTCGTTTCCACCGGAAACATTGATGTTATTGCTGTGCGAAAAACCCTGGCGGTAGATATAGTCAAACCAGCGGGTGTCTATCAGCTTGCCATTGGCATCCGTGGCCGTGGCAAAATGAAAAGCAGGATTCGTCGTCGGAACATTGGACAGCGCCAGGTTTTTATAATCTGTGTATTGCTGTGCATTCAGCATGTCTGGCAGACGGTACACCTTGGTCCAGCCCACCCATGCATCATAACTTACTTTTGCTTTACCGGATTTTCCTTTTTTAGTGGTCACGAACACGACCCCGTTGGCAGCGCGGCTGCCATAAATAGCAGTAGCGGCGGCATCCTTGGCTATATCGATGCTTTCAATATCGCTTGGGTTGATGCTTGCCAGCGCATTGCCTGCCGAGTTGGTAGAACTGTAATCGCCGGTGAAAGCAGGTACTCCATCCACCACGATCAGCGGGTAGGAGCTCAATGAAATGGAGTTGGTACCCCGTATCCTGAACACGGGCGGCGTATTTAACACGCCGTTTGGAACGGTGATTTGAACACCCGCCGCACGGCCTGCCAATGCCGATTCAAAGCTCTGTACGGGCTTTTCAGCAATGTCAGTGCCTTTTACAGCCACGGTACTGCCGGTAAGTTCTTTCTTTCTTTGTGTGCCATAACCTACTACCACGACCTCCTGGAGATTTTTGTCGGATGATAGCAGCGAAGCATTGATGACGCCTTTATTCCCAATGGAAATTTCCGTTTCGGCATAGCCGATCCCTGAAATGACCAGGTTCCTGGCGGTTGCAGGAATGGAAAGGGAATAAGTGCCGTCGGGTCTGGAAGTGGTGCCAAATTTGGTCCCCTTGACGAGGATGGTGGCGTTTGGAACAGGGTTACCGTTTACATCGGTAACCTTGCCGATGATGGTGCGTTGTTGAGCGGATAGCTGCATCGAGAGCAGTACTATCCCCATCAACAGAAGTAAACTTCTCATGTGTGTAGTTAGTTTTAGTTATTAAAACGTTAAATCGCGGACCTAGATAAATTTAGGACATTTTTAATCGATTTCTAATTCTTTTTATTTGATAAATCGATTTTAATCCATTCCCTTATTTATCAAGATAAGTTTGTGGCAAAAAGAGACATTAAAAAAAAGCCCCTCTTATAGGGGCTTGATTATAACTAATTATATGTTAACAGCTTATCTGGTTCTTGGGTGGGTGGTGATAAGAAGGGCGGGCAACAGGATAAGATTGGTAAAAGTGGCCGTAACCAGGGTGATGGAGGTCAGCCAACCCAGGGCCTGGGTGCCGCCAAAGCCGCTAAAGCAGAATATGACGAAGCCGGCGATCAGCACCAGCGAAGTATAAATGATACTGATGCCCGTGGTATGGATGGTATCGATCACCAGTTGCTCCTGCTTTGCTTCCTTGTTTTTTTGCTCTTGCTTGTAATTGACCAGGAAACGGATGGTAATATCGATGGCAATGCCGAGCGCCACGCTGAACACCAATACCGTGCTTGGCTTCAAAGCCACGCCTGCCCAGCCCATAATGCCGGCGGTGATGACCAGTGGTATCAGGTTGGGGATAAGCGAACATACCAGTATGCGCAGGGAACGGAACAGGTACAGCATGCACAGGGAGATTAAGATAAACGCATACAGGATACTGTCTTTCAGTCCATGTATAATAAAGGCGCTTCCTTCCAGGAACGTGACCGTCGTGCCGGTAAACTCTACGCGGTACCGGCTGCTGTCGAAAAGCTGGTCGGCCCGTCCCTGCAAACGTTGGAGCAATTCCGGCAGGCGCTTGCTGCCTATATCGGCCATATTGATGCTGATACGCGCTTTTTGATTGCTGCTGTCGACAAACGATTTCAGCAGTTTCGAGAAATTATTGTTGCGCGACGCCGAATCGCCTTTTGTTTTTAAATAAGGGGAAAGGAACGCCAGGTCAAATTCATTGGGCATCGCATAATTATTACTGTCGCCGTCATAATAGGCCTGCCGCGCAAACTTCAATCCCTCTACCAGCGACAGCGGTCTCCCCATCTCCGGCTGCTCCGCGATGTATTGCGACAGGGAATCCATACGCTCATAGGTGGGCAGCGCATACTTGCGCAGGCCGTTCTTTTGTTTGGTGTCTATCACGATTTCCAGCGGCATCACGCCTTTGAAATTCTTTTCAAAGAATTTAAGATCCGTATAAAGTTTATCCGTCTTGGGCAAATCATCCAGTATAAAACCCTCCGAACGCAGGCGGAAGATACCGGCGATGGCTACGCCGAGAATGATAACGGTAGCAGCATAAATCACCCGGCGGTGATGAAGCGACCATGCTTCCAGTTTGTCCAGTATGGCCAGCAGCCATTTGTTGTCAAGGTATTTCGTATGCCGTGTTTTGGGCGCCGGCAGGTAACTCAACACCGAGGGAATTAAAATAAACGAGATGATAAACAATGCCATGATATTAATACCGGCCACTACGCCAAACTCTTTTAGAATGGCGCTCTTGGTCAGCGCAAACACTGCAAAGCCGATGGCGGCGGCAATATTGCAGAACAGGGTCACAATACCCATTTTGCTGATCATCTGCACCAGCGCAGCTCTTTTATCACCGGTTTCATTGTAGCTGATATGGTATTTGTTGAGAAAGTACACGCAATTGGGAATGCCAATCACCACCACCAGCGTAGGGATAAGTGCATTCAGCAGGGTGATTTTATACTCAAACAATTGCATCGTGCCCAGGCTCCATACAACACCGATGATGACCACGGCGAGCGACATCAGTACGGTAGCGACGCTTCTGAAAAATAACAATAGGATGAGCGCCAGCAGCGAAACCGACCCGATAAGAAACCATTTCATTTCCGAGGCTACACGCGACGCGAGACTGGTGCGTATCAGCGGCAGGCCGCTGTAATGCATCTCTATGGAATGGCGGGTGGCAAAACTGTCGGCCGTGGCAAGGATGGCGTTTACCACCCCAATCCTTGCCTTGGAATTAAGAACGTCTTTATTGATACGGACCGCGCTTAAATAAGTGTGCGCGGCCGGGTTATACAATAACCCTTTGTAAAAAGGAAGGCTTTGAAAAATAAGAGCGCTGCTGTCAATGGCGCTTTGCGAAGAAGCGCCCGCCGCGAAAACAGGGCGCGCCTGCAGGCGGTTGTTTACGCTGTCCTTGACCAGGTCAAGCGAACTGGTCACGCTCAGCACATCCTCCACGCCTTTTATTTGCTTAATCCGGCTGTTGAGCAACTGGTAATCGTTGAACAGCGTGTCGCTAAACAGGTGATCCGTTTGCAAACCGATGGCCATCAGGTTGCCGTCTTCCCCAAACTGCTGCCGGAAATTCTGGTAGCTTACATATTTGGGGTTATCGGTCGGAACTGCCCGGGCAAAGTCATAACTCAATTGCACCTTTGAAGCCTCCCAGCCCATAAAGCCGGTAGTGGCCAGCAAAAGGATTAATAATACCAGGCGGTTTTTGAGTACGAATCTGGCGGTAGTTTCCCACATAGAAGGAACGATTTTATAAACGTATAAAGCTATAATCAGTACGGCCACAAAGAAAGCTAATTTGGGCCGCAAAACCCAATATTAAACGGGAGTTTTAACGGTACGAATGATAACTTTGGCAGGAGAAGTTCAACACCGAAATGCGTCATCTCTTTTCTATTATACATAGCCTGTTCTTCCTGCTGCCCTTCGCCGCCTTCGCCCAGTTGCAGCCGGTAGGCCAGTGGCGCGAGCATCTTTCCTACAACCAGGCGCGGCGGGTAGTCAGTACGAATACCGGCATTTTTTGTGCCACCCCCTACGCCCTGTTCAGCGTGGACATTGCCGACAACAGCATCGACCGTTTCAGCAGCCTTAACGGGCTGCACGAAACCGGTGTGCAGACCATCGCGTGGGACAACCAGCTCAATAAACTGGTCGTGGCCTATACCAACAGCGATATTGACATACTCGACGGCAACAAAATCAACAACATTAATGCTATTCTTCAAAAAGACATCCCGGGCGATAAGACCGTGTACAATATCTTCTGCTCCGGGGGCTATGCTTATTTAAGCGACGGGCTTGGCGTCATCGTGCTCGATGAAACCAAATATGAAGTAAAAGACACTTATGTCATCGGCAATGCCGGCAACAATGTAAAGGTCAGCGGCTTTACTTCCGACGGCGTTTTCTTTTATGCCGCCACGGCCGAAGGGCTGAAGAAAGCCTCCGTGAGCAATTCCAATCTTTCCGATTACCGCAACTGGCAGAACCTGGGCGGGGTCAATGGCCTGTCTGCCGCTCCCTGCCAGGACGTGTTGAACCTGCAGGGCATTGTGGTGGCGCAGCAATCGGATTCCTTATTTGTATTGA
>DASYCT010000157.1:0-7834 GCA_036500065.1 Chitinophagaceae bacterium | reverse complement strand
CAGGTGGTGTTTGTCTCGGCCACGCCCGGCGATTATGAACTGGAAAAGACCGGCGGCGTGGTAGTGGAACAGGTAGTGCGGCCCACCGGCCTGCTTGAACCGCCCATCGAGATCCGTCCTTCCGTCAACCAGATTGATGATCTGCTGGACGAGATCGATAAGCGCATTAAAAAAGGCGACCGCGTGCTGGTGACTACCCTGACAAAACGGATGGCGGAAGAAATGGATAAATACCTGCACCGCATCAATATCAAATCAAAATATATTCACAGCGAGGTAGACACCCTGGAACGGATAGAAATCCTGCGGCAGTTGCGCCTGGGAGAAATTGATGTGCTGGTGGGGGTTAACCTGTTGCGCGAAGGGCTTGACCTGCCCGAGGTTTCCCTGGTGGCTATCCTCGACGCCGACAAAGAAGGCTTCCTGCGCAATGAACGCTCCCTGACCCAAACCGCGGGACGTGCGGCAAGAAATGTGGACGGGCTCGTTATCTTCTATGCAGATATCATCACCGAAAGCATGCAGCGCACCATCGATGAAACGGATCGCCGCCGCCAAAAACAAATAGAATATAATATCACGAACCATATTACACCTACCACGGTGGTAAAAAGCAAGGAGCAGGTATTTGCACAAACCTCCGTGCTCGATATAAAAGGCTACGATGCCCGCAATCCTTATGCCGTTGCAGAAGGTGAGGGACTGGTATCCGTAGCGGCCGAGGACGAAGCGGAATACCAAACGATCCCGCAACTGGAAAAAGCCATTGTAAAAATCAAAAAGGAAATGGAGCGGGCCGCCAAAGACCTCGACTTTATGGAAGCCGCCCGCCTGCGCGATGAAATGTTCCTGATGCAGAAAAAACTCACAGAGATGAAGGCATAGCGCCTTCTTATGCGGCTACCAGTTTTTCTTTCCATTTCAAAAAGCGGCGTTCCAGCCATCGGTAACTAAGATGCGCGACGCCGATAGTAAGCACCAGCAGCAGGATAAAATAAAGGGAAGGCATTGCGTTTACCGCCTTCGCAAACAAGCCGGACCCTGCATACAGTGCCCGCAAAAAATAAGACACAAAGGGATGAAGCAGGTAAATGCCATAGGATATTTTACCGAAGTAGACCAACGGGTTGTTGTTAAACAGGCCATTGGGCAGTTGCGCGATAAACAGTATCAGCACGGCAAACAGGAGCGGGTACAGCAGGCCGGTCCGCCCTACATCTATATTTATATCCGCTGCAAGCGTGAACACGATGCCCGCACCCAGGAGCCCGGCTATGCCATTGAACCAGCGCAGGGCTTTGGGACGTTCGCGGTATTTCATCCACAGTGCGCCCACCACAGCGCCTGCGAGCATATAGTGAAAAACATAGGTACCGAGGAACCGTACTATTGCCAGCGGCAGGAATATTTTTGTATAATGCAGGGAGCGATACAACAGGAGATAGGTTACCAGCGCCGCGAGGAAGATCAGCCAAAAGCTTTTTACTCTTTTATACAACCGGAACAGGAGCGGAAAGAACACGTAAAATAATTCTTCCACGCCAATAGACCACAGACCATTGATGGCGCCAAAATTGGTAAGATGGTTGGCGTTTAAATAATTAGGAATAAAAAACAGCGTACACAACAGGCTAACGGGCATGGGGATATGAGCAGCAAAGGAGGAGTAAAAAACCGGCAGCAATACCAGGCCGGTAAAAAAACAGAGCAGTACGGTAAAATAATACAATGGCCAGATGCGCAGGATGCGCCTGGAATAAAATTTTCTACTGTTGAGAGAACCATTGCGCGTGTATTCCTGTATGCCCAGGCAGGTGAGCAAAAAACCGGAAAGCGTAAAAAAGAAAACAACCGCTATTCCTCCCTGCCGCATGATCGCTAAATTATCGTGCCACGTTATATGCAATTGCATCAACTGGAAATGAGCATGCGCCAATACTACCAGGGTGGCGGCAAAAAAACGTGCTACATCTAAGCCTTTGAAATAAGGAATGGGTCGCATAATTTTTCCAACAAGAAGCAGGGAAGATACTGGTTTTAGCGAGAGTATAAAATCATCTTAATCACCTGCGGAAGAGAAGAAAAGAACGCGCTGAAAGGACTAAAAAAGTAAAGCCCCGATGTAGACACAACGGGACTTTTGGTTAAGGCTCTGATTAGTAGCTATTTTGAATTACTTATTTTCTATACCAAAGATAAATGCTCTGTTTTGGATTGCCAACAAAATTCCATACCACAAAGTGGGTATTTTTAGATTAATCGAGTTGGGGTTTTGTCATTTGTTTGTCTACGAATTGCATTAGTCGCTGAATATTGCTTCCGCTAAAATTAAATTGTAGTCCCGCCGCCTCGTAAAGGCCCGGTAACGGCACGGTACCCCCTAAACTAAGTGATGTCATGTAGTTGTCGAGCGCTTTCTCTTTATTTTCATTGTATTGCATCCATAGACCAATGGCGCCTAATTGAGCGATTCCGTACTCGATGTAGTAAAAGGGTACTTCAAACAGGTGCAGTTGGCGTTGCCAGTTATTGACGCGATAGCTTTCAAGTGATGAAAAATCAACCACTTTTGTAGAGAACTCATTCAGTATATCCATCCAGCGTGCCGACCTTTCTATAGTAGTGTGTCCCGGGTTGGTATATATCCAGTGCTGGAATTTATCGATCGTAGCAATCCAGGGAAAAATGGTAATTACCCGTTCCAGCTGATGCTCCCGGGCGCGATCCAATTCTTCCCGGTGCTCAAAAAACATATCCCAGTACTCCATGCTGAAAAGTTCCATTGACATACTGGCCACTTCGGCAATTTCCATCGGGTATTCTTTGAATGCGCTCAGTTCCAATGGATGAGCAAGAAAAGAGTGCACGGCGTGGCCGCCTTCGTGGACCATCGTGGTGACATCACTCATCTGTCCCGCGGCATTCATAAAAATAAACGGGGCGCCGGTTTCGGGCAGCGGACAGTTGTAACCTCCCGGTGCTTTTCCCTTACGGCTTTCTAAATCAAACCGGTGCATCGCTTCCATCCGGCGCAGGCATTGCGCAAAGAATGGGCGGATTTTCTCAAAACAAGCGATACTTTTTTCTAATAGTTCTGCTCCTGTTTTGAAAGGACGGAGCGGGGCTGTCCCTTCCGGCTCTGCATCGAGATCCCAGGGTCTCAACACATCGAGCCCTAGTTTCTTTTTCTTTGCCGCATAGATTTTATCGACCAGGGGCATCACGTGTTGTTTCACCGACTCGTGAAACTGGAAGCAGTCTTCCTTTGTATAATCGAACCGCCCAAGCTCCACGAATTTGTAGTCGCGGTAATTATCGAATCCGGCATTCTTTGCCAGCTGATCCCTTTTCTGTACCAATTGGGAATACAGTTCGTTGAGCGCTCCGGTGTCCTGTATCCTGCGTTCATTGATTTTGCGGTAGACGTTTTCGCGCAGATTCCGGTCATGACTTTCCAAAAATTTGGCGGCCTGTTGCAGGGTATATTCCTTCCCGTCAACTTCCACCGTCATCTTACCGGAGATAACACCAAACTGCTGACCCAATACACTTAGTTCCGCCTGCAGGGGAATATTTTCTTCGCGGAACAGATCGATGTTCTTTTTTACACTGCGCAGGTAGGTAAAATATTTTTTCTGATCGAGTTCTTTTGTAAAAGGAGATTCCACCAGCTTGCGGTTCAGCTTATCGGCATAGGGTTGGATTTTGGGTTGGATCTGCGTAACGAAAAATACAAAGGCTTCTTCCAGCGCTTTATCGGTGGTGTCGCAGGTCATTCTTATCTGCCGCCAGCAGGCGTCTTCACTTACGATGGCTTCGAGTTCGCTGGAATCTTTCAGCCATTTTTCCAATGCTGCTTTTGAATCAATCGGGCGGTCGAGCAGGTTTTTAAAATAAGGTTCGAGGTCTTCCCAACCGGATACAACAAAGTTTTCGGGCAGGAATACGCGGGGTTGTTTTACAATATCGGCGCTTGCTTTTATCATACAGGTATGCTTTAAAAAAGACAAGCTATGGGCCTCAAGTCAACAAAAATTGCCCTGCGGACCATAGCTTGCATCAATACAATGAAAAACTTATTTCTTTTTCTTCGGAGCGGCTTTGGACGCAGCTTTTGAAGCGGCCTTTTTAGGGGCTTCTTTCGGCGCTTCCTTTTTAGGCTTGGCGGCTTTGGACGGTTTTTCCTTTTCTTCTTTTTCTTTGGGAGCCGCTTTGGACGCCACTTTCGGGGCAGCTTTTTTAGGAGCTTCTTCCTTCGCCGCGGCTTTCTTCGGTTCTTCTTTCTTTGGCTCTTCTTTTTTCGCCCTGGGCGCTTTTGCCGGTTTTTCCTCTGCGGGAACCGGTGCTTCTTCCTGTTCGGGTTCGGCCTCCGACAGTTTTATTTCCACGCCGTTATTCTTCAGCACTTCATACCATTTCACCATCTTCTTCATATCGCTTGAATAGACGCGCTCGAAGTCCATATCGGGAAAAACGGCTTCGAAATATTTCCGCACGGCCCCGTTGTCTTTTACATCCGGCAAAGCGGCTTTGCTGCCCTGCATGGCGAGCAGGATGTCGACCAGGTTTACATTGTCTCTTATCGTATAAATTTCAATGCTTTCCAGGTGAGAAAAGCTGTGGATTCGGCTGGACACAAATTTTGATGTCTTGTCCTCCAGGGAGCGCACAATGGCCCCGTCGTTCTTGCTGCTGATAAGCTCGTACAAACCCGGCATACCCGTTACGGCAATAATTTTATTGTATTCCATAAATATGTCTATTCCATTTTAGGGAGTGCAAGATAATCGAAAAAATTTTTTGCGGCCCAAATCAGATATGGAACAAGAAAAGGGCAAATTTCAGGCCTTCCGCAAGTTTTATTCTATGGCGGCGTCCAATTGGCCATAACGAGGACTTATATGATGCGATTTTATAGCCTGGTGGCCTTCTTTTTTATTTCCTGCGGCATGGCCGCAGCGCAAAGCCCTTCATTAAAGGGAAATGTGCTGGACCGGGCCGACAGGACGCCCCTGAACGGGGCTACCGTGACCCTGGTGCTGAAAAAGGATACCAGCGTTAAATACAATGCAGTCACTGATCGGAAAGGTGATTTTCGGATAGCGAATCTAAGCGCCGACAGCTTTGTGCTTTTTATTAGTTCCGTTGGCTATGACACCTATAATAAGGAGATTGCTATCAGTGATTCGGTCAACGACCTGGGCCTTGTCCTGGTACTCAAAAAGGCCAGGGAGCTGGCCGACGTGGTGGTGGTGGCCAGGGAGCCGCCCGTCAAGCAAAGGGGGGATACATTGGAATATTCGGCCAACCAGTTCAAGGTAAATCCCGACGCCACGGGCGAGGACCTGATAAAAAAGATGCCCGGCATCACGGTCGACAACAGCGGGACCGTCACCGCCCAGGGCGATAATGTAAAAAAAGTGACCATTGACGGAAGGGAATTCTTTGGCGACGATGCCACGGCGGCGTTGCGTAACCTTCCCTCCGAAGTGATCGATAAAATACAGGTATTCGACCGGCTCAGCGACCAGTCGCAGTTTACCGGTTTTGACGATGGCAATGGCTACAAGGCGATTAACATCGTCACCAAGGCAGGTATGCACAACGGGCAGTTTGGCCGCGCTTTTGCCGGCTATGGCACCGATGGCCGCTACCAGCTGGGAGGTAATGTGAGTTTCTTTAAGGACAACCGGCGCATTTCCATCGTGGGGCTGGTCAACAATATCAACCAGCAGAACTTCGCGACGCAGGATTTGCTTGGCGTCACCAGCAGCTCGGGCAACCGGGGCGGTGGTGGAGGCGGCGGACGCGGGGGCGGCGGCAACCGGGGTGGCAGTGGCGGCGGAGGCGGGGGCGCTACCACTACCGGGGGCGCGGGCGGCGGCAATTTTGGCAATACCAACAATTTCCTGGTAGGCCAGCAAAACGGTGTCAGTAAAACCAACTCCATTGGTATCAACTTCTCCGATATATGGGACAAGAAGATAGAAGTAACCGGCAGTTATTTTTTCAACAACACCAACAACCTCAATAACCAGGTGTTGAACAGGCAGTATTTTTTGAGCGGGGACTCCACGCAGTATTACAATGAAAACAGCCTTAATACCAGCCAGAACTATAATAACCGGGTGAACTTACGGGTGGTATATAATATCGACTCGTTCAACTCCTTTATCCTTACACCGGTTCTTAATTTTCAAAACAACCAGTCGAATAGCTACGTAAACGGGATCAACTCCTACAGCCCTGTGGATTCCATCAGCCGGTCCATCAGCAATTATAATGCGCACACGTCGGGTTATAATTTAAGCAACACGCTTACTTTCCGCCATGCTTTTGCCAAAAAGGGCCGCACGTTTTCAGTGGGTCTTACCACCGGCTACAACGACAAGAAAGGAGAGACTTACCTCCAGGCATTGAGCAGTTATTACAGCGATACGACGACGACGAACGATTCGTTGCAACAATACATCGACCAGGTAAGCAACGGTTACCAGCTGTCCACTAACCTGGCCTATACGGAGCCGGTAGGTAAAAAAGGACAGCTCCAGTTCAACTACAATCCTTCCACTTCAAAAAGCAATTCCGACCAGGAAACATACGAATTCAGCGGCGGCAAATATTCGTTGTTCGATACCAGCCTGTCGAGCAAATTCAACAGCAACTATAACACGCAGAACGGCGGCATCAGCTACCGCAGGGGCGACCGGAATAATATGATCTCGGCAGGGGTCTCTTACCAGTATGCCACGCTCACGGGTTCCAGCGTATTCCCCAACGCGGCTACGGTGAACAAATCGTTTTCCAATTTCCTGCCCAACGTAATGGCCCGGATAAAATTTTCAGAAAAAAGCAATCTCCGTCTTTTCTACCGCACTTCTACCGCGCCGCCTTCGGTGACGCAGTTGCAGAACGTTATTAATAATACCAACCCGCTGTCGCTGACTACTGGTAATCCCCAATTGGAGCAGCAATACACCAATAGTTTTATTTCCCGTTACAGCTATACCAATTCGCAGAAAGCAACTACCATCTTTGCCAATGTATTCGTGCAGAATACACAGGACTATGTCGGCAATGCTACTTATATCGCCTCGAAGGATTCGGTGCTGACCAATTCGGTCACGCTGTTCAAAGGCTCGCAATTGTCAAAACCGATTAACCAGAACGGTTACTGGAACATACGCTCCTTTTTTACCTTCGGCATGCCGTTGAGATTTGTCAAATCAAACCTTAACTGGAACGCGGGTTTTACCTATGCCAAACTGCCGGGGATGATCAACAATATATCCAGCATTTCCAATACCTACGCTTATAACCTGGGCGCGGTGTTGGGCAGCAATGTGAGCCAGTACGTGGATTTTACGCTTTCGTACAATGCCAGCTTCAACGTTGTCACGAACTCTACGCAAACGCAGTTGAATAATAATTACTTTACCCAAACTGCCGGCATCAAGTTCAACCTGCTTTCCAAAACGGGCTGGTTCTTCCAGAACGATTTGAACAACCAGCTTTATCGTGGTCTTTCGGCCGCCTACGACCAGAATATCTGGTTATGGAATATGAGCGTGGGAAAGAAATTCCTGGCCAACCAGAAGGGGGAACTGAAGCTGTCGGTGTTTGACCTGCTCAACCAGAACACCAATATTGCGCGCACTACGACGGAAACCTATGTGGAAGACGTGCAAAACAACGTCCTGCAGCAATATTTCATGCTGACCTTTACTTATAACCTGAAAAACTTTGGAACAGCACCCAAAAGAAGATCCTTCGAAAGGCCGGACCGCTAGTTTTTTTGTGTAATATTGTTTTATTACTACAATATTCCCCGGTT
>DASYCT010000156.1:0-7662 GCA_036500065.1 Chitinophagaceae bacterium | reverse complement strand
CCCGGCGGGTATTCCTATTTCTTTTTATGATGGCGACCCGCGTACCGGTCTTGCCAATAAACTAAGTCCTACTTTTTATTTTCCCGCTTCCATTCCCGGCAACTGTTGCAGCAACAGTTATTCGGTGATCCTTGACATCGGCACTCCCGGTCTTAACCAGCTCTATGGCGTCTTCAACGACAGCGGGTTGGTCAAACCGCTGAAATTGCCGGGCACCAGTATGCAGGAAACGAATTATTTCAACAACATCGGCTATACCAATAATTTCCAGTTCCAGGTGTCCATTGCGCCTCCTTCCGCTACGTTGCAGCCGTATGACACATTGCAACTGGCTGCACTCGCAGGACCGGGCGGCGTGGCATCTTATGTATGGAGCAGCCCGCAGGACATTACCTGTACCGGTTGCGCCAACCCGAAGTTTATTGCGGAGAAAAACATCTATACGATCACCAAACGGCTCATCGCCACCAGCCAGTATGGTTGTATCGATACCGCCTATACCACCATCAATATTCCGCCGGCCGACGATTTTGCCATTTCGATCGACAATATTGATTGCGCCGGACAGGACAGCATGCATGTTGGTTTTACTATCTGTAATAATTTCAGGAAAGGCATTGTGCCGGCAGGATTGCACGTGGCTTTTTACGATGCCAACCCACTCACCAATCCCACCGCCAATTTATTGGCGCCGCTGTTTACCACGCCAACCGTCAGTGCGGGATTATGCGCCTCCTATGCCTGCTTTCTTAAACGGACCACGACGGGGAAGGTTTTTGCGGTAGTGAATGACAACGGGACCACCATCCCGCTCCGGCTTCCCAACGACAGTACCTTTCTCGAAAGCGTCTATAATAATAACAGCGCCGTCGTCGATTATATTCCCTTCACGGTGACGGCCATCCCGGCTACCGCCACACTCGAACCGGGCGATACGCTCCAGTTGAGCGCACCGGCCGGCCCGGGCCCTGTAGCGTCGTATTTATGGAGTACCGCGCAGGACCTTAGTTGCACCGCCTGCGACAGCTCGCTGTTTATTGCGGAAAAGAAAAACAGCACCAAGCAGATCATCGCCACTAACCAGTATGGCTGCGCCGATACCGCGTACAGTATCATTCTTGTTCCCCCTGCCGATGATTATACCATTGCAGTGGACAGTGTCAACTGTTCGCGCAACGACAGTCTTTTTATCGGCTTTACGCTTTGCAACCATTTTAAGCGGGGCATTATCCCGCAGGGACTGAAAGTATCTTTTTATGATGCCGACCCGTCTACCGCCGGCGCTCACCTGCTCGGCCCTGTATTTATCACCCCTGCCGATTACCCGGTAAAATGCACTTCGTTTACCTGCACGGTGAAGGGGATGGCGGCCGGTACCCTGTATGCCGTCGTCAACGATGGCGGCGTGGGTGTGCCCGTCCTGTTTCCGCAGGATACCCTCTACCTCGAAAAGGATTATACCAACAACGCTACCCCGTTTGCCTACCAGCCCGCGACGGTGATGCTGCAGCCGGCCGATACCACTATTTTCAGGAATCAAACGATCCCGGTGGTTATTGAATCACCCATATACGATATTGGTTCCACCCTCTGGTTCCCGGGAAGCGGTTATTCGCTTAGCTGCAATACCTGCCCCTCGCCATTGGTGACGGTGACCGCCAGCTCACAGGTGCAAATGCAAACCGCCAATCGCTACGGATGCCTGATTAAGGGAACGTCCAACATAAAAGTATTTGCGCCCGATATGACGATACGGATACTAAACACCAGTTGCAATACCAATAATACCACGCTGGTATCCTTCGGCATTTGTATGAACAATTTCTACGACAGCATTTATGCAGGCATCCCCATTTCTTTCTATGATGGTGATCCTACTACCGGCCGTGCCCGACTGCTCACACCGGTGTACTATACCAGCGGGATATTGCCCTCCAATTGCGATACGTTCACCTGCGTGATCAATTCGCCCGTGGCGACGACCAGTCTCTACGCGGTCGTCAATGATAAGGGGGATAACCCCGCTTCCGTGCCCGACAAGGCTTTCGACGAAACGAACTATACCAATAACACTGATAAAACAGTGGTGACGCCCTTTGTCGCCTCGGTAACCCCGGTCGATACTACCATTTTCCGCCTGACCAACGTGCAGGTAGTTGGAACAGTGACAGGTGGCAGCCTGGGGTCCTCCTGGTGGGAACCCACCTCGTTTTTATCGTGCAGCAACTGTGCGGCTCCTGTTGTTACGCCGCCCTATTCGATGAAATATGCTTTTATCGCCGAAAACGAACACGCCTGTTTCGACACGGTATTCGTGGATATTAAAACCTTTGCCGGTGGCTCGGTGGACATACCGAATGCGTTTACACCCAATGCCGACGGCCACAACGATGTATTCTATGTCATGGGCAATAAGGATATTAAACTGCTAAAGGATTTTTCCGTGTTTAACCGCTGGGGACAGAAAGTATTCCAGGTCAGCAATGCCCCTGCCAACGACCCTGCGTATGGCTGGAACGGTAAAATGCCCAACGGGCAGGCGGCGGAAGAAGGCACCTATGTGTACTACGTGATGATAGTGTTTGGAGACGGACATAGCCAGCTGTTCAAGGGAACGGTTACGCTGTTGCATTAAGCACCCATGAACCGAGGGATGAATACGTAATAACTTTAGTGACGCTGCCAGATAACCTCTACAAATTCAAGAAAATCAATATAGGCTCTTCTAAACTATATTGATAGTTGTTCTCCTGTCGTTTACCTGTTTATATAACCGTCTTCCCGTTTAAAATCCACCGTATGAAAACAATCTTTACGCCAAAACGTAGCTTGCTTTTTTTATTCCCGCTTTTTATTGCACTGACCAGCCGCGAACAGGCGACTATCGCCCAGCAACTGGATTATGGAGCCGGTTCGATAGGCTTTGCAAATTATACGGACCCCATGATGGGTTTTACGGAATACCAGGGCGTTGCGCAGGTGTTTAAATCACTGGTGACGGGACAGATGGGCACCCTTCAATTCTATGCCCAGACCGGCGAACCGGGTACTACCAACATTGAAATATATTCCTGTAGCTCTCCCACTGACTGGGGGAGTTTAATAGCAACCAAAACAGCGGTGCCGGTAACCGTTTCCGACGGTTGGGTGACGGCAGATGTGACGGCCCTGAACATATCGCTTACGGCCGGAAATTATTATGGATTCAGGTTGCTGCCGCAGACCGGGGTGGAAGCAAATATAGGCGTGAGCAACCAGGCTTATCCCGATGGGCAATCCTTCTACATGCCGGATGACGGATCGGTGAATTCCTTTGGTGGCTACAATCTCGCCTTCAGTGCCGCCACTGCCACATCGCTTCCCATTACGCTTAGTTCCTTTACCGCCCGCAAACAAAATAATAATGTGCTGCTGCAATGGAGCACGGCCAGCGAGCAAAACAGCAAAGATTTTACTGTACAGCACAGCACCGATGGCAATAACTGGAATGCTATAGCCACCCTGCCCGCCGCCGGCAACAGCAATACAGCAATTAACTATAGTTATATCCACAGCAACCCCGGCGCCGGCAATCATTATTACCGCCTCCAACAAACAGATATGGATGGAAAGAGCAGCCTCTCCGATACGCGCATTGTTCAGTTGAGCGCAGCTCCCACGGGCTTCACGGTATTATCCAACCCGGTCAGCAACGGCGTTTTGCAGTTGCAGATCAACAACCCCGTTATCCTTTCGCTTTATAGTTCCGATGGCAGGCTGCTTTGGAAAAAGCAACTGGCCGCGGGTTTCCAAAGCATGGATATGAGCAGGTATGGAAAGGGCATTTATTGGCTGAAAGGCAATGAAGCCGCGGAAAAGATACTGGTACAATAACCGGCTTCGGTCGTTACACCTCCGCTACCTGGATATTGTTGCCGCAACCGTCTCCGACGTCACTGGCACAGTAGGGCATGCTGTCACACCTGCAATCATTTATTCATGTTTTCAATCAAGTTGATCCCTTCCAGGCTGACCCACCCCCTTTCCGGGAAGCCGTTCGCCCATTCCAACGGCGTTACATTTTTTGCAATGTGCCATCCCGGCGTTTCGATCCAATCGAGATATTTTCGCAGGTTTACTCTTACGTTCGTATCGGCTCCAAGATCCAACAGGCGCCGGACCATGTAAGCATCCCGCTGCAGTCCGTTGGTATAGGCATCGCTTACGAGAATGTTGAATAGTGGTGTGTGCCCGCCAAACCCTTCTTTGTCTACAACAGCGGCGGCGTTTACATCTGCTCCCTGCTCCAGCAGCCAATCGAAGATTTCGCGCTCGTCAAAATCAATGGACAGGTGCAGCAGCGTAGTGCCGTCAATCGGTGTGCCGTGCAAGCCTGACCGACCATCATCAAAGCAACCCAGTGCGGGAGGATAGATTTCGCGGTAGCTGAATCGCCGGCCAATTAACGCAGGGTCTTGTTGCAAATGTAGTTTGAGCCGATCCAGGTCGCCGCAGTGAAAGGCCATTATGGGAGTGTCTGCCCATTGATAGCCTCTTGCCTTGAACCGTCGTAAAATGGCGTGTTTGCCGGCGGGGTTGCGGCTGTACGTTTCCAATATCATGGCAAGCGGGGCCAGCCTGTTATTTTTCCCGTTTGTCAATGGAACGCCTGCATCATCCAAAAAACCAAAGCCCCGTTCATTCAGTGTTTCGCAGGAACCCATGATGACGCCGGGTCTGAATGTAGCACCGTGCTCGTGCAGCCATTGGGCCGTTTCGATTTGACCTTGCAGCAATGCACGATCGAAAGCATGTTGAAAATCTTTTGCCCCCAACGCGGCAATCGCTTTGACGATGTCGAGCCGGTTCAGATTGGCGGCATGGCTCATGGGTGGTCCCCAGTTGCCGCTCACCAACGGCACATGCAATAGGTTGGGATAAGCAGTGAGCAATTGCGTGACTGTGGCGGCATCATTGGAACGAATGGCTATATGGATCAATTGAGAGACCGTGTTGCCGTTGATTCGTTCCTTGAGTTGTGTCCACGACGAGAAACCATATTCCCCTGCGATGACCAGTTGTGCGTCGTTCAGCTTTATGCGCAGGACGATGGCGTCATCGCCGACATTTTTAAACTTGCGGTGACGTCGCCGGATGCGATCAAAGGCATCGGCCAGTTTTGCTTTGCACTGCCGGAGCAGTTCGCGGGCCTGTTGTTTGGGAACTTCGAGATGGGGGTGTGCGGGCAAGCCGCGGGATACTGTTGACATAACTTTCTTCTTTTTAATTATGCCCATGTCCGCACGAAGGCAAGAAGTAAGTTAATAAAATATGTGTTCGAAAACCACACCGGTGGGCTTGGCCCATTTCCGCGGACGGGATGCTTCCGGAAAGCGGTATGAAGATAGGAAATTTTTGGACACCATTGAAACGGAAACGCAACTACCGACCAGCCGGATTTTTGTACTTTCGGAAACAAAGAACCAGCATGGGAATCGAATCTTTATTGCAACGCTATAAAACGGCGGTCTTACAAAAAGACCTCGAATCGTTTGCTTCTCTCTTTGATGAGAACGTACGTGTTTTTGATACCTGGGGCAAGTGGGCCTATGACGGACTGGGCGCCTGGCGGGAAATGGCGAAAGGGTGGTTTGGGGGACTCGGCACCGATCGGGACGTGGTTGATTTCGAGGACATTCAAATCGAGGCAAGCGGCGAACTGGCCACGGTGACGGCTATCGTAAAATTTACCGCCGTATCGGAGAAAGGAGAAGAACTCCGGTACCTGCAAAACCGGCTGACATGGATTGCCCGGAAGAAAGAGGGGACATGGAAGATCATCCATCAACACACTTCGGGGCCGGTGGATTTTGAGACAATGAAAGTAATACTCAGAAGGTAATGGCAAACCTCCGCTACGTTTCTCCTTTTTTATCGTTACCGACATAAAGACCCCGGTGTCGTTTTATGTAGACAGGCTCGGGTTTGAAACCCGGTATATCGGCCAGGAGGGTGATCCCTTTTATGCCATGGTGGGGCGCGACGATATTTCTATTATGTTGAAGGCCATTGCTCCTGTATACCACCGACATATATACGCAAAACGATTACAAGGGCAAATATAAACGGCCGGGGTGCACATTGCAAATTCCCTTGTCCGTTTTTGGTCATTCTGTCCGTTATTGGTCTATTTGTCCGCAAGTGGTCGTTTTGTCCGTTTGTGACCTTTTTGTCCGAAAATGTCGCTTTTGTTCGCTTCTTGTTCGCCTTTTGTTCGTACCATGTTCGCTACTTGTTCGCTTCGAGGCGAAGGGCAAGCGAACAAAAGGCGAACAAGGACATAACAAGGCAAGAACAAGGCCCCTGCGAGACCTTCGTTCAGTGCGAAGATGGTGAGCTTGACAAGAACCAATTATCAAGGATTCTTTGACAGTTATAAGTTCCTTTAATCCCTGGTTTATCCTAAGTACACGACCAATACTCGACCAAAGAAAAAGGCAGCTATGAAATTTCTTCATAACTGCCTGATTTTGTTTGTGGTGTGGGGCGGGATCGAACCGCCGACACAAGGATTTTCAGTCCTTTGCTCTACCGACTGAGCTACCGCACCATCCGGCTATAGCGCAAGGTGACCCTTGTTCTATAGGGGCAGCAAAAATAGGAATTATGCCCAAACCATGCAAATTATTTATTGATAATCATGGGCTCTTCGGGATGGCCTCTTTTATGGTATATCATTCATTTGAGCAAACGAACAAACTTTAGCAAATTGCCCTTTAGTAAAATGAAATAAAACATGCCTAAACTTAAAAATGCTCTCTTCCTGGTGCTGCTGTTGACAGCCACCGCATTGGTCCTGTCCTTTAAAGAATCCATTAAAGGCAAGGTCGTTTGTTTTGGTGATTCCATTACGTTTGGCGCCCGGGCCGAGGGTCATAGCTGGGTGTCGTTACTGGCGGCGGATCATCCCGGGGACGCTGAGTTTATCAATGAAGGTCGCAGCGGCAGGAAAACTTCCCAGCGAACGGAATTGCTGCCGGTGCTGGACAAATACCCCGATGCCGCTTATTACCTGGTCTTTTTAGGTGTTAATGATTTGAAGGATGGCAACGACAGCATGGTCAACGATTGTGTTATCAACATTAAATGGATGATTGCACAGATCCATAATAAAAATCCCCAAACGAAAATCGTACTCCTGGCTCCAACGGGTATCAATCTTGCCACGATGTCCGACGTGAACGTGCAGAAGAAATACAATGCCAATACCAGCGCATCCCTCGTCAAACTTGAGCAGCGTTACAAACAGCTCGCCAAAGAAGAACATACCGGGTTTATTTCCCTGCTGCATGTCGTATCTCCACAGAACTATGCGGACGGGCTCCACCCCGACGCCAACGGGCAGAAGGAAATTGCCGCGGCAGTGTGGGACGGATTGAAATAATGTTACTGCCAATTGAGGATTTCGGAAGAAATGATTGGAGTTCTGATCCCTGCAAATCTAACATGAAATGTTAGATTTGCAGGGATCACTGTTTTGATGTTGATTTTCAATTCATTATTGCACTATTTTTCATGAGAATCTGCCAGGGAAAGTCGTTAAAAGAGCAGAATATCTCAAAACAGCCCTAATTCTGTGACAAAAATCGGTCAAAACAACCCTAATTTTGTGACAAGAAAATA
>DASYCT010000155.1:0-4685 GCA_036500065.1 Chitinophagaceae bacterium | reverse complement strand
GAGGTATTACCAGCGAAATTGTATCTTTAAGCATCCTAAACCTCCGGTATGACTGCCAGATACTTCATCGCGACTTTATCCGTTCTCGTATTGTTAACAGCCTGTAGCAGGAATATGCCTGCTACTCCGTCACCGCCGCCCGGAGATAGTATTCCCCCCGTCAAGCCCCCGGTCGACTCGACAAAAAAGACCGATACCACCTCGAATATCTATATAGCAGGAAGCTGGCAATGCCAGGTCGATGGAGTTGATTACAGCGGGACGATCGATACCAGCTTTACCAGATATGACTCCACCGAATATTCGGACCAGCGGCTGCATCCCGATACCGTTCTGTTTTGTGTCGGCAGCAGCTCCGACAAAAGGGCCAATATCAGTTTTCAGCTACGGTTTAACCGATATCCAACCCGCAACATACCTTATTTCACCGGGACTTTTAATTTCGACACCTGCTCAGACAATATTTTACAAAGTTCAACATACGGTAACTCAAGCGTCCAATTCTTCATCGACTCGACGTCGGCCTCCAGTGTCAAGGTCCATTTCACGGGGACAGCCCAGTCAACCAATTCCGGCACCCACACTATTGCCAACGGGAAATTCACGGCTGGATTCAGAGGTGGCAACCACGATCCAAACAACTTCCAATATCAATCAAGTCTCGCCAGGCTCGACGGGTTCGACCCCACATTGGTCATCGGTTATTTTAACGAGGCCAGGCTGATCTCCAATAGCCTTGTCCTGGACGGATTGCCATTTGGTGGAGACATTCAAGACAAATTCAGGCTGATCGTCCGTACGGGAGGCACTATCAAACCGGGCATCTATCACAGCGAAGATGGGAACGCCGGGCTGCAGCTTTATCTCCCAAGCCTTTACCGACATTATATAAATGATAGCCAGGGTTCTCTTACAGTCACAATAACCAGCGTCAAAGGTAATACTGTCTACGGCAATTTTTCAGGTACCAATCCGGGCAATGGTATCGAACCTACAGGGCCGATCACAGCCGGTAGTTTTGCCGTACGCATAAAGAACTATGTGCCGCAAGTGGATAGTGCCGATAAATGGGCCTTCGGGGAAGACGATGGCAGTAATACGGGCATATTCCATTATCGCACATTTGGAGGAAACGTATTGAATGCCGCGCTGACCCAGAACGCCGGCCATTATTACCTGACAGTCAACGGTGAATCAGACCGCGGAGCTTCCGTATTTAAGATGGTAGCTAGCTCAGGGTCACCAATAACAAAAGGTCTCTATTCCATTAGTGGTGGATTCGGGGCAGTGGATTCGTTGTACTTCGTTTCCCCTGAGAAGATCTGGAACGGCAATAATACCTATCTCTATTCCAATAGTTATTCTCCGTGTTCTATACAGATCGATAGCATCGATGCGCATCATGTGACAGGGAAATTGCTGGGCACTATCGATATTTATCTTTCCGACGCAGGTTTTACCAGCGCCCCTATTGGTGAGGGAAGGTTTTCTGCTTCGTTTTATTAAGCGTTAAACTGCTCTTTATGGCCTTCATCCCGGTCCCGCCGAAGTTCTATAGTTTTGATGACTGAAGATTGGGCTGCCCTTTACCAATGGTTATCAAGCTCCACAAACTACGCTGGATATAATGGCTCCACGCTTTTGAACAGACGTCGAAACATTCATATTCGGGAACCAGCCCAAGATGAGTAAAGCGCATTTTCGTTTTGTTATCCTGTTTAGAGATTTCAAAACTAATTTTTGTGCCCTTCCATTCGCTTTTATCTTTAGTAAAACTAAAATAATTATGCATAACCAGCCAGACGACTTTTTTGTCAGGGATGAAGTTTGGCGGACTGATCATCCATTTACAAATAAAAGGATTGCGCTTATAAAGAGGGTGCTTTCGTTTTTGGAAAAGTAATGACTTTAATAGCAAAACCCACCTAAAACCAATGGATGGGCGATATCTGCGTCGCAGTCAAAGAATCCCTGAACTACAAACAAACCAGCGGGCGGCAGCCTTTTGGAGTTCGCTGAAATCCGGGTCGTTGTCAGAAGCCCAGGCGATAATCCCATCAGGGCGTATCAGTATGGCGCTTACAGCTAATCGGTCTTTGGGGCTGCCTGAAATATACTTGATCCGGTCGCCATATTCACCCGCAAAAGTTTTAAGTAAAACATTCATATCAAAATCAAGCAGTATCCCTTGACCGTCGTGCATCAGCTCGCCGAGCCCCGTACCGTCTTCCAACTCGAAGTTGGGAACGCTGCGACCTACCAGAGGGTGGCCGCCACCGGGATTGTAATGTGTGTAAACACCCCACACCCGTCCTGCAAAGTAGGTGGCGCCATCGCGCGTATTTATAAGGTCGCGGATAATCGCGTTCAGCGCGCGGGCTTGGGGGCTTGGTTTCATGATCGCAACCTGGGCGCGTGACCAATCCAGCACCTGTACACCAATCGGGTGCCGTTCTGTATAATAACTATCCAACAAACCTTCCGGAGCTTTCTTTTGAATGGTTGCGGCCAGCTTCCAGCCCAGGTTCATGGCATCACCCAGCCCAAGGTTAAGCCCCTGGCCTCCCAACGGCGCGTGAATATGCGCGGCATCGCCGGCTAAAAGTATTCGTCCGTTGCGATAGGTTGTGGCCTGCCGTGCTCGGTCAGTCCAGGTGGTTGCAATATGCAGGGCACTGATAGTAACGTCGGTGTTCGAGACGCGGCGTAGCACCTCCTGCACGTGTTCAAGCGTGACAGGCTTTTCCGAATTATGAAATGCCCCGCCATCAAAATCCTGTATTACTACGTACCCTGGCTGCGATTGCATATACATGCCTGCTGCTGTCACGTTTCGGCCCGGGCTGAGCTTCTCCGGGTCGGCAATGTCAACCCGGGTAGTGTAGCCGGTAAACTCCGGCTCCGTGCCGGCGAATTCAAAACCGCCTGCCTTGCGAACAACACTACGGCTTCCATCGCAACCCACGAGCCATTGACCCTTAAAAGATTGGTCACCTGACTGAACAGTTACCCCGTCTCCGGTTTGATGAAAGCCAGTTATAGCAAGCCCCCGCTTGATTTCTACGCCCACGGCTTCTGCCCGTCGGCCCAGCACTGTTTCAAGCTCCTCCATCTCAGAAATTAAACTGGTGTCGGTCGAGCTTGGCAGGCGATACCTCCACTGAGAGGTATCAATATCGCCCTCATGGAATGGAATGCCGGCGAAGTGTCCAGCCTGACGACGGGGTCCTTTTACGGCATTTGAGTGGGGATTCTTAAGGCGTTTATGTACCTCAAGTTCTTTTAGCAACCCACGGCGGTATAGCGCTTCGATAGTAGGCGCCGAGAGCCCCCGTATCCCGAAAGGAAGTTGCTTCAATGGCGAGTGCGGATTCTCCGCCTTTTCCAATATCAGGACCGAACACTTGGCCAGGGCCAGTTCGCAAGCAAGGAATAGACCTACAGGTCCTGCACCGGAAATGATCACATCGTGAGTTTTCATATAGAATGATTGAAACACAAAATTCCGGAATGCTCCTCCGTTAGGCTTGTACAAACGCGACAAAATCCTTGCTTACGACCTGTTTACCTTTCTTTGCTTTTCGCGCGAATGCCGCCGGCGTAGTGCCGCTGTAGCGCTTGAATTCCCTGCTTAGGTGGGATTGATCCGTATAGCCCAGCTCATGAGCTAAGCCGGCAATGTTGGTATCCGGATGAAGCCATAATTGGTTTCGTACCTGCTCAAAGCGCATCAGACGGGACACGTCTTTAACTGTATGGCCGGAGGATTGCGAAAAGTTCCTTTCCAGTGTACGAACCGTCGCATGAGCCGCCGCCGCTACCTGGCTTACCGGCATGGTGCCGTTTGCTTCCCTCATAGCAGTTCCCGCTTTGAATAGCATGCTATCAATAGCGATCCGCGACCGTGCATTCAGGAAATACTGCATTACATGAGCCAGCGCTTCATCTATCCTATCAGCATGGATCCACTTATTCAACGTGGATTGAAGCTGGGCGATAGGATGCTCAAATATGCGTACCCCATCTTTACCGGATGGCAGTCCGAGCAGATCGAACACGGTCCAGGGAAAGCACCTGATACCAATGATCTCTAAACGGTTTTTCGTGTAAAAAAGAGCAGGCTGATTGAGCAGTCCCATCATAAACGGTGATGGCAATGGCTGCAAGCCTCCATTGTAAGAAATGCTACAGCCGCTTCCAAAATGAAAAATAATTTCAGCATAGCCATCAGGCAGTACCTCAAAACCCGATTGTAGTTCTCCAAAGTCTTCTCTGTTGTACCAAAAGCACTTTATGGTATCCCGTAGCTCTTCAGGAGGTTCAAATTCTTGATGCTGCATTTTGAAAGATAGCATATTTGGGGTGTATTGGAAAATGCGTCCTATGTCCATGAAAGTACCGGGATAGATAAGAAACGGGAGATCATCAGTTCAATGTTCCCTGAAAAATTACATTTTGAAAAATAGCTTACTTCGAACTGGCAGGGTAAATAAAGCTGTCAAATTTTATTTAAGAGGAAATAAAAAAGGACAAAATGGAATTATTTCCACTTTGTCCTCTCAAGTCGGGAAGGCAGGATTTGAAAAATGCCTATAAATAATTAATTATTAATCAGTTGCAATCAACAAATATTTAACTCACCAACAACTATACCGAGCAAAGAGCTTACTCAAATTTAGTCATTT
>DASYCT010000154.1:0-4003 GCA_036500065.1 Chitinophagaceae bacterium | reverse complement strand
CTGCAGACGCTGATGCCGGCTTTGCGCACGGTATTGAGTGTTTTGAGGCGGTCGTCGTAGGTACGGGTGGTAATAATATCGCTGTAATGTTCTTCGGAAGTATCGACGTTGTGGTTGTAGGCGTAGAGACCGGCTTCATGGAGTTTCGCAGCCTGGTCTTCGGTCAGCATGCCCATGGTGCAGCAGACTTCCATGCCCAGGGAATTAACGCCTTTTACCATTTCCAGCACACGGTCAAAATCGCGGTTATCCCTTACCTCGCGCCAGGCCGCGCCCATGCAGAAACGGGTGGACCCGGCTTCTTTTGCCTTATTGGCATAGGCCAGCACTTCTTCGGTGGGCATGAGGGCGTGCACATTGACGCCGGTATTGTAGCGCGCCGCCTGGGGACAGTAGGCGCAATCCTCGGGGCAGCCCCCGGTTTTGATGGATAAAAGGGTGCATACCTGCACTTCGGCGGTATCCTGGGTGGCGCGGTGAACGGTAGCCGCCCGGTAAACCAGCTCCAGCAGGGGAGTATTGTATATTTCGGATATTTCTTCTTTTGTCCAGTTATTACGAATCATGCTTACAGATTTGCGGGCAAAGTTATTGTTTGCCGGTTAATAATATCGTTGAATTTTTACGCAGGCGACCCGTTGTAAAAATCAGGGAAAAGGCAGGTAAATACTACTGTCTTTCAGCATCGGGATACGGGTGTTGAACCAGGTGTTGAATATGATGGCAAACTCGTTGACATTGGTTAATGAATCGTTGAGCATGGTATAGTTCTTACCCGGGAAGTAAAACGCCGAATAATTGTCAAAATACCGCATCGGTGGCGCCATGCCCGCAGGCAGGTCGCGGTATCCATGATCGCTTTGGACAATGATAACCGGTGGCCGGCGCGCGTGTTGCAATATACTGTCTACCGCCCTTAGCGCTATCTTATTGGTGTATTTCAGGTAAGAAAGCACGGCGGCCTTGCTCATAGCGGGGGTTACCGTGCCGGTATAGGCCTGCACAGGCTTGCCATTGCTGTCATAAGAAAGCGGAATATGCGGGAGGTAAAGATGGGCGTAGACGAATTTAGGCCCTGCTGTATCCGCTGCGGGGATTTTGAACAGGGAGTCGATGGCGATATGGTTGTAGCTTTTTATCGCGTTCATTTTTTCCTCATCCTGTTTTTGGTAGAGTTGCTGACGGCCGGGGGTTAAATAATTTTCAACCAACCCAAAGTTCCATGCTATATCGTGCCTGAACCGCTCGGGCAGGGTGTTGTACAGCAGCATTTGATTTTCGGGAAGCGTAAGGAAGTTTTCTTTCATAAGGGCGGGATAAGCCCCCCAGTTGAAGACAGACAGGTTGAACATGCGATAACCGCAATGGATGAACACCCGCGGAACGACCGCGTGCTGAATGCCCTGGATGGCCTGGTTGTAATATTTTGCTCCCGACCAGGGGCTAAGGCCATCGAGGTATTCCATGTTCAGCGTGGCTGAAATGGAAAACTGGGTACGGTTATAATTACTCCTGGGATGAGCCACCACGTAAAACCCTCTTTTTTGCAGGGCGGTATCGAAGGGAGTATTATCGTATTGCAGGAAATCGCGCAGGAAGCCATTGCCCGGGTAGGAGTCGAATACGAGGAAATAAACATCGGGCCGTTCGGATGGCACGCGCAGGGTGTCGGGGTTTAGCCGGTTGTTTTTCAGCAGGGGATTGTGTTGCAGCAGGTTGTCGGTACCGAGTCGTACGAGTTGCACTACTTCGAAAAGAATGAACAGCAGCAGCAGGCTGTTTTGAAAAAGATTTACTTTCCTGAAATCTTTTTTTCTTGCGATGACCACTACCAGCAAAATCGCCAGTACCGCCAGCAGCGGCACCAATACGATATAACGGGCCAGCAGGTGTACGTGCAGGGTATCGTCGAAGAAATCTTTGAACACGCCGTAAAACAGTACGAGGAAGCCCAGCAGGGTGGTGAGCTGCAGGCTCCGGTTGGCATGCCGGGTTATAAGCAGCAGGAGCAGGAAGGAGCCTGTAAAGACCAGCTCTGTTTTGATGAATAACCAAATGGCCGTGCTGCCGGATGCCAGCCCGTAATACAACAGGTAATTGTGTAGAATAAAAAAAAGGGGCAGCAGGAAAGCATGGAACCCATATTTTTCCAGCGTGGTTTTAATCGGCATAGGTATCAGCAGAAGTTTATCATTTACCGGTTAAAAATATCGTTGAATCTTTCAGCAAAGGTATCGATTGGTGAAAGAGCGTATTAAACACGATTTTGAACTGGTTGACGGTAGAAACGCTGTCGTAAAACAGGTGGTAGTCCCGGTTGGGAAAATATACTGCATTGAGGTCCTGGTAATTGGAATGAATGTTAAGCTCAATATTTTCACGAAAGCCATGATCGCCCATGACCATGATAACGGCTTTGCCCGCGGTATTGGCCTGGATGGTATCGACCAGCTTTTTTATTTCGGTATTGGTATAGGCCAGGTATTCCAGGTAGGACGCGGCATCGTGGTTGCTTTTGGCGCGAATGGTCTTCCTGCTTTTCAGGTTCCCGTTCTTATCCATAAAAAACGGGTCGTGCGGCATGTACACATGGCCATAAACGAAAACAGGCCGGGATTCTTTTTTATAGCTTTGTTCTTTGATCAGCTGCAGGAGCCGCAGGTTGTTTTTTTCGACATCGTAATAGGAGGGATCGGCCAGCCAGTCTATTCGTAATGGTCCCCAGTAAAAAGTCCACAACAGGTCCCTTTCTATCCTCGACCAAAGCGTGTTGCTGCTGATAAGCCGGGTCTTTACGGGCAACAGCGTTTCCGATACCTGCCCGCGACCGTATTGCAGTTCAAAAGGAGAACAGTTGATGATATCATAATCCTGCGCGGAAAGAATGCGCATGACCTCGTTTTTCTTTATCAGTTGCAGGCAATAGTTGATATCCCTTGCGGTCAGCAGCGAACTGTCGCGCATTCCTTCTATAAAGGACATATTAAGAATAGAAGCAAGGGAGGCGGCGGTGTAATTGTAATTGCTGAAACTTTCGGGCTGCACCCGGAAGCCTTTTTGGGTAAGCCAGGCGTCGATATCATTATGATAGCCGTAATTTTTCTGTAGAGAAACGGAACTGGCGTACTCGTCGAAAACGAGAAAGTAAATATCGGGTTTGTCTTTCGGGGCTATAGACCCCGGGGGCAGTATATCCGAACGGACGAAACTCAATTTATTGGCCGGGGGATGTATATAATTAATGGTAAGCAACACGGTATCGAGGCAAAGAAAACTGAGGAAAACAAGGTTGAGCAGCAACACGGGGCGTTGCAGGCCGGCGGCCCTGCGCACGGCTATCCATACCAATACCGAAAGTATCAGCAGCAGGGGCAGCAGCACGGAATACTTCGACAGGAGACTGGCATGCAAGGCAAGAAAATCATGGAGCGCGCCGAAGAAAAAATACAGTATCAAAAACCAGGCAGTAAGCACTGCCGCTTTGGTGGCATTGCGGGTAATCCGTCTCAGCAATACATACAGGAGCAGTGAACCGAGGCCGTACAAACCCGCCAGTGGAAGCAGGTCGACGGGGGCGATAAACCCAAAATTCTCCAGCAGCCCATGTAACAAAAAAAACAATGGGATGGCAGGCAGAAAAAGAATCCGGGTTTTTAAAAGAGGTGTCATATTGGGTGCTGGCGTCCGGTTGTTTTTATAAAAATAGGATTAATTCATTAACCCGGGTAAGGGTTAAAAACGACCGAATCCTTTTGTATTGGAATAGTGGTGTTGAAATACTTGTTGAAGATAAGGGGAAAGGTGTTTATGTTGCTCAAGGTATCATAAAGGCCGGAGTAATCCTTATCGGGGAAGTAAAACGCCGAATAGTTGTTGAAGTACAGGTGAGGGTTAACATCGGTTTGCTTTAAATCGCGGTAACCGTGATCGCTTTGTATGATGATTACGGGCAGCGTTTGCTGGTTGTGGAGGATGGTATCCACCAGTTTCAGTATCACCTTAT
>DASYCT010000153.1:0-7656 GCA_036500065.1 Chitinophagaceae bacterium | reverse complement strand
TGGAATTGTCGATACGGGTAAAAGAAACAACAGGCGATAAGATCACGGTGACTACCCGCGTCAGTGATACGGGCATCGGAATTCCGGCGGAAAAGCAGCAGGCGATCTTTGAACGCTTTACCCAGGCGGATTCCTCTACTTCGCGGAGCTTTGGTGGTACGGGGCTTGGTCTTGCCATCAGTAAAAAAATAGTGGAAATGCAGGGGTCCTCGATAGAGTTGACGAGTGAATTGGACAAGGGATCTGTTTTTTCTTTTACCCAGGAGTTTAAACTGACCGGCGAGAAAACAGGTGATCCTGCCGGCATCGGCGGGCAGGATGTGGACGAATCGCAGTTGCTCCTTGGCGTGGCGGTATTACTGGTAGAGGACAATCCCATGAATGTGCTGGTGGCCCGTACCTTCCTGGAACGCTGCGGGGCTACGGTAGACGTGGCGGTGAATGGCCGCGAGGCAGTGGAAAAATACGATGAACAAAAACATACGATCATACTGATGGATCTCGATATGCCGGTCATGGATGGTTATGAAGCCACCCGTATCCTGCGGGCAAAAGGCGCCCGGCTTCCCATCATCGCGTTGACGGCCAGTCTTCCCAAGGAAGTGGAAAGCGAAGTACATGCAGCCGGTCTTACCGATATTATTGTAAAGCCCTTTAATCCCGACGACTTGTTTCGCGTGGTCCTCTTCCATTTGCAGACAGGCGATAGGATGCGATAAGCCCGGTCCGCTGGCACGATTTTTTTTGTTCATACGGGGTCAAAATTCCTCTTTGTATGAAAAAAATAAAATCCCTTGCCATCCTCAATGCGGTGGCTTTCTTCGTTCAACTGGTTCTTTCATGGATGGCGCAAGCCCGGTTACTGGCAGTTTACAATATAGCGCAGGTTTCCGATAAATATTCTTCCCTGTTTACCCCGGCGGGAATCAGTTTCTCGATCTGGGGACTGATTTACTTATCCCTGGCCGTTTTTTGTGTGTATCATATTATCATGGCATGGAGCCGGCCGGCAACGCACCCGGCGAATAAAGACATTGAACGGATCGGTGGTTGGTTTATAATGAACAACCTGGCGACCGCCTTCTGGCTGATAGCATGGACAAATGAAGAAATAAGCCTTTCTGTAATGATGATCACGCTGCAGCTTATATGCCTTGTTGCCATCCACCTGCGAACCGGTATGTATGATCCGGCCCGCGAGACGGCTTCTAAATGGCTTACACAGTTCCCCCTGAGCATTTATTTTGGATGGATAACCATTGCCACTATTGCCAATGTGAGTAGTTTTCTCAACGTTACTACCTGGGATGGCTGGGGACTGGACCCCATCGACTGGACAAACATCATGATTGGAATAGCGGTTTTTATTACCGTGCTGGTAATGACAACCCGGAGGAACATATTTTTCGGACTGGCAGTTATCTGGGGGCTTTATGGCATCATACTCAAGCGCGTGGAAACCGACAGCGTGCTCTACTTCCATATCGTGCGCACCGCCTGGATCGGTATTTCGGTGTTAGGCCTTGTGCTTGTATTGCGTCTTATTAAAAACAGGGTAGCATTGAAACACCGGGAGGAACATTTCCCGGTTGCCCATCAACCATTAAAGTAAATGAATACCATCGTTGCAGGATTATGTATGCTGTTGCTATCACCGGCCACCCGGCCGGCCGATACCACTACATTAAACGGCCGCTGGTTTTTACAGGCCGTATTGCCCTCGGACACGGCAGCCGGGAAAATACCCAATATTACGTTTACGGTGAAGGATTATCGTTTCACCGGCAACACCGGTTGCAATAAAATGGAGGGCACGTTTAAGCTGACAGGCAAAAGCCTGAAATTCGATGCCTATATTAAACGCGGCAAGAAGATATGCACCGGGTATAACGAAGAGGCTTTCATAAAAAGCCTGTTACAGGCGAACAACTATAAGTTTGAAAAAGGAGTATTGATCCTTATGTTCGATGCCACCGAGCTATCGCGGTGGACAAGAGCGCCAACGCCCCCGGTGAAGACGGAAAGAGCATGATTAAAGTTCGCCCGACAAATGGATACTTATTTTTTTGATATCGGCTGCTGCGCGAAGTATAAAGTAAAACAAGTCGGCCACCGGTTTAAACTCCGCAAGCGTTTGCCGGGTGCTGCTGTCCAGCATGCCGTTGCGCAGCTCTTCCCTTCTTTTATCGAGTAAGTCGCGTACCCGCTGTTCAAGCGCCACCGGTTTTTCGTTGTTGAGCGGCGTAACGATGGATTCATGCTGCAGCACCCGGCTGGCGGCGTTCAAATGGATCTCCGCGGCGTCGATGACGGGTTCAAAATCAGGAGAAGCATATTTGGCGGCAAGAGGATTGATATGATAGGCCAGCGTCGCGGTATAGGAAGTAAGCATGTGGTTGACAACGACAAGCTGGTGAATGTCCCGGCTGCTTTTTTGTTTGTTTTTTGGTTCCAGCAGCATCCGGGAAAAGGCATCCGATAAATTGGCCAGCGCAACAAATGCTTCTTTACGGGTTATCTTATAATCATGGATACTCGCAGGATTGCCGGCAAAAGCCCGTCCCACTGTTTTGAAATACCGGGCGTTGGCTTCAATGGCGCTGGTGATATAACCGAGGATCTGGCCGTGCTCCCAAACCGGCACCAGGAAGAAATTAGCGGCAAAGGCGATGGCCGAACCAATGATGGTATCGATTACCCGGTCCGCGAAGATGCTTTCCGTATTGCCGCCGTACAACAGGTGAAACAACAGCAAAATATAAGGGGTCATGAACAACACGCTCACGAGATACTTGGTGCGCAGAAAGCTGTACGTGCCCATCATCAGCACCAGCATGATCACGAATAACGCGGTAGTATTTTTTACCAGCAGGAGAATAAGCAGGCCGATGGCCGCACCCCCGATGGTCCCTAGCAGCCGCTGGTAGTTTCGTTGTTTACTAAGACTGTAAGCCGGTTTCAGGATAACGACGATGGTGAGCAGTATCCAGTAACTATGGCCGAGCGGCAGGAAACGGGAAATGATATAACCGGCGAGGGTGGCGATACTTACCCGCAGGGAATGACGGAAGAAGTTGGAGTTAAGGGAAAGATTGTCTTTCAGCAGTTCAAACGAAATGTCCTGGTGGGTTACAAACTTTTCATATTCCAGTTGCTCCGTCTTTTCCTGCAAAAGTTTCTTGTCCCGGGTCGTATAAAGTTGCAGTACCCGTATCCTGGCCGAAAGATCTTCTATGCTATCGAGGATATTACGGAGACTGATAAATACTTCGATATTTTCCGGCGAGCGGCGTTCATCCCGCAGTTTTTCGAGATAAGCCCTGGTCGTTTGTAACTGGTTGCGGGAAGGCGTATTGGGGCCCGCGGGCACTCCTTCTTTCACGGCAAGGCCTATATCGTCCAGCTCGCGCCCCAGTTCGAGAATGAGCAGGCGGTATTGTTCCAGTATCTCCGTATCGTCGAAGAATTTATGCAGGCGTTCGTAATCGTAATAAGAGGCCATGATGCGTTCGAACAGGTCCACGAGGTCGATGAATACAAGCACCAGCGTACGGCTGGTATCCGTCGAATCCTTTACGATGTCCCGGCCCTTGAACAGGAGCTCTCTTACAAGCTCCTGCTGCTGGTGAACGACGATCTGCTGGTCCAGCACCTGTGTCAGGACGGCATCATGGTCGGCCTGCTTATCATAAAACCGGGAGCGGATGCGCAGGTAATCGGCGGTCGCCAGTATACAATCTCCCAATGCCTGTTGCGCCAGTTTAAAAGGACGTATGCTGTAAAGGGCGAGACTCAGCAGGGTGTACCATATACCGCCCGCCAGCACGTAGACGGCATTCAACAGTATCTGCCAGCCTTCGTAACGATGGCTTAGGTTCAGTACCATGATCAGCAGCGCACCGATGCCAACGGAGATGGCGCGGCTGCCAAACACGCCTATCATGGAAAAAACAAAACAGGCAAGAAAAATAAAGACGCCGAGCAGAACAGGATAGGGTTCGACAATATCGGTTGCCAGCGACGTGAGAAAAATAAGCAGCGTACATACCATCATCCCGTTGCGACGGTGATGGATAGGTCCGGGGTTATCGGTGCCGCTGACACACATAGCGCCCAGCGATACCATGATACCGGCCGGAAGCTGGTTGAAGTAATTTAATATGATGGCGGGCAGTACCACCCCCGCGGTAATACGCACACCGCTGGCGAGGTAATGACTGTTGACAAAACTTTTATACTCTTTTACATAATCCATGTCTGTAAAACAGGTATGCTATTCCACCAGTTTGATGCCGGTGTCAGTGAAGATAATCTTTTGTTGTTTGTACAAACCTCCCGTCGTCATCTTAAATGTTTTCTTGCTCATGCCAAAGAAGGTATAAATTTCTTCCGGGTCCGACTTGTCATAATAAGGAAGATAACCGTTGTTTTCTTTCAACAGTCGCAGGACGGTTTCCGCGGCGCTTTCCACCCGCTGGAATCCCGGTTTGCCGGCCGCTACATCTATTTTATTTTCCGGGCGTATCTTTTTGATAAAGCCCTCAAAGCTATCGCCGACGGCTATGGTACGATATATTTCATTGTGGTGAAGCACTCCCGTATGCCGGTGGTTGATAATAACCACGTAGCCGATATCGGTACGGCGGTAAACAGTCAAATGCACCGTATCCAGCTCTTTTACCGTGAGCGGATCATTACTTAGCAGCGGTTCTATTTTTTCTGTAGCGGCTACCCGGCCGGTTTGTTCGTCGATGTACAGTTTTACCAGGTAGCGCCCGCCTACCCGCATGCCGTCGAGCTGTTTGCTGCGTGGTACAAAAAGATCCTTCATCAGGCCCCAGTCGAGAAAAGCGCCCTGTTGGGTCACCGACACCACTTCGAGAAAAGCGATCTCGCCAACGATGGCATACGGCTTTTGGGTGGTGGCGATCAGGCGGTCCTCCGAATCGTGGTATACAAATACGTTGAGGGTATCGCCCGGTTTGACGCGGGGTGGCACAAACCGTTTGGGCAGCAGCAATCCCTCGTGGCCATCTTCGAGGAAGGCGCCGAACTCTACCAGTCGTTGTATTTTCAGTGAATTGTATTCGCCCGCCTTGATTGCCATGCCGTAGGTTGTTTCGTTTAACGGGAGCAAAGGTACGGAATGCGCGGGCGCGCATTTTCCAAACATTTTACTTCCTTTGTTGTAATAAGCAGCAGTATTCAAACAAACAGCATGGCAAAACTTTTTAGTCCTTTGAGCATCCGGGAAGTACGTTTCAGGAACCGTATCGTGGTATCGCCCATGTGTGAATATTCATCCACCGACGGATTTGCCAATGACTGGCACATGGTGCATCTCGGGAGTCGCGCTGTCGGCGGGGCCGGGCTGGTCATCACGGAAGCCACGGCCATATCGCCCGAGGGACGTATTTCAGCCAGCGACCTGGGCATCTGGAAAAACGCGCATATCGACCGCCTCAAAAGCGTTGTTTCCTTTATCCATGCACAGGGCTCGGTAGCCGGTATCCAGTTAGCGCATGCCGGTCGCAAAGCCAGTTGCCATACACCCTGGGACGGCGGCCATAAGCTAAAAAAGGAAGAAGGAGGCTGGCAGCAGGTCGCCCCTTCCGCTATTCCGTTCAACCCGGCGGATGAGGCGCCCGAGGCATTGACAATAGAAGGCATTCAGAAAGTAATAGCGGATTTTAAAGCCGCGGCGGAACGGTCCCTGAAGGCCGGTTTTAAGGTAATCGAGCTGCACGGCGCGCACGGCTATCTTATCAACGAATTTTTATCGCCGCTCAGCAATCACCGTACAGACGACTATGGCGGCTCTTTCGACAACCGCATACGCCTGTTACTGGAAGTAATAGCCGCGGTCCAAACCGTATGGCCGGCCACTCTGCCCCTGTTTGTCAGGATTTCCTGTACCGATTGGGCCGAAGGCGGCTGGAATGAAAAGGATTCGGTGGCGTTGGCGGCTATACTAAAAGAGAAGGGCGTTGATTTGATCGACTGTTCTTCCGGGGGACTGGTGCCGGGTGTGCACATACCGCTCGGTCCTGCTTACCAGGCGCCGTTTGCGGCACAGGTAAAAAAGGAAACCGGTATCCTGACCGGCACCGTGGGGCTTATCACCACGGCGCGGCAGGCGGAAGACCTGCTGGCAGAGGACAAGGCCGATTTGATTATCATGGCCCGCGAGTTGCTCCGGGACCCCTATTTTCCCTTCCATGCCGCCCGCGAGCTGGGGCATGATATTCCCTGGCCGGTACAGTATGAGCGGGCGAAGCCAAAGGCGTAAACAGGTTACGGCCTTTCCCTCCTCGTTTTTATGGTTGTTTTTTACTATTTTGAGCCCTAAACGCATCCTTTTGTTATCAAAATGCGTCTATATCATTTTAAAACCCATTTATCTATGTCACTCATACCCAATAAGAAAAACAAAAAAGACAACAGGCCAAACGGTGCTCCCGGCAAGACCAGCGCCCCGGGTTTCCCTGCTCCCAATAAAGGCAAGACCAATACCAAGGCAGCCACCCGCAATACTAAACTGACCGGCGGCTCGCAAAGAGGTTCTTAAGTCTGTCCTGCTCCCGGTATTTTTAAATTAACATGGCGGCATATTGATATTTGTTAACTTGTAATGGTCTCGTCGAACGGGATTCGGGATCTTATTTCTTAACAAATAAACCATCACTTATGTCAGAAAACATGGATGCCTTTACTGCTAAGGCAAACGAGCTAAAGGACCAGGCAGCAGAAAAAATGGACGATTTGAAGGCAAAAGCCGGGGAAATAAAAGATCAGGCAAGTGAGAAATTCGAAGAACTGAAAGAAAAAGCAGGCGAAGCCTGGGAACAGGTAAAGTCCGGCAAAGCACAGGAAGAACTGGAACACCTCAAAGACCAGACAGGAGAAAAGATTCATGACCTGGCCGATAAGGCAAAAGGACTTTGGGGTAAACTCACCGGCCACAACGAAGAGGAAGAACAACAAAAATAACAACAGCTAAAAACTATTGTACGGAGACAGGCGAAAGCCTGTCTTTTTTAGTTTTGGATAAAGTAAATTGCAGGCATGACTGATTACCTAAGCGGGTTGAATGAACCACAACGAGAAGCGGTGTTGCATGTAGACGGGCCTATCATGATCGTGGCCGGAGCCGGCAGCGGAAAGACCAAGGTGCTTACCACCCGTATCGCCCACCTGATGGCCAACGGGGTGGATGCATTTAATATACTCGCGCTTACGTTTACCAATAAGGCGGCAAAGGAAATGAAGGAACGCGTGGAAAAGATACTGGGCAACAACGAAGCCCGCAATCTTTATATCGGCACGTTTCACAGTGTGTTTGCCCGCATTCTCCGGTCGGAAGCTCCCCGCATGGGTTATCCGAGCAGTTTTACCATTTATGATACGGACGATGCCAAATCGGTGGTAAAGACGGTTATCAACGAAATGAACCTCGACGACAAGCATTACAAACCCTCTACGGTCTACAACCGCATTTCGTCTGCCAAGAATGCGCTGGTATCACCGGCCGAATATGCCAACGATTATGCCATCCAGCAGGAGGACACGCGCAGCCAGCGGCCACTGATAGCGCAGATATACGATGGCTATGCCAAGCGCTGTTTTAAAAATGGTTCGATGGACTTCGATGACCTG
>DASYCT010000152.1:0-3298 GCA_036500065.1 Chitinophagaceae bacterium | reverse complement strand
ATGGAATTGATGGCATCTATGTTGACGAGGTATGATTTATGAGGTTGTATAAAAGCGCCGGGGGGTAATTTTTCCTGGATGCTTTTGAGCGTGGCATGGGTAATCAGTTTTTTATCGCCGACATAAATACCGGCGTAGTTTTCCATGGCTTCTACGAAGAGGATTTCGTCGAACTGTACTTTTTCGAGTTTGTTGTCGGTTTTTACAAACATATAATTGCCCGTGGGCGACTGGCGGGACTGGAAAAAATCCCAGGCTTTGTTGGCTGCTTTCAGGAACCGCTCGAAGGGAATGGGTTTGAGCAGGTAATCAAGGATGTCCAGTTCATACCCGCGGATGGCGTATTGTTCGTAGGCCGTGGTAAAAATGACTTTGGGAGCATGGGGCTGGTTTTGCAGGAACTCGATGCCGGTGATATAAGGCATCTGTATGTCGAGAAACAATAAATCCACGGGTTGTTGTTTCAGCAGGGCATTCAGTTGTATGGCGTCTTCGCAAACACCTGACAGGGTGAGAAAATCTATTTTTTCGATATAGCCTGCCAGGCCTTTGCGGGCGATGGGCTCATCGTCGGTGATGACGCATTTGATTTTTTCGGACATGGTTAATTCAATTCAATATTGAGTGCTGCTATAAATGTCTTTCCTTTTTTTTCCGCCAGCAGGGTATGCCTGCCGGGATAGAGCAATTCAAGTCTTCGTTTCAGGTTTTCCAACCCGATACCGGTTTCTTTTTTGACGGGTATTTCGGCCGGAACGGAGTTCTCCACTTTAAATTCGATACCGTTTTCGTTTTGCCGGGCCTGTACGTGGAGATGGTATTCGCCTCCGACATACTTAAACGCATTTTCCACCAGCGGCAGGAAGAGCAGGGGATATACCTGCTGGCCGTCAAGGGTATTGTCGAAATTCACTTCCAGTTTTAGTTTCTCCGATGTTCGTGTTTGCTGCAGGAGGATAAAATTTTTGAGGTAATGCATTTCCTGGCGGATGGCGACGGTCTGTTGCTGGTCGTATAGCTGGTAGCGGAGTAATTCGGAAAACTTCTCCACGCTTTTTTTGGCATCGGCAACATTTTCATCCATTTGAAAATAGATGGTGTTGAGGGCGTTGAATAAAAAATGGGGATGGTATTGTGCTTTCAGGAATTTCAGCTCGGTTTGCAACTGGTCGGTTTTAATTTTTTCCAGTAGCAGCTTCTGTTCGATATAGGCCCTGATAAAACTATTGCCGCGGGCAATGGCATAATGCAGCAGCAGGAACAGGGCGAGGATGATATTGGCGATAACGAGGTCGTCTATGCCCAGCGGGTCGTGCGTGAGCCAGTGGATAATGGCGCATACCGTGGTGGCTATCACGATAGCCGCCAGCAGTATGGTGCCAAATTCCAGGAAGATGGTTTTGGCGCTATATACATTGTTCTTTTTTTCAAACCGGCGGATGAAATACCGCGGCAGCCGGGTCAGGGGATAGCAAAACAGGATGACGGCAATGATCTCAATGGCATTTTGCCGGAAGGGGCGGTCCCAGAATTTATCCTCGTTCTGGATATCGCTGACCAGCCGGATAATGGTATAAAACAGCAGGCCGTAGAGTGGCGGGAAGATGTATTTCCAGAAGAATTTCATCGTCTCTAAGTTACTGTAAAACTACCGGTCGCCCGGCGGGTGGAGAAATGAGTTTGACCTAAGGACGGTTTGAAGGGAGCAATGGAAGGAATAGACGGTGAGCCGCCCCGGGAGGGCGACCCACCGTCTATTCACCGCAAACAACATTTGCTGGTATGAGCGCCTTGCGATATTTTTGCTCCGCCTTTGTAAAAACGACTGTTAAGGCTTATTAAAATTTAAAAAGAATGGCAAGATCTATTGCATTTCGGGAAGCATTGCGTGAGGCAATGAATGAAGAGATGAGACGGGATGACCGGGTTTACCTGATGGGGGAAGAAGTGGCTGAATACAACGGCGCCTACAAGGTAAGCCAGGGAATGCTGGATGAATTTGGTCCCAAGCGCGTTATCGATACGCCTATTTCCGAACTTGGTTTTACGGCCGTGGCTGTAGGTTCCGCGCAAAGCGGGTTGCGCCCGATAGTTGAATACATGACCTGGAACTTCGCCGTACTGGCGCTGGACCAGATTTTAAATACCGCTTCCAAAATGCTGGCTATGAGCGGCGGACAGATAAGTTGTCCCATCGTATTCCGCGGGCCTAATGGCTCGGCCGGGCAATTGGGGGCACAGCACTCCACCGCTTTTGAAAGCTATTATGCCAATATTCCTGGGATGAAGGTGGTATCTCCCAGCAATGGATATGATGCCAAGGGTTTGCTCAAGCAGGCCATCCGCTACGAAGAAGACCCGGTGATCTTTATGGAAAGCGAAGTGATGTATGGTGATAAAAGCGAGGTGCCGGACGAAGAGTATTATATCCCATTAGGCAAGGCCGATGTAAAGAAAAGCGGCCGCGATGTGACCATCGTGTCCTGGAATAAAATGATGAAAGTGGCGCTGGGCGCCGCCGCCGAACTGGAAAAAGAGGGGGTAAGCGCCGAAGTGATCGACATGCGCACCATTCGCCCGATGGACTGGATGACCGTGCTGGAAAGCGTAAAGAAAACCAACCGCCTGGTGATCGTGGAAGAGCAATGGCCTTTTGCGTCGGTATCTTCCGAACTGGCGTACCGTATACAAAAAGAAGGATTCGATTACCTGGATGCGCCTGTGCGCCGTATTACGGCTGCCGATGCGCCGCTGCACTATGCACCCAACCTGGTGGCGCTGGCGCTGCCGGATGTGGGCCGTACGGTGAAACTGGTGAAGGAAGTGATGTATATGAAACGCTAATTTTCGCGAATGGGCGCTAATTAATGCGAATGGAGGGGATATGAATTGACGCGAATGGAGAGACGCGAGGAAGTGCCGATACTAATGCGGTTTTAGATCAGCCTAACAGGTACAACAAATATAAAACCCGGAATTCCCGTTGGCTTCACTGCCAGGGAAATTCCGGGTTTATTTTTAAGCAAATGCTTTTATGATGGTCTTTACGGTCAGCAGGAAGCAATAGCTGTACGCCATTAATATACCTGCGAGGATTACGAGTCTTCCGGCCAATTGCCATGCGCTGTAATCTGTAACCGACCTGTAGGGTAACAATCTCGCTTTCATAGGTAGAAATTTTAAGTTTGGGTTTTAAAAGGATACTGTAAAGGTAATCAGCTTCTTGCTTTTTTGCAATGCGTATTTGCCCGTCCCATAATAGGAATTATACGATTTTTAGCCCCGTGCGCCCTGTCAC
>DASYCT010000151.1:0-21791 GCA_036500065.1 Chitinophagaceae bacterium | reverse complement strand
CACCTTCAGGGCACGTATGCCACTCATTGATGGTGGTGTCGTATTGGGTACCCGGGTCTGCACAACGCCAGGCTGCATAAGCTATTTTATTCCACATTTCGCGGGCGGGGATCTTCTTCATTACCCGGCCGTCCATCCGTGCTTTCAGTTCCCAGTCCTCTCCTTTTTCCAGCTTTTCGAAAAACTCGTTGGGGATGCGAATGGAGTTATTGGAATTCTGCCCGCTTACCGTGCGGTAGGCTTCCCCTTCATAATCGGAGGGATAGCCGGCGGCGATAAGGGCAGCTACTTTCTTTTCCTCTTCTACCTTCCAGTCGATAAAGTCGATGATTTCGGGGTGGTCCATATCGAGGCACACCATTTTGGCGGCCCGGCGGGTAGTACCCCCGCTTTTGATGGCGCCGGCTGCGCGGTCGCCTATTTTCAGGAAGCTCATCAGGCCGGAGGAACTGCCCCCGCCGCTGAGCTTTTCGTTTTCACCTCTTATATTGGAGAAGTTGGTGCCTACGCCGGAACCATATTTAAATATGCGGGCTTCGCGCACCCAGAGGTCCATGATACCGCCGTCGTTCACGAGGTCGTCGCTCACGCTCAGGATAAAACAGGCATGCGGCTGCGGACGCTCGTAGGCCGAAGTGGATTTCTTTAATACGCTGTCCACGGGGTCCACGAAATAATGGCCCTGCGGCTTGCCGGTGATGCCATAGCTTTCATGCAGCCCGGTATTGAACCATTGGGGGCTGTTGGGCACACAGGCCTGGTTAAGAATGCTGTAGACCAGCTCTTCATAAAATACCTGCGCATCCTTTGCGGAGGCAAAATAGTTGTAGCGCTCACCCCACACTTTCCAGCAATTGGCCATGCGGTGCGCCACCTGTTTGGCGGAAGTTTCGCGGCCCACCGAACCATCGGGTTGGGGCACGCCCGCCTTGCGGAAATACTTCTGGGCGAGGATATCTGTCGCAATCTGGCTCCACTGGCGGGGTACTTCCACATTGTTCATCTCAAACACTACTTCCCCGCTGGGATTGCGGATAACAGAGGTACGGTAGTCGTATTCAAACTGGTCGAATACATTCACAGCTTCCTGTGTGAAACGGCGGCTAAACTGCAGGCCACCGGCGGGTTGCTTTTGTTTATTTGACATGCTGAGAATAAATTGTAGGGTGGAAAACGAAAATATTTTTTGATAAGCAGATTACCTACTCTAGGTTATGCACCTGCTGTGGAAAAAACCGGTGGAAAATTAGCCAGCGCCCACTGGCAGTGCATCTCTTGATTTTTGCACATCCGGCAATCCTGAAATGGAAAAATTTTATTTGGCGGTAACCGCGAAAAAATCTAATTGAGGGTTTTGTTTTTTACAATGCAGCAGCATGGCGGGTCTTCCCGTTTTCGGAAGTTCAATGTTAACTAACTGTTACCAATATGCTTTGCCCCCCAGCCCCCTAAAGGGGGAGTGCCGGCACACGTACCCCGGCGGGGCTAAGCATATATCCATCGGTTATGCCGGGCTGTTCTTCGGTAAAGGGGTGCCTTCGGCACCGTGACGTGGTGAAACGCCGCGCCGCGGGCGGAAAAAACCCTTATCCCGGTATATTTCATTGATTCTCTGTCTAAAAACTCGTAGCCCCTGTAAGGAAACTTTAAATCCTTTGGAAAAGTTTTTGCATTTTTGTAGTATTACCAACGAACTGAAGCCTGAATGAAGACCCGATTGTACCAACAATTAAAGGATAAGAAAAGTAAGGGGATCAAATCCTTTGCCGTACTCATTGATCCTGATAAGGTTGACGAGCAAAAGATCGATCAGCTTACCCGCCTGGCCACCGACGCCAAAGTGGATTACCTGCTGGTAGGCGGCAGCCTGGTCATCTCCAACCACCTCGACGAGGTGGTCCGGCGCATCAGCAAAAACTGCACAATACCCACCATTCTTTTTCCCGGCAGCCCTTCCCAGATTTCCGTTCATGCCGATGCACTTCTTTATTTATCCCTGATTTCCGGCCGCAACCCCGAATTATTGATCGGCCAGCACGTTATTTCGGCGGCAGCCGTCAAACAAAGCGGGCTCGAAATCATTTCCACCGGTTATATGGTCATCGACGGCGGCGCACCCACCACCGTTTCCTATATCAGCAATGCCGCCCCCATCCCGGCCGATAAAAACGAAATTGCCATGTGCACCGCCATGGCCGGCGAAATGCTTGGCATGAGCGTCATCTATATGGATGCCGGTAGCGGCGCCAAACGCCCCATCACCGAAGCCATGATCGAAAAAGTGGCCCACAGCATAGAAGTGCCCCTAATCGTCGGCGGCGGTATCAGCAGCCCCGAAAAAGCCTATCTTAATTGCAAAGCCGGCGCCGATGTTATCGTGATCGGCAACGCCATCGAGAAAGATATTTCGCTTATCCGCGAGATGAGCGCCGCCATTCACTCGGTACCTGTCAGCTCGCTCTGACCGGCACGCTGTATAATTCCCGTCCTTTCTTAACTTCGTTTCCTTTTTACCCCGTTGCCTGCCCGTATGTAATTTTGTTTTCCAGCTAAAGCTAACTGTATGCGTTTGTTCAAACTTTCAGTCCTTGTTATCAGCTGCTTTTTGTGGGGCCAGCCGGCCAGGCCACAGGCCGACAGCATCGAGCGGAGGATCGTGCTCGTGGGCGATGCGGGGGAAATGCAACACGGTAAACACCCCGAACTCGACCTCGTAAAACAATTGTTCAATTTTACTGCCGCGCCTGTCTCCGTTATTTACCTGGGCGACAATGTATATCCCCAGGGACTGCCCGATTCACTTTCCGCCGATTTTCCCCGCGCCCGCGCGATACTCGACGACCAGGTGGCACTCGTAAAAGACCAGCCCGCCGAGGCTTATTTTATTCCCGGTAACCATGACTGGATGCAGGGCGCCGAAAAAGGCTGGCAGCAGATACTCCATCAATCGGCCTATATCGCCGCACTCAACCTGGCCAATGTTCATTTCCTGCCTGAAAACGGTTGCCCGGGGCCGGTAGAAGTACAGCTGTCGGACAACGTGGTGCTGGTGGTAATGGACAGCCAGTGGTGGCTGCAGCAAAATCCCAAACCGGGCGCCCATTCCGACTGCAATTGCAAGACACCTGACGAGATACTCACCCGGCTAAACGATATTGTTTTTCGCAACCGCGATAAGATACTGCTCTTCGCCACCCACCACCCGATGAAAACCTATGGCATACATGGCGGCGATTTCAGGCTCAAGCAACATATTTTCCCGCTTACCGATATCAATCCTTCGCTTTATATACCCCTGCCCGTCATCGGCTCCATCTATCCCATTACCCGGGGCGTATTCGGCAACATACAGGATACGCGGCACCCCATTTACAAACAAATGGTGCGTTCGGTAGAAGAAGTGCTCGATAAACACCCGTATTGTATCCGCATCGCCGGGCATGACCACGGTCTGCAGCTCATTCATTCCAACGGCAAGACTTATATCGTCAGCGGTGGCGGCTCCAAATACACCCGTGTAAAAAGCGGCAAAGGCACTGCGTTTGCCAGCGCCACGACCGGCTTCGCGGTGCTGGAAGTGTTGCACAACGGCAAGACCTGGCTGAAATATTATTCTTCGATGTCGGCCCATCCTACCGAACCGCTGTACGCGGAACAATTGCCATCGCATACACCGGCAGCCGTTGCGGCGACCGTGCCCGTCCCTGCCCGCCCGGTGCTCCCCGACTCCGCCAGCTGGCCCGGTTACCCGGCGTTTCATGCCGGACCGGTAAAACGATTTTTCCTCGGCAGCAATTACCGCAAGGAATGGCAAAGCGCCGTCAAAGCGCCGGTACTGGATATTACCAAACAGTTCGGCGGCCTGAAGCCCCTGCAAAGGGGCGGCGGCCACCAGACAAAATCACTGCGCCTGTCCGATAGTACCGGTAAGGAATACGTGCTTCGTTCGGTGCAAAAAGCGCCCAATGAATCAGCGCTGCCCGAAGCCTTCCAGGGTACGTTTGTGATCGACCTCGTGCAGGATGGGGTGTCGGCTTCTTATCCTTATGCCGCGCTTTCCGTTCCGCCGATGGCCTCCTCCGCGGGCGTGCCCCACGCCAGCCCCTCGCTGTTTTATGTGCCCGATGACCCGGCCTTTGGGATCTATCAAAAGGATTTCGCCAACAACCTGTACTTTCTCGAAGAACGCGAGCCGGATGCGGAAGGCAAAAATTACAACACGGGTAAAGTGTTGCAAAAGCTGGCCGACGACAATGACAACGCTATCGACCAGCCTGCCGTGCTGAAAGCGCGCATGCTGGATATGTTTATGATGGACTTCGATCGCCACGAAGATCAGTGGCGCTGGAACGTGGAGGACAAGGGAAAGGGAAAAGGCAAGACCTATTATCCCGTGCCCCGCGACCGCGACCAGGCATTTTTTATCAATACGGGACTTATCCCCTGGCTGGCGGGACAGAATTTTATTACGCCGCAATTGCAGGGTTTTCGTGCGCATGCCCGCAACATCAACACCTATAACTTCAACGCAAAGAACTTTGACCGCAATTTCTTAAACGCGCTGACCGCCGAACAATGGAAGCAGCAGGCCATCCAAACCATCGGCGAAATGACGGATTCCGTCATCGCCATCTCCCTCCGGCAGCAGCCTTCCACCGTCTACCCTTATTCGGCCAATAAGATCATTGAAACGCTCCAGGCAAGAAAAAAATACCTGTTGCAGGAAGCCAACCAGTACTACCGGTTCCTCGCCCGGGAGGTAAGCATCGGCGGAAGCGATAAAAGAGAATTGTTCGACGTGGAGCGGCATGAAGACGGTTCGGTGACCGTACAGGTATTCAAGATCAATAAATCGGGTGAGATAAGCACCACTATGTATAGCCGGACCTTTCTCTACGGCGAAACCAAAGAAATACGACTCTACGGCATGGGTGGCGACGATAAGTTTGTGCTGCATGGCAACGCGCAAAAGACCATTAAGGTGCGCATCATCGGCGGTGCGGGCAACGACGATATCGTTAACCGGGATTCGCTGGCCCCTGCTTCCAAAACAGTGCTGTATGATCTTTCTACCGAAGCCAATCATTTTACCGGTGCCATGCAAAAGCGGTTGTCAACCGATCCTTCTGTCAATAGTTGGAACCGGCTCGGCTATAAATACGATGTAGTAACGCCCTTCTTATCGGTCAACTACAATCCCGATGACGGCATTTTTCTCGGCGCGGCGTTCAAATACAGCAAACAGGGTTTCCACAAAGAACCGTTCAAACTGCAACACAGTTTATCTATCAACCATTCGCTGGCAACCGACGCCTATAATTTCAAATACGGGCTGGACCTGACCGATGCGGTAGGTAAGGCCGATTTTCTTATCCGCTCGGAGTTAAGAGCGCCCAACAACACCATCAATTATTTCGGTGCGGGCAATGAGTCGGTGTATGATAAAAGCGGCAAAGAGATCAGCTATTACCGCACCCGTTTTACATTGGGCGACCTGGCCCTGATGCTTCGTTTCAAACCGACACAACATATCAGTATCAGTGCGGGACCAACGTTCCAGTATTTCGCTATGGACCCGAACGACAACAAGGGGCGCTTTATCAGCTTCCCCAGCCTCAACGGTCTTGATTCCGCCAATTTGTTTAAAAGCAAAACCTATCTCGGTGGGCAGATCATCACCTCGATCGACGATCGCAACAATAAAATACTTCCGAGTCGCGGCATCAATTGGGAAACCAAACTACGGTACAATTACGGGCTTAATGACGCCAGCCACAGCTTTACGCAGTTGAATTCCGAGCTGTCGCTTTTTACCAGTTTCTCTACCAGCGCCAACCTGGTTATCGCCACCCGTTTCGGGGCGGGCATCAATTTCGGCAGCTATGAATTTTACCAGGCGCAGTTCCTGAGCGGCACCGAAAACCTGCGGGGCTTCCGCAAATACCGGTTTGCCGGCGATAAGATGGCGTACAACAATACGGAGCTTCGCATCAAGCTGGCCGATTTTCAAACCTACCTGTTTCCCGGCAGGCTGGGCCTGCTGCTGTTCAACGATGTGGGGCAGGTATGGACAAAGGGCAGCCCCGGCAGCGACTGGCACGATGGGTACGGGGGCGGTCTCTGGGTAGCTCCGCTGAACAAGTTTGTGCTAACCATATCGGCTGCGCATTCAAATGAAGGGACTTTGCCGCTGGTATCTTTTGGATTTTTATTTTAGAAAGTAAATAAGATCCATTAGCGGCGATGGCAGTCCCGGTGCAGGTACCGGCCAGATCGGGGCCCTGTTTCCTTCGGGTTTCCTTTTGGTCTCCTTTTACAGCAACCGCCTCGTGCTTAATTCCTGCCGGCCCCCTGCTTCGCCCTATAGAGGCAAGGAGGAAAGAAGGAGGAGCCCGGCAGGAGCGAAGGGGTAGCGAAGCAGTCTAAAAGGAGACCAAAAGGAAACCAGAAGGAATCCCGGCTGAAAGAGTATAAGAATGAATGACTGAAACGCAGGCGAATGAGTGCGGGGTGGTTCCGGGGCGGAAAAAAGCGGCATAAATTTTTCAATGGAACAATATGCGTTTCCTGTTATTGCTATTGCTGGCCGGTTTTGCCTGTTCGGGGTGTTTTCGCCGGTTTACCATGTCAAAAGAACAGGTAAACACGTATTTCAGCCAGCGATCGGTGCAGCCGGTGTATTTCACCATTCAAAACGATTCGGTGCAATTGTTTTGCGCAGTGACCGGCGCCGATACGCTTCCTCCCTTATTATTGATCCACGGGGCTCCGGGAGCGTGGTATGGCAGCCGCAACATACTGGCCGATACCGACCTGCAACGCCATTTCCAAATCATCGCCGTCGATCGCCTTGGCTATGGCAATTCATTTTTCCGGGGCAGGCGCAAGGCATTTACGAGCATTGATTTGCAGGTGACGGCTATCCACGAAGCACTGCGGCTCAACCGCTCCGGGCGTAAAGGAATTGTGATGGGGAGTTCTTATGGAGGGCCTATCGCCGCAAAGATGGCGATTGATTATCCCGATGCGTTTTATCACCTGGTCATGCTGGCCCCTGCTATCGACCCGGACAAAGAAACCTTCTGGTGGTTTAATAAATATGTTCACCACGGTCCTCTCAAATGGATGCTACCCCGCTTTATGCGACGGGCCACCGATGAAAAATACACGCATGTCGGAGAATTAAGAAAGTTGCTGCCTTACTGGAAGCGGCTCAACATCCCTGTAACGGTTGTACAGGGGACGGCTGATCGTATCGTCAATCCTGAAAATCTTGATTTTGCGCGCATGCAACTGGCGGGGAAGCAGGCTTCCTTTATCTCCCTTCCCGGCGTCACCCACCTCGTGCGCTTTCAGCGCGCCGACGTGGTGAAGCATATTTTGCTGGAAGCGGCTGCCGCCAACCAGTAGCGTAGTTCGTCTTATCGTAAATCGTCTGTATTCACCCTTGTCGGCGTATCCTTTCCGCTGATGATACTCGAAGAGCTGAGAGCAATGGATTTGATGATCATCGCCATATTGTTCATGTCGAGCGTTTGTATTTCATCACTTACCTTATGGTAATTGGGTTCGTTGTCCATCTTGGATGTGGAGATGGTATGCGCCGGAACGCCCTGTCTTGCAAGCGTGGCGTTATCACTGCGATAAAACAGGTTTTGTGTTGTATAAGGATCGGGGTAGAAGGTAAATCCTGTTCCTTCAAGATTCTTCTCCAGGATTTTTCCCATATCCGTCTTTTCATAACCGGTTATATAGGCGGAGTTTTTTCCCCACTTGCTTTCGGTACCAATCATTTCAATATTGAACATGGCCATCACCGTGGCGGGATCAAAGCGATGGGAGAAATAATGTGAACCGAAACCACCGGATTCTTCGCCGGTAAAAGCGGCAAATACCAGGGTGCGCTCGTTATCTCCTTTTGCCTTGAAATATTTCGCCAGCATGATCACGGCGGTCGTACCAGCCGCATCATCGTTGGCGCCATTGTAGATGGAATCGCCGTTCACGGGCCTGCCGATGCCCAGGTGATCATAATGTCCCGAGAAAATAACATACTCGTTTTTCTTGCTTTTGCCGGGCAGGATGCCTACCACGTTGGCCAGTTTCCCGGGTGTTATTTCCTGGTGCATCTCGATGGTAAGGCTCGTTGGATGGGCCGCCGTCATAACAAATATGACTGTTTTATCGGCACTGAACACCTGTCGTTTCAGGCTGGAAAGACGTGGAAAGTTTTTGCTAAAGCTGGTATCGACCAGCACGATATAGTTCTTACCTGACTGGGTATATTTTGACGCTTCGCTGAAAAGGTTCTCACCTGCCCGGATAGCTGCTTTTTCATACCCGGATGACATATCTGTCTTAACGACCGAGTCGGGGGTCACTACAACGATGTCCTTTGCTTCGAGCGCCTCGCCATTGATCATTCCCGAAGTGCTGATTGGCTTCGAGCGAATAAGGCTGAAGGGCTGAAGATAGCCGCTGGCGCCGTCGGCTGGTTTTAATCCGATGGTTTTAAATTCATGGGCAATAAAAGCCGCTGCCCGGTCGATGGCCGGGGTAAAGACTTTGCGCCCCTCCATATCATCGGCCGAGAGCACTTTCTCGATGCGCTCTACTTCTTTGGCGTTGATAATCTTATCAATGTCCTGGGCGAATAAAAAAGAGGTTACTGCTGTCAGTAACCCCGTAATAAGCATTCTTTTCATATAAATATTTTCTCTTGTTTTTCACAGAACGGTCTTTTCCAACCGGTTTCCATAGTGCCTCTACAGGCTCATCATTTCTTTAAATTTAACTGTTTGCCGGCGGCTCACTTCAATTTTTTCGCCCCCTTTCAGTTCCAGCAGCAGGCCGCCGTTGAAGTAGGGTTCTATTTTATCTATCAGCCGGAGGTTGACGATGTGTTTGCGGTTGGCGCGGAAAAACGTCTTTTCATCGAGGCGTTCTTCCAGTGCGTTGAGCGATTTTAATATCAGCGGCTTATGGGGGCCGAAGAATACTTTGGCATAGTTGCCCACGCTCTCAAACAAACGTATTTCGCCGAGTTTTACAAACCAGCAGCGTTCGCCGTCCTTTACAAATACCTGGTCGTCTTCGTGCAGCATTTCGCGGTTGACGGTGATGCCGTTGGAAACGATCTGTTCTTTTTCTTCCTGTATATGAAGTTTCTGGATAGCGTCGGCAAGGCGTTTGGGCTCTACCGGCTTGAGCAGGTAATCCAGTGCGTTGACCTCGAAGGCCCGCAGGGCATATTCATCGTAGGCAGTGGTAAAAATAACATGGGGCGCTTTGTCCAGCTCCGCCAGCATATCAAAACCCGTTTTGCCGGGCATTTGAATATCGAGAAAAACGAGATCGGGGTTGATGGTCTCAATTTTTTCCAATCCCTCATTTGCATTGGCGCCTTCGGCCACCACTTCAATTTCGGGGAAGTCCATCAGCAGTTTTTTCAATTCGTTTCTCGCCAGCCGTTCGTCGTCAATAATAATAGCTTTGATCATGTTGTGTGTGTTTTATGCTCCGAGCGCAACAGGCAGTAATACCCTGGCTTCCACCAGGTTGCCGTTGACTTGCCGGATGGTAAAGTTAGCTTTCTCACCGAATAATAGCTGCAACCTGTTTTGCGTACTGGCCAGGCCAAAGCCGTCTACGTTCATGCCACCGTTGAGATGACCGGTATTTTGCACCACCAGCTCGTGGTGATCGTTCTTGAAATCGGAAATTACTTTTATGATGCCGCCGCGCAATTGCTTGCTGATACCGTGTTTGATGGCATTTTCCACCAGGGTTTGCAGCATCATGGGCGGCACGGGCTGGTCGAGGGTGTCCTCGTCTATTTCATATTGCACCTGCAGGCGGTCCTCGAAGCGGATGTATTCCAGCGCCAGGTAATCTTTTACAATGCTGAGTTCTTTTTCAAAAGGCACCGTTTCCAGCTTTTCGGCCTGCATGCTGCTGCGCAGGATATTGCTCAACTCGGTGATGGCGTTGCGGGCGCGGGAAGGGTTTTCATCAATCAGTGCGCGGATGCTGTTGAGGGCATTGAAAATAAAATGGGGATTGATATGGGATTTGATGGTTTTCAGTTCCAGTTCCTTTACGAGGGCTTCCAGCTTGAGCGTGTCGAGCTGCTGGCGACGGCTTTTCTGGATATAGTGGTAAATATAGTAGATACAGTTCCAGATAAAGAGGTAAATAAACGCGTAGAATGCGTTGTTCAGGATGATTTTACCGATGGCATATTTTTTATCGCCACTGTACTGTAAACCAAAGATGCGGATAATAAACGTTTCGGAAATACCTACCAGGAAGGCAAACAGGAGCGTGATAAGAACAAAATTGATCAACTGCTGCTGGAGAGGCTGTAACAGCACATTGAATTTTTTGATGGTATGCCGCATAATATGCGAATACGTAAGTCCCATCCCTATATACGCCAGCAAACGATAAATAAATATATCGTCGAATTTATCAAACGTGTAGGCAAAGAACATATTAATGAGGACAAAAACACCCCACCCAAACAATTGGTAGAGCCAATAAGTTGGAACCCTTTTCAACATACTCATAAGTACAAAGCTAAATTTAAACCCAGCCCCCGGTACCGGCATTTGTATGAATGGCCCAAATGCTTCACCCAGCGGGACATTGACGCGATGGTATTTTACCTTGTCAAGATACAAAAAGAGGCTGAATTTAGCTCCCTGCATACCAGCGGGCTGCCGGCCAACGTTTTGGTTGTCTGCGGGCCAGGGTGAGCCGCCCCTGTAGGGCGACCCACCCTGACTCCTCAACGATGGGTCGCCTACAGGGGCGGCTCACCGTTGAGGCAAAAGTCCCGGGTTTGTTAAAAACCTTAACAGCCTTATTTTGCACGGCAAGCCGCCGGGTTGCGTATCTTTGTTTACTCATTCTTATACCATGGAAATTACCCCTGGCCCATTATTGCAATCGATACAATCGCCGGACGATTTAAAGAAAATCGGCAAGGAACAGCTTTACCAGGTCTGTGACGAGCTGCGCCAATACATTATCGACGTGGTAAGCGTTTACGGCGGGCATTTTGGCGCCAGCCTGGGCGTGGTAGAACTCACCGTAGCGCTTCATTATATTTACAATACACCTTATGACCAGTTGGTGTGGGATGTAGGCCACCAGGCCTACGGGCATAAAATCCTGACCGGCCGCCGCGATAATTTCTTTACCAACCGCAAATATGGCGGCCTGAGCGGCTTTCCTAAAAGAAGCGAAAGTCCTTATGATACCTTCGGGGTAGGTCATTCTTCCACCTCTATTTCGGCGGCGCTGGGCATGGCCATGGCTGCCAAATACAAGGGGGAAGACCGGAAAGCCGTAGCCATCATCGGCGACGGGGCCCTGGGTGCGGGCATGGCCTTCGAAGGCATGAACCACGCCGGTGTGGCCGATGCCGACATGCTTATCATTCTCAACGACAACTGTATGAGCATCGACCCCAATGTCGGGGCGCTCAAAGAATACCTGACCGATATTACCACTTCGCGTACCTACAACCGGTTCAAAGACGATATCTGGAAAGCGCTGGGCAAGTTGCCCGTAGGTAAGCATTTTTCCCGCGAGATGGCCAGCAAGCTGGAACACAGCATTAAGGGTTTTATCAGCAAGAGCAGTAACCTGTTCGAGGCGATGAACCTGCGTTATTTCGGACCTATCGACGGGCATAATATTACCAAGCTCACCGACACGCTGCAGGATTTAAAAAAGATACCCGGCCCTAAACTCCTGCACGTGGTCACCGTAAAAGGAAAGGGTTATGCGCTGGCGGAAAAAGACCAGACACGCTGGCATGCGCCGGGCCTGTTTGACAAGATTACCGGTGAGATTTACCATAAGAAATTTGACATTCCGCAGCCGCCCAAATACCAGGATGTATTTGGTCATACGATCATCGAACTGGCGGAACAGAATAAAAACATTTTCGGTATCACGCCTGCCATGCCCAGCGGGTCCTCGCTCAAATTCATGATGGACAAAATGCCCGACCGGGCGTTTGACGTGGGCATCTGTGAACAGCATGCCGTAACGCTCAGTGCCGGTATGGCCACGCAGGGCATGCGGGTGTTTTGCAATATCTATTCTTCGTTTATGCAGCGCGCTTATGACCAGGTGGTGCACGATGTGGCCATACAAAACCTGCCGGTGGTATTCTGCCTTGACAGGGCGGGACTGGTGGGCGAGGACGGTCCAACGCACCACGGAGCCTACGATATTCCCTACATGCGCTGCATTCCCAATATGATCATCAGCGCCCCCATGAACGAAAGCGAACTCCGCAATCTCATGTACACGGCGCAACTGGATAATGTGGTCCACCCGTTTGTGATCCGCTATCCCCGCGGCGAAGGCACGATGCCGCAATGGAAAACACCCATGAAGGAAATTGCCATCGGCACGGGCCGCCGCCTGAAAGACGGCGAGGATATTGCTATTCTTTCGCTGGGCCACCCGGGCAATTTTGCCGCCGCAGCTATCCGTGAGCTGAAGAACGAGGGGCTGAACCCTGCGCATTACGATATGCGTTTTGCCAAACCGCTCGATGAAAAGCTGCTGCACGAGGTATTCGGAAAATACAACCGCATCATCACCGTGGAAGACGGGGCCATTGCCGGTGGTTTTGGAAGCGCGGTAATCGAGTTTATGACACAGCACAATTACAAAGCGGATATTAAATTACTCGGTATTCCCGATCATATCATCGAGCACGGTACACTGAAGGATCTGCACCGCGAATGCGGGTATGATGCCAACGGGATTGCGGATGCGGTACGGGAGATGATGAAGGATAAGATAACAGTGGGCCGGAGTTTGCTAGGATAGGTGGTTTGAAATAAAATTATTAATTTGTAGTAAATTAAATGGTATGGCAACCGCTATCAGGAAAAAGCTTATTACATACCTTGCCGATGCAGACGAAAAAAGAGTAAAGGCGATATATGCTCTTTTTGAAGATGATATTAATCGCGAGGAGACGCTTAAATTAAACGAATCCCATCTGAAAATATTGGATGAGCGAAGAGCCCGTCATCTTACCGGAAAGGATAAATCATATGGCTGGCAAGATGTGCACTCACGCATACGCAACAAGCGGAAATAAAGATGTCATATAAGCTGCTAATAAAACCAGGAGCTGAGGAAGACATTGACCATGCTTACAATTGGTATGAAGATCAGCAAATAGGGTTAGGGGAAACATTTTTAGACGAACTCAGTACCTATTATAAGAAGCTTCAACAAAGGCCTGCCATTTTTAGTAAATTAAATCCCTATTACCGACAAGCTGCCTTAAAACGGTTCCCTTATGTAATCGTGTTTGAAATCATTAAACGAGAGGTAATTGTCTATGCGGTATTTCATACGAGTAGAAATCCTCAAAATAAATTAAGAAGAAAATAAAACCCGCTACAAGAGCGGGTTTATCGTTTTCCAGGGATTTAATTAGTTTTCCAGCACACCCATCTTACCACTTTCATATCGCGCAATGGCCTGCTGTATTTCTTCGAAGCTGTTCATCACAAACGGCCCGTAGCTCACTACTTTTTCTTTGATGGGTTCACCGCCGAATACAATGAGTTCGGAATCTTCTATAGCGGTAAACAACAGTTGGTCGCCGTCACGATGACTATCGGCCAGTTGACCGGCTTTGATGGTTTCGTTTAATAACTTAACACTGCCTTGCAATACATACAGGGCGGCGGTATCGGTTTCTTTTACCGGCACGGTGATCAATGCGCCGGCTTTTACCTTGTAATGGTAAAAGAACATAGGTGTATGCGTAGCGATTGGCGAAGTCTTTCCATCGAGCGACCCGATGATCACTTTTACCTGGCCGCTTTCCGATTGAATGACCGGGAAAGAGGATGCTGCATAATGGGTAAATGTGGCAGGCAGCTTTTTGGACTCCGATGGGAGGTTTATCCATACCTGCAGCAACTGCACTTTGCCGCCTTCCTTTGCCAGGCCCTCGGCGGGCCCTTCCGAATGCAGGATGCCTTCGCCGGAACTCATCCAGTTGACATCGCCGGCCTGCGCCTGCTGGTCATGGCCCTTGCTGTCGCGGTGAAAAAATGCCCCGTCGAGCAGGTAGGTCATTACCTCGAAACCGGCATGGGGGTGCGGCGGGATGCGCACATCGTCCGTGGGTTTGAGGTTATAAGGCTGCATGTGATGTATCAGCAGGAAGGGGTCCAGTTGTTTGAGATTGCGGGTAGGCAATACGTTCTTTATTTTGAAGATGCCTACTTTTTCGTTTGTGGCAGTTTCCGTTTGCGCCACCGTTCTTGTTGTCATAACAATTCTTTTTTTTTATGATTGTATAACATTTCGATGTTTAAACGTCAATTAGTATGCCATGTCGTATTTGCCGCTTTTCCGGTCTATGTGTCAGGGGGATTATGCAGGATTGACGGTAGGGTCGGCCGCGGGGATGTCTTCTTCGCGGTTTTCGTTGAACTCCACGATGAAGTTATTGCGCCCCTCGCCGGTAAGGATGGTCATATAGCGCGCCTGGCAGAGTTCGAGCAGTGAAAGAAAAAGAAAAAAGGCGTGTACCCGGTTTTCGCAGATATCAAACAGTTTTTCAAACGCCATGGTTTTTTCCTGCTGGACCCGGGTAAGCATAGTTTCCCGGGTTTCTTCCATGGTGTAATTGTAGCGCACCACGGTATGCACCGGGCGATTGTTGCGATCGTACATCCGCTGCATGGCCTTTTCAAAAGCCTTCATCAGCTTATAGAGCGTGATGTTCTGGATTTCGGTTCCTTCGCCGGTTTCTTCACCAATCGCGGACAGCTCTTTTTGCAGGTTGCCGCGTTTGACCATCAGCATGCGCGTGGCTTCCATTTCTGCCATGGAGGCGGCGGCTTCCTTGTATCTTTTGTATTCGAGCAGCTTGTCGATCAGCTCCTGGCGGGGATCAATTTCATTGCCGGAGGCGTCCAGCTCCTTGCGTGGCAGGAGCATCTTGGCTTTGATGCGCATCAGGGTGGACACAAAGAGGATAAACTCGCTGGACAGTTCGATATTCAGCTTTTCCTGGTTGTGTACAAAGTTGAGAAAATCGTTGATGATGCGCGTGATGGGAATATTGTAAATATCCAGTTCGTCGCGTTCGATAAAGAACAACAAGAGGTCGAACGGACCTTCAAACTGGGCTAATTTTATCTGGTAGGAGGGTGCACTCATTATGAAAAAATAAGGTCCCAGCTTATACTAGCCGGGACCCGACAAATGTAAGGAATATTCACTTAAAACTTGACCGCAAAACCCACCGTCAGCAGGGAGCGGGTTTGCGTTCCGGCCGACATTTTATCAGCGCCAAACTGGCGCACGTCGTCGTCGTAAATCAGGTCGAAATTATACGTTACGTTCAGCCATTTATTCACTTTCATGATCAGCGAGTTGGTCCAGAATACGCTTACGTTCTGGGGACGCGATTTACCATCATCAATATCGCCCAGGCGCTTGTCTTTCAGATAGTTGGAATAAAAGTCGGCCCGGCTGCTAAAGGTTACGTTCTTCATAATCTCTTTGGCAAAGGTGGCCGAGGCAAAGGCGCCCAGTTCGAATTTCACTTTTTTGGTGGGGTCTACGCCATAATTGGTAGCCAGGGGTATTTCTGTTTCCCCGGTCGGCAACACACCGGTAGGGCTCACATAGCTGTAGGGATTGTTAGTAACAAATACCCAGCGGCCCGATATGGGCGATACAAATAAGTTGAAATAAGAGCAGGGCTTCCAGGTAACGCCGGGCGCCACGATAAGATAGGCCGGCGCCATAAAGCCCGAAATGCGGTGCTGGAGGCCGTGACCAAAATAATTGTATTCAAATCCATCGGTAAACTGGGAGCGGAAATTGACCACGCCCGATAGATCGAAATGGGGATTGAGAGAATAACTGGCTTTGCTGACAAAATCGATCTTATCATCCGTCTTGCGGACACCGGTAGAAGCAGCGTTCACCATCGCATAGCTGAGATCTATATTATTGTACCAGGTCCAGCGCCCGTCTTTCTTGATAGCGAAGGCATTGAGGAAAGCGGCGGTGGAAAACGAAAAGGTTTCCGCGCCGGCAGCCCAGTTGTGGCTACTCCCCTGCCCGATATTCACGGATGCCAGTCCCCCTACTTTCCAGCCGTGCTTATGGGCGGTATCATCTTTTATATCACGTGACGAAGTGCTTTGTACATCTTTTAATCCCTGGTTCTGCGCCAGGGCGGCGGTGCTTACAACTACCAATAACATCGATAAATAAATCCAGTTCGTTCTCATAAACAAGTATTTAGTTTCAAGATATAAGGGCATAGCAAAAACGCGGCCAAGTACAGCGGCCACCTATAAGTTACCTAGAAACCTTAACCGGGTACGGTAACCCGTCGTTATTTCTTTAATGAATCGCGGATTTCCATCAACAATTTTTCAGTAGTAGTAGGCGCGGCAGGAGCAGCGGGTTCTGCGGCTTTTTTCTTCATAGCAGCATGGGCGGCTCTTACTACCAGGAAAAGAACAAATGCAACAAGTATGAATTTTATAACGGCAGAAATGAATTTACCGGGCTTAATGGCTCCATATACCCACTTATCCAAATCATCGGCATGCGCGGCCTTTAAGATGGGGGCCAGCAGCGCCGGGGTAATGATATCATCGACCAGCGAGGAAACAATCGCGCCGAAGGCGGCTCCAATGATAACAGCAACGGCCAGATCAATGACATTGCCCTTGAGAGCAAACTCTTTAAAGTCTTTGAGCATTCCCATGTTAATTAGTTTTAGGTGGAAGAAAAAAACGGCCAATTAAACTTACAACTAAATTATTACTATACAATTAAGTATGACATTAAATGTTAATAAAAAATCTTACTTTTTCAGGCCGGGGTATTGCATGTCAAGGGCATCCAGGGTGTCTTTTAGTTTTTTGGCGATGATATATTCCTTGTACCAGTTTTGATCAGAAGGGACGATTGTCCAGGGAATATCATTGCAGTTTTCAAAGCAATCTTCGTAGCAGCTCATATAATTATCCCATAGTTTTGCTTCCTTAAAATCATCTTCATTGTATTTCCATTGCTTGGCGGGGTTTTTAATCCGCTCGTCCAGCCGTTCTTTTTGTTCTTTGGGTGAAATATGGAGATAAAACTTCAGGATATGCGTATCGTTATGTTCAGCCAGCAATTGCTCAAAATCGTTGATGGCCTTCATCCGCTTCCGGGCAGTTTTATCGTCGATCCATTTGTGCACCCGGGTGATAAGGATGTCTTCATAATGCGAGCGGTTGAATACCTGTATCATGCCTCTTGCGGGTGCATGGTTGTGGATACGCCAGAGAAAATCATGCGATAGTTCTTCGGCCGAAGGGGTCTTGTAGGATCTCACCATTACGCCCTGTGGGTTCATCTTGGTGAAAACGCTTCTCACGGCCCCGTCTTTGCCGCTCGCGTCCATGCCCTGTATGACGATGAGCACGGAATGTTTTCCTTCTGCATAGAGCAGATTTTGCAATGCGTCGAGATCATCCGTCAGCTTAAGCAGTTTCTCCTTGGTAGCTGCTTTGTCCACGTCCTTCGGTGCGCGTGTATCGATCTCGCTAAGTTTTATTTTGCCCATGCTTTGTTCTTTTACTGAAGGTAAATTTTAAAGGGCATAAAAAAAATCCTGCCACATACCGGCAGGATTCTTTTAATAAAGTAACGCGGCCGGGTGTTATACCGACATGATCTCTTTTTCTTTTTGCGAAAGGTGTTTATCTACCAGCGAAATATATTTATCGGTAATTCCCTGGACCTCTTTTTCGGCGTCTTTGCCCGCGTCTTCACTCAGACCATCTTTTTGCAATTTCTTGATGGCTTCGATGGAATCGCGGCGGATATTGCGAATAGCCACTTTGGAATGTTCGCCCTCGCCATTGGCTCTTTTTACCAGTTCCCTTCTTCTTTCTTCGGTCAAGGGGGGCAGGAACAAACGGATATTGACCCCATCGCTTTGGGGGTTGATACCGATATTGGAGGCCATGATGGCTTTTTCTATCGGTTGCAGCATATTCTTTTCCCAGGGCTGAATAGAAAGCGTTCTTGCATCCAGCACCGAAATATTGCCAATCTGGTTAATGGGGGTCGGGTTGCCGTAATAATCTACCACGATGCCATCGAGCATGGTAGGGTTTGCTTTGCCGGCACGTACTTTTACAAGTTCCGACTCCAGGTGATTGATGGCTTTTTTCATCGCATCTTCTGTCTGCGCAATGATTGATGCAGGTGTGTCTGGCATAAAAATTAAATGAATTAAACGGCTGCAAATCTACGCAAACCGGTGAACTGTTTTGTTTTTAGTGGATTATTTCTGTTCCAGTACGGCGTCTTTGGTAAGCGGCACAATTTTAGACGCGGGCACATCCACGCCGTTGCCATTGTGCGTTTTGGCCACAAACAAGCGGGGGCGCCGGGTATAATACAAAAGGCCGATGCCAACAAAAAACATAGTAAACAGCCCCAATATAAGCCAGGTACACCCGAGCGAACGCAGGGAGTACGTGAGGACCATAAAAAACAGGTTAGCGGTCACCAGCAGTATAGTGATGCTGCGATGGGACAGTCCCTTGTCAAGCAGCAAGTGGTGTATATGGTTGCGGTCGGGACTAAACGGCGACCGGCGGTGACTGATGCGGATGCTGAATACGCGTACCGTGTCCATCAACGGTATCAGCAAAATGCTGAAGCCGATGGCGGGAGACGATGCAAGCGGGATGGAAACATTCGTCGAATGGGCTACGGTAATAAATTTTATCACCAGGATGGCATGGATCAATCCCAGCAAGAGCGAACCCGTGTCGCCCATAAAGATTTTTGCCGGTTGAAAATTAAATATCAGGAAGGCTGCCAGCGAACCGGCCAGGGCAAACGCTAATATGGCATAGGGCGGCATTCCCACTGCGCTGAAATAAACACCGAATACGATGCAGGCCATCAGCCCGAGGCTTCCTGCCAACCCGTCGATACCATCGATGAGGTTGAATGAATTGATGATCACAATCACCGTGAGATAAGTAAACAGGAGGCTGAACATGGGCGGCAGTTCCTGTATACCTAAAAAACCATGCATGCTCGTTATCTGCACGCCTCCTTTATATATAATCAGAAAAGCAGCCAGCACCTGGCCAATGAATTTTTTAATCGGCGATATATCGAGGATATCATCTTTCAGTCCAAGAAAGAAAATGACAAAGGCTGCTGCAAAGAAGTATTGAAATTCAGGGGCGTTTGCCAGCGGGGTGATAACGAGACAGCTTAATATAAACCCGGCGAAAATGCCCAGGCCGCCCAGGGATGGAATAGGGGTATTGTGAATCTTCCTGGCATCAGGAACATCGTATAGTTTTTTACCTTCCGCTACAAAAATAATGACGGGTATGGCGAGGAAAGTAATAGTGAAGGCGATTCCGACAGAAAGTAAGATATCAAATAACATGTACTAGGTTTTGGTTTAAAATGCAATCCGATAACGGCAAACCAACCTGGTCCTTTCCTGTTTTTTCCTGCCGCAATATACCAGAAGTTTTCGAAATCTTCATATTCGTTTAAAAAATCAATCGCAGAATGCTCTGGATGAAACGGTTTGGTTACAAAATTCGTATAAAAGTTTGCCGGCAAAATTAGCTTTTCCTTTAGAATATTAAATTAGCTTTGCGCTCACCTGAAAAATTCCTTTTATGGCAGAATTAAAAGCAATCGCTTCCCAGATACGCAGAGATATCGTTCGTATGGTTCATGGCGCCAATAGCGGTCACCCCGGTGGCTCTCTTGGCTGTACCGATTACTTTACCGCCCTCTACTTCAAGGTGATGAAGCACAACCCGAAGTTCAATATGAACGCGACGAACGAAGACGTTTTTTTCCTGTCCAATGGCCATATTTCCCCTGTTTTTTATTCCACCCTGGCCCGTGCCGGGTATTTTGATATAAAAGAGCTTGCCACGTTCCGCAAACTCAACAGCCGGCTGCAGGGCCACCCCACTACCCACGAGCATCTGCCGGGGGTCCGGGTAGCATCGGGTTCGCTGGGACAGGGCATGAGCGTGGGTATCGGCGCTGCTTTGACCAAGAAACTGAACAGCGAAAGCAATGTCGTATTTACCCTTCATGGCGACGGTGAGCTGGACGAAGGCCAGAACTGGGAAGCCATTATGTTTGCCGGCAGTAAGAAAGTGGACAACCTGATTTCAACGGTGGACTGGAACGGTCAGCAGATCGATGGAACCACCGATAAAGTAATGGGACTGGGCAGCCTGGACGCCAAATTCCTGGCTTTTGGCTGGGAAGTGATTCACCTCGAAAACGGCAATGACGTAGACGCTATAGTCGCTGCCCTGGAAAAGGCCAAATCCTTTGTGGGCAAGGGTAAACCCATCGCCATACTGATGAAAACCGTCATGGGCAAGGGAGTGGATTTTATGGAAGGACACCACGAATGGCATGGTATAGCCCCCAATGACGAACAACTAAAATCGGCGCTGGCGCAGTTGCCGGAGACGTTGGGGGATTATTGAGTTTAGCTTCTCAGCTCTATAGGTTGTGCGGCAGCCTTTCTTGAAGGGAACCAGGAAGCCAGCAGGGCTATCAATACGACGGTAAAGAATACCAGGGTCACATCGGTAGCAATGAATTTGACGGGATAATAGTCGATCAGGAAGGTATTGCCTTCCAGCTTTAGCAGTTTGAATCTTACCTGCAGCCAGCCGATGGCAAAGGCCAGCAACACCCCGCCCCCGCCGCCAATCAGGGCCAGCAACATTCCTTCGCTTAAAAATATTTTCTGTATGCCGGCGCTCCCGAGGCCCATGGCTTTGAGTATCTGTATGTCTTTCTGCTTTTCGAGCACCAGCATGGTCAGCGCGCCGATCATCGTAAAGGCGGCCACGACCAGTATAAAGGATAGCAGCACAAAAATGAACCATTTCTCTGTTTGCATGGTCACATACAGGCTCTTGTTTTGCTCATAGCGGGTTTGAACGATGTAGTTCCTGCCCAGCAGGTCCTGTAAACCCTTGCGCACGATAAGCCCGTTTTCGGGGTTCTCCAGCTTTATTTCCGCTGCATTGTACTCATCGGCCGAGAGATTGAGCATGCGCTTTATAAAGTCAAGATTGGTAATAATATAGTTGTTGTCAAAATCCTGCTGGATGGCAAAAGAACCGGCTGTGGCAATATTACCGGTGCTGAGCGATTGTAGAGGATCGGCCATGTCCACATTTTGCCCCCTTTTGGGGAGATAGACGGTGAGCGGCAACAGGGCCCGGTCACTTTCCACTCCCAAGGCATTTTCTACCCCCGCGCCCAAAACGGCAGTAGGATGTTCGGCGGTCCCGGGCTGGAATTTGCCCCTTACCATTTTATTGGCTATCCCGTTGGTCTGGGCGAACCGGTCGTCCACTCCTTTTACAAAAACCAGGGTAGGCGTCTCGCCGTTTTGTACCAGGGCCTTTTCTTCCACGGTCATAGAAACGGCTTTTACCCCCGGCCACTGGGCCAACGCCTGCTGTTGCCGGCTGTTAAGGGTCAATATTTTACCATCCGCGGGAATAACGCGCAAATCGCTGTAGAAATCGGTGTAAAGAGATTTTACAAGGTCTTCAAAGCCATTGAACACGCTGAGGGATAAAATAAGCGCCGCCGTTCCGAAAGCCATGGCCACCACGCTCACCCATGCAATGATATTGATGGCGTTGGTTGATTTTTTGGCTTTGAAATATCTCCAGGCGAATAAAAAA
>DASYCT010000150.1:0-4108 GCA_036500065.1 Chitinophagaceae bacterium | reverse complement strand
AGTTTGCCGTGCAGTGGCTGGCTGGCGGAGCCACTTGGGCTGCAGCCAACTACCAGCAGCAGAAATGCCAGCAATAAGAGTAATAAAGGGAAGCAGTTCATGATGCTTTTTCTGCCTGACACTCCATGCCCGCCAATCGTTGCATCAAAACCTCAAATGCCGTACGGTGAGCCCGTCGTTGATAAGTTGTTTCAACGAGTCGATGCCTATTTTTATATGGCGCTCCACGAAATCGCCGGTTACTTTTTTATCGCTTTCCTCGGTTTTTATGCCCTCGGGTATCATGGGCGAATCGCTTACCAGTAGCAGGGCGCCGGTGGGTATTTTATTATAAAAGCCTACGGAAAAAATGGTGGCTGTCTCCATATCGATGGCATAGGCCCTTATTTTTTGCAGGTATTCCTTAAAATGTTCGTCGTGTTCCCATACGCGCCGGTTGGTGGTGTACACGGTGCCGGTCCAGTAATCGACCTGGTAATCGCGTATGGTGGTCGAAATAGCTTTTTGAAGCGCAAACGCGGGCAATGCAGGTACTTCTGCGGGGAAATAATCGTTGGAAGTACCTTCACCACGGATGGCGGCGATGGGCAATATCAGGTCGCCGATCTTATTGCGTTTTTTAAGACCGCCGCATTTGCCAAGAAATAAAACGGCTTCAGGTTCAATGGCGCTTAATAAATCCATAACGGTGGCGGCAGTGGGACTACCCATACCGAAATTGATGATCGTAATATCGCCGGCAGTGGCGCATTGCATCGGCCTGTCGCGGCCTATTACTTCCACCCCGTGCCAGGAGGCGAACAGGTTGACATAATTACTAAAATTGGTGAGCAGCACGTATTTCCCGAAATTCTCCAGTTTTTCACCCGTATACCGGGGCAGCCAGTTTTGTACGATTTCTTCTTTTGTCTTCATGATGTATTATCTATATGATCAATAAAATTAATAGGTTTTGGCTGCACTGAAGGTAGTTCATATTTTGATTAGATTTGAGCCATGATCTTCATCAACTACCCTAAACACCAATACAAGATCCGGGAACCGGAGTTGAAAAAAGAAGAGATTTGGGACGATACACGCCGCCAATGGGTAAGCCTTTCACCGGAAGAATGGGTGCGGCAGAATTTTCTCCAGTTTATGGTCCAGGTGATGAAATATCCCGCGCCCTATATCGCGGTGGAACGAAAAATACAACTGGGCGATGTAAAGAAGCGCTTTGATATACTGGTCTACGATAAAGCTGTGCGGCCCTGGTTGATGGTAGAATGCAAGGCGACCGATGTGCAGCTCAGTAAAAAAGTATTGAGCCAGGTATTAAACTACAATATCGCGGTGCCGGTTCCTTACCTCATTATTACCAATGGACATTATTGTCATGGATACCACCGGGATGGGATTGGTATGAACGAGATAGAATCATTGCCTGCATACGAATAAGGCGCCTTCGGCGCCTGTTTTTCAACACTGAGGAAACAGAGTAAAAGAGAGCACAGAGAATTTCTCTGTGCCCTCCGTATCTCCTTCAACTCAGTGTTGAAAAATAAGCGCCGAAGGCGCAATGTATTTATGGGAAAATTCCTAATTCAGCATAGCTCGTCGCCACTTTATTGATGGCTACCACATACGCCGCAGTACGCATATCGGGCACCGTAGGATTTTTATGCCAGTAGTCCATGATTTCACGCGTGGCGGCAGTCATGGTTTCTTCCAGCCCGCTGTACACCAGGTCGGCTTCATCGGCGCCGTGCATGATGAACTCGCGTTCCCTGGGACTTACTTTCCTGCTGGTCAGCTCTTCTATCTGTCCCAGTATATGACTGTTCATGTTTTCGGTAAAGCGTTTTTCCATCCGTCCATAACGTACATGGCTCAGGTTTTTCAACCATTCGAAATACGATACGGTCACACCGCCGGCATTGAGGTACATATCGGGTACCACCAGCACGCCTTTCTTGATAAATACTTCATCGGCTTCTGGAGTGAGCGGTCCGTTGGCGGCTTCGCCTACAATCTTTGCTTTTACGCGGGGAGCATTCTCACCGTTGATGACGTTTTCCAGCGCGGCGGGGATGAGTATATCGCAGGCCAGTTCCAGTGCATCGGATGATTTAGCGATATTGGTAGCGCCGGGAAAATTGAGGATAGAACCTGTTTTCTTACGGTGCTGGAACACTTCTTCTTCATTGAGCCCGTTGGGGTTGGTGATAGCGCCTTCGAATTCCGCCAGGGCGATCACTTTGGCGCCGCCTTCGCGGAAGAATTTCGCGGCGTGGTAACCCACATTACCCATGCCCTGTACGATGACAGTCTTGCCCTGGATGCCGAGGGACAGCCCAAGGCGCTTCATTACGTCAGGCATATTGCACACCTCGCGCAGGCCATAAAATACGCCCAGGCCGGTAGCTTCGCGGCGACCGCGTACGCCACCCTGGGTGACGGGTTTGCCGGTCACGCAGCCCAGGGCATCGATTTCGCCGGGGCGCATGCTCATATAGGTATCGAGTATCCACGACATTTCGCGTTCGCCGGTACCATAATCCGGTGCGGGAACGTCGATGCCGGGCCCGATAAAGTTTTTCTTGATCAACTCATGGGTATAGCGACGGGTGATTTTTTCCAGTTCGTAGGGCGTATATTTTTTAGGGTCGATATTGATACCGCCTTTGGCCCCGCCAAAAGGCACGTTTACGATGGCGCATTTATAGGTCATCAGCGCCGCCAGCGCCATTACCTCGTCGAGATTGACCGAAGTGGCAAAACGGATACCCCCTTTGCACGGCGTTTTATGATGCGAGTGCTGTACGCGATAGGCTTTGATAACTTCAATCTTGTCGCCGATCTTTACGGGAAAGAACATGCGGTACACAGAGTTGCATTGTTTGATCTGCTCCAGGATACCGGGGTCCCAACTGGTATGCTTTGCAGCTTTGTCGAAGCTTTTTACCACTGCGTCAAAAAAACTGTATTCTTGTCCTGCCATGAGTTATAATTTTTAGTTTTTATATAGGTCACAATCGTTTGTTAGTTGAAAAGCTCCTTTATTTACCTTCGTCATCCGGGACATTTCGAATCCTATCGTTCTGAATTGTTGCGCCGGGCCTGGTTAAATCTGCCCGGCCGCCGAAGGGTTGGTTATTTTTTATTGGACGTTCCTGTGGAAGGCGCTTTTGCTTCTTTTTCCTCCTTTTCCAGCCGGCTGATTTTCCTGTCCAGCCGGATCACATACAGCAGCAGCCCTACCAAAATAATCAGCACCACGCCTACCACCACGTAAATCTTGCCGTTGCTGCGCATATCGAAAGCGGTGTACTGCTTTTGGGGGTCTCCCGCCTGTGCCAGTACGGCCGCCGGTACAAGACACAGTAACGATGCAATCAGGGAAAATGTTTTTTTAACCATTCAAAATACTTTTCTCTTTTATTAAATCCATCCTGATTTTCAGCGTGGTGAACCATATTCCCAGCAATAGCCAGCCAACAATGGCGGGATACCAGACGATGCGCAGCCTGCCGTCAAGATCGTTGAAATTGAGGGCGGGGTTGCCTTCTTTGCCCGGGTGCAGGCTTTCCAGCAGCCGGGGCAGTATCCAGATAGTGGGGAATAGCACGGCATACGCGAAAATATTATACACGGCGCTTATTCTTGCTCTTTTATCGATGTCGGTCACCGAGCCGCGTAACACGAGATAGGCGAAATATACGAGCAGGGCGATGGCCGCCCCGGTGAGTTTGGGCTCGGTAAATATTTGTGTTTTGCTGGCGTATTCGGTCCAGGTATAGCTGGCCCATAAAGCGCCGGTAATATAGCCGAGGACGCCAAACAGGATACCGACTTTAGCGAAATTGACGGCATAAATATCATCCCGGAGACGCTGATGGCGCAGGTATTTGATGGAATAGACGACCGAAATGGTAAAAAGCAGCATCATGACGAACCACATGCTCACATGAAAGTAAAGATTGCGGATGCTTTCGTGAAGTATTTCGCGGGCAGGTACGCTGAATAAAAATCCCCCGATAACCGTGTAGATAAGCAAAACTACACAAAGAATTTTCCACCACGGTTTACGCATAATTATCGGTTGACTTCCTTTTTTATCTTAAAAACG
>DASYCT010000149.1:0-13558 GCA_036500065.1 Chitinophagaceae bacterium | reverse complement strand
GACCTCCAGTTCGCGGTTACCAACCTTCCCCCCACCACATCCGATTATGGCCGCGCCACGCAACCCGCCGCAAAAGCCTTCCTTGCCCGCATGTACCTTACCCGGGGCATGAATGCCCAGGCCATCGCTTTGTCCAACGATGTGATAAAGAACTATGGTTTCAGCCTGCAACCCAGGTTTGTGGATCTCTGGAACATGGGCAACCTGAAAAACAAGGAAGTGATCTGGGCGATCGATTATTCCACCAACCTTACGCTTAACGACCTCGCCACAGCCGCCTATCCCTATGGTCATTCAAGAGGGTCCAATAGTGGTCACCTCCTGTGGATACAGGTCTACGACCAGATCAATACGAGCATATTGCTGCGCGATATTAACAATGACCGGCCTTTCAACCGTTACATGCCAACCCTTGCCTATCTCAACCTGTTTGACAATGCCAACGACTCCCGCTACGACGGTTCCTTCCAAACCGTATGGTATGTCAATAAAGCCGCCACCGTCGGGGGTGTAGTGTTCAAACTCGGCGATACCGCCGCCTGGACGCCTAAAGTAACGCTTACCGCCGCCGATATGAACAGCCGGAAGTACACGACCTACGATGTGTCGAAGACCTTCGGCACCAACGGCGTTCCTATCCAGCGCAAATTCTACGAATCGCTCAGTAAATTCAAGGACTCCACCCGCGCCAGCGTGGCGGAAGCCCAGAGCGCCCGCGATGTATTCGTGATCCGCCTGGCCGAAATGTACCTCATCGCCGCAGAAGCGGAAATGAACATCGGCAAGCTGGATTCGGCCGCCTATTATATCAATGTGATCCGCACCCGCGCAGCGATACCCGGTCACACCGCCGCCATGCAAATCATCCCGTCGCAGGTGACCCTCGACTTCATCCTCGATGAACGTGCCCGCGAGCTGGGCGGCGAGCAATTGCGCTGGTTTGACCTCAAGCGCACCAATAAGCTCGTGACCCGCGTCCAGGCGATGAACCCCGACGCTGCGCCCTATGTTCAATCTTACCACATGGTGCGGCCCATACCGCAGACCCAGATAGACGCCGTTACCAATAAAAGTGTATTTACCCAAAACCCGGGATACCAATAGGGTTGACGGTTAACCCGCTTAAGGTGAGCCGCCCTTAAAGGGCGACCCACCTTAGGCGATTACCGGATAACGGCGGGTCGCCCTTTAAGGGCGGCTCACCGTCATCCTCACCAAAATTCAAGATAGCATATAGATTATTGGTTAGTACGCTGTTACGAGGCATCGTTGCCGGGAACGTTTGCGTAGAAAAAAAGGCACCCCCCACGCTGTGTTACTGAAATACGGTGTAGCATTGTTATCTGTTAACCCGCAGCTTACTGCTGCAGCTTAATACAATTGCATGAACCGATTATTCCCTATATGTACCATTTTATTGCTGGTGGCGCTTTCTGCTGAAGTAAGAGCGCAATTGCCCCGCCCCGCACTCCCCGTCTTCCGGAAAGACACCATTTCGATTGCCTCCTTCGGGGCAAAACCCGATGGCATCACCCTTAATACAAAAAGTATCAACGAGGCCATCGCGGCCTGCGCCAAAAAAGGGGGAGGAGTCGTGCTTGTACCCGCCGGCAACTGGCTTAGCGGTCCCCTCGTGCTGCAATCGAACGTAAACCTGCATCTGGCCCAAAACGCCCTGCTTCAGTTCAGCAAGGACCACAACCAGTATCCGCTGGTGGCCGGCAACTTTGAGGGAGTGCCCGCCGCGCGCAACCAATCACCCATCTCCGCTACCGGGGCCAGCAATATTGCCATTACCGGTTCGGGCATCATCGATGGCAACGGCGATACATGGCGCATGGTAAAAAGAGAAAAACTCAACGAAACGCAATGGGAGAATCTTGTCGCCTCGGGCGGCCTGCTCAGCGAGGATAAAAAGACCTGGTACCCTTCGGAGCAATCGCTTAAAGGGTCGCAGACCAAAGACGCCGGCATATTAAAAAACGGGAAGACCATACAGGATTTTGAAGACATCAAAGGCTTCCTGCGGCCCAACCTGCTGGTGCTGACCTCCTGTAAAAAAGTATTATTGGAAGGCGTCACCTTCCAGAACTCACCAGCCTGGTGCCTGCACCCCCTTATGTGCGATGGCCTTACTGTCCGTAACATATACGCCAAAAACCCCTGGTATGCCCAGAACGGCGATGGCATCGACGTGGAATCCTGCAAAAATGTGTTGCTGGAAAACAGCACCTTCGATGTGGGTGATGATGGCATCTGTATCAAGTCAGGCCGCGATGAAGAAGGGCGCAAACGCAACATGCCCACGGAGGATATGGTGGTCCGCAATTGCACGGTGTACCATGCCCACGGCGGTTTTGTGATTGGCAGCGAAATGAGCGGCGGCGTACGCAACCTCTATGTGTATGACTGCACTTTTATCAACACCGATGTAGGGCTTCGTTTTAAAACCGCCCGCGGCCGCGGCGGTATCGTAGAGAAAATTTATGTCCGCAATATCAACATGAAAGACATCGCGGGCGAAGCTATATTGTTCGACATGTATTATATGGCCAAAGACCCTGTTCCCCTGGCGGGCGAAAAAAGAGAAGCTCCCAAAGTGGAAACAATGCCGGTCACGGTCGCCACACCGCAGTTCAGGGATTTTCATGTAAGTGGTATTGTATGTACTGGCGCACAGAAAGCCATCTTTATCCGCGGGCTTCCCGAAATGAAGATAAAGGACATCTGGCTCGACAACATGGTGCTCAAAACGGTGGAAGGCATCGATTGCACCGAAGCCACCGGTATTCATTTCAGTAATATCAACCTGTTGACTACCGCTCCCGGCCCGGCTGCCGGTTTTCACGACAGCAGCGATATTACAGTGAATAAAGTATCTTTTCAGCCTAATTATTATTGAAGCATGAGACGGATTATTTATACAGCAGCTCTTTTTTACAGCGCAGGCCTCGCGGCACAAACCGGTTCGCTACCGGCTAAACTGGCCAGTACGGTCATGACCAGCATGTGGAAGGATTCCACCATCACCAGTGGCGCAAGTGGATTGCCCCGGAAATGGACCTATGACCAGGGCGTGGTGCTGAAAGGCATGGAAGGATTATGGTACCATACCGGCGATGCCGGTTACTTTAAATACATACAGCATTCCATGGATGTGCTGGTCACCAAAGACGGCGGCATCAATACCTACAAACTTGAAGATTATAACCTCGACAATATAAATTGCGGCCGGATATTACTGTTATTGTACCGCGTTACCGGCGATGAAAAATATTACAAGGCGGCCGCGACGCTCCGGGAGCAGCTCAAGGGACAGCCCCGCACCAGCGAAGGCGGCTTCTGGCATAAAAAACGCTATCCCAACCAAATGTGGCTCGACGGGTTGTATATGGGCGAACCTTTTTATGCCGAATATGCTTCCGTATTTCACCAGCCCGGGGCCTTCGACGATATCGCCAACCAGTTTATATGGATGGAAAAACATGCCCGCGATCCGAAAACAGGTCTGCTCTACCACGGATGGGATGAATCCAAAAAAGAAAAATGGGCTTCTCCCGTGACCGGTTGCTCTCCCAATTTCTGGGGGCGCGCGATGGGCTGGTATGGCATGGCGCTCGTGGATGTACTGGACTATTTCCCGGCCAACCATCCCAAACGTGCCGCATTGCTACAAATACTCAGCCGCTATGCTGCCGCCATCGAAAAAGCACAGAATCCCCAGTCCGGTTTGTGGTGGGATGTGCTGGATATGCCCGGCAAAACCGGCAATTACGAAGAAGCCTCGGCCAGTTGCATGTTTGTGTACACGCTGGCAAAAGCCGCCCGTCTTCATTACCTGCCCGAAACGCATCTTGCCGCGGCCAAAAAAGGATACGCAGGCATTGTAAAAACATTTTTGCAAACAGATGCAGCAGGCCTGCTCAATCTCAAAGGCACCGTTGCCGTAAGCGGCCTCGGTGGCGAGCCTTACCGCGATGGCAGTTATAGTTATTATGTGGGTGAGAAGGTAGTGGTAAATGATCCGAAAGGCGTCGGCGCCTTCCTGCTGGCGGCCAATGAAATGGAATTACTACCGGACTTGCCTGTGGGAAAAGGAAAGAAAGTAGTGCTGGACGAATATTTCAACAATGAATACAAAAAAGATATAACCGGTCAAAACGTCCGTTATCATTATACCTGGGACGATAAAGCCAACAGCGGTTTTTCCCTGTTCGGGAATGTGTTCCAACAATTCGGAGCCTCAATAGACACATTGCCCTGGGCGCCGGTCGCCACAGACACATTGCCCTGGATGCACACCGCCACGTTGAAAGGCGCCGATGTCTATATCATCACCGATCCCGATACCGATAAAGAAACAGCACGCCCCAATTATGTAAGCGCCGCCGATGCAGATGCGGTATATGATTGGGTAAAAGCAGGCGGCGTGTTATTACTGCTGACAAATGACTCCGGCAACGCCGAGTTTACACACTTTAATCAACTGCCGGAAAAGTTTGGTATTCATTTTAACGAAGACAGCCGCAACAAGGTAATCGGCCATGAGTATGCAACAGGTGCATTTCCCATAACAGTACAGGATGCTATATTCAAAACAACGAAGAAAATTTACATAAAAGAAATCAGTACCCTGAAGCTCACTAACCCGGCAAAAGCGCACCTTACCGATGGCCACGATGTCATCATTGCCGTGTCGCGGGTAGGAAAAGGAACCGTGTTTGCCGCAGGCGATCCCTGGTTTTACAACGAATACCTGGATGGAAGAAAGCTCCCGGCGGAATACGATAACTACGATGCCGCAAGGGACCTGGTAAAATGGTTGCTGCAACAGGTGCCGTCAAAAACAAAATGAGAACTTGCCAAATGAAAGGATTACGATTCATACCATCTTGTATTGCCGTCTTGCTTTTGCTGACTGCTTCTTCTTTGGCCTATACACAGGTGGGGCCTGGTGACAGGACAACAGAGCTCATCACGGTAGACCCATCCGGGAAAGGCGACTTTACCACTATACAGGCTGCCATCAACCACATCGACAACAGTATCGATCGATACAGGGTTATTAAAATTAAAAATGGTGTGTACACCGAAAAAGTGTACATCGATAAGAACAATATTACACTTGTGGGAGAGGATAGGGACAAGACTATTCTCACCCAGGCCATCGCCCGCGATGCCTGGCGTTGTGATCATACCGACGATTGGGGCGTGGCGACGCTTAACCTCCGGGGAAGCGATATAACACTCAAAAACCTGACTATCCAGAACAGCTACGGCTTCGACAACCGCAGTGATCAATACATTGCCTGTGCCGCCGATTCCTTAACACATCGCAAGACCGTGCGGCCGAATGGCCACCAGATGGCCTTGCGCAGCTTTGCCACCACCCGTCTCAAGGTCATTAACTGTGTGCTGCGCGCTTTCGGTGGCGACACGGTAAGCCCCTGGAACGTCGATGAAGGCCTGTTTTATTTCAAAGACTGCCTGATGGAAGGTGGCGTCGATTTTTACTGCCCCCGTGGCTGGGCCTATGCCGAAAACTGTGTTTTCGTGGCCCATACCGGTCCGGCCTCTATCTGGCACGATGGGTCAAAACACAAGGATTCAAAAACCGTATTGGTCAACTGTTCGTTCAGCGGTTTCGACGGTTTTAAGCTCGGCCGCTATCATCGTGACGCACAATTTTATCTTATTAACTGCTCATTTGCCGCAAATATGGCGGATACAGCCATTTACGCTGTACCAACTGCCAATCCGGTTTTATGGGGGCATAGGGTATATTACTATAATTGCCACCGGAAAGGAAAAGACTATAAATGGTATGCCGACAACCTGGCCGATGCGCCGGGTTCGCCGGCTGCCGCATCCATTAATGCAGCCTGGGTATTTGGAGCCCGGTGGAGCCCGGCTGAATAAAAAATCGTAAAACATCATGCAATTATCTGAAAAAGCCATATCGTCCCTGCGCGCTGCCGGAAAACCGGGTCTACCGGCGCCGGAATTGTTTTCCCTGCCGGAAAAAGTCCTGCAGTTCGGAACCGGTGTACTGTTGCGCGGGCTGCCCGATTATTTTATCGATAAGGCCAATAAAAAAGGGATTTTCAATGGCAGGGTAGTGGTGGTGAAATCCACTTCGCAGGGCGGCACCGATGCGTTTGCCAAACAGGACAATCTTTATACGATCTGCGTAAGAGGCATCGAGAAAGGCCATAAAGTAGATGAAACCGTTGTCAACGCTTCCATCAGCCGGGTGCTCTCGGCTGCTGATGAATGGGCCGCCGTCCTTGAATGCGCCGCCAACCCCTTGTTGCAGGTGGTCATTTCCAATACCACCGAAGTAGGCATTACCCTTCTGCCAAACGATGATATAAACGCCGCCCCGCCGGTATCTTTTCCCGGCAAGCTGCTGGCCTTCCTGCAGGAGCGTTTCCGTAAGTTCCACGGCATCAGGGAGAGCGGGTTGGTCATCGTGCCCACCGAACTCATCCCGGGCAATGGCGCCAAATTAAAAGGCATTGTATTGGAACTGGCGCGGCAAAACAACCTGCCGGAAGCCCTTATCCAATGGATCGATACCGACAATGATTTCTGTAATTCACTGGTCGACCGTATCGTGCCCGGCAAACTGTCGGCGGCAGATACAGGCGTGATGAAGGAAAGAATGGGATGCGATGATGAACTGATGATCATGTCGGAAGTGTACCGCCTGTGGGCCATTGAAACGGCGGATGAACGCACCAAAGCTATTCTCTCTTTCAGTGAAGTCGATCCCGGCGTGATACTGGCCCCCCGTATTGATAAATTCAGGGAATTAAAGTTGCGCCTGCTCAACGGGTCGCACACGTTCACCTGCGGGCTGGCCGTGCTGGCAGGGTTCACCACGGTCAAACAGGCAATGGATGATGCCCGGTTTTCCGCCTTTATCACCTCGCTGATGCTGGAGGAGATTGTGCCCGCCATCAGCGGTGACATCGTGCCAGCGGAAGAAGCCCGGCAGTTTGCCGCCGCGGTATTAGACCGTTATCGCAATCCCTTCATCGAGCACCACTGGCTGAGCATTACCCTCCAATATACGTCCAAGATGAAAATGCGTAATGTGCCTGTTATTCAACAATATTATGCCCGCTTTGGAACGGTGCCACAGCACATGGCGCTGGGCCTGGCCGCCTGGATGTTGTTTATGAAATCGACAAGAACGGACAGCAAAACACATGCTGGCCGGGTGGCTGAAAAAGAATACGTCATAAATGACGATTATGCCGGTCACTTATACGAATTTTGGACCGCCGCAAGCCCGGCGGCGCAGCATCTGCTGGGCGATAAATCGCTCTGGGGTGCTGACTTAAATGAGCTGCCCGGGCTGGCAGAAGCGGTGCAAAGCTGGTTGCAAATCCTGCAACAGCAGGGAGCCGTGGCGGCACTAAAAAATTTCGAATCACAAAAAACAGTCTCATAAGCATGTCAGAAAGTGTACTAAAAGTTCATCCGGGCGACAATGTGTTGGTAGCACTAAAGGATCTGCCGCGCGGAACCACCGTTCAATGGAACGGTAACAGCTATACCTTGCAGGATACCGTCCCGGCCAAGCATAAATTTTTTGTGAATGATATGAACACGGGTGATATTGTCACCATGTACGGTGTGCTGGTAGGCAAGGCGCAGCACGAGATCCCCCGCGGTGGCCTGATGACCACGGAAAATGTGAAACATGCGGCCGAGCCTTACGCTTACCGTCCATCGCATTACCACTGGGAAGCACCCGATGTATCAAGATTCGCCAACAGGACCTTCAACGGTTACCATCGCAGCGACGGCCATGTGGGCACCGCCAATTACTGGTTGTTCATCCCTACCGTCTTTTGCGAAAACCGCAACCTGGACGTGATACGCGAAGCCCTTCACAATGAGTTGGGCTATGCGGTAACGGACAAATACAAACAGAAAACTCATTTGCTGGTAGAATTGTACCGCAAGGGAAAAGATGTGTCTTCTGTCGACCTGGAACTGGCTGCCTCGACGGTGACCACCAACCGCTTATTTAAGAACGTGGACGGGATTAAATTCCTCAACCATACCGGTGGCTGCGGTGGTACCCGCCAGGACGCTGCCATTCTCAGCAAGCTGCTGGCTTCCTATGCCGATCATCCCAATGTGGGCGGTATCACGGTCATGAGCCTCGGCTGCCAGAACCTGCAGGTAAAGGACTTCCTGGCCGATCTCAAACTGCGCAACCCTTCCTTCGACAAACCACTGTATATCTTCGAACAGCAACAATCGCAAAGCGAGGAACAACTGGTCACCGAAGCCATCCGCAAAACCTTTAACGGTCTTATCGAAATCAATAAACTGGAAAGAAAGCCGGCGTCGCTCGATAAGCTGTGCATCGGCGTGAAATGCGGCGGCAGTGACGGCTTCAGCGGTATCTCCGCCAACCCGGCCGTTGGCCATTGCTCCGACCTGGTAGCCGCCCTCGGCGGAAAGGTATTGCTGGCCGAGTTTCCCGAGCTCTGCGGCGTAGAGCAGGAGCTGATCGATCGCTCGGTCGATGAGCCCACCGCCAAAAAGTTCATCCACCTCATGAAGAGCTACGACGAAATCGCTCACCGCGTGGGATCGGGTTTCCACATGAATCCTTCGCCGGGCAATATAAAAGATGGTCTCATCACCGACGCCATCAAATCGGCCGGTGCTGCCCGTAAGGGAGGCACTTCCCCCGTAGTGGATGTGCTGGATTATACCGAACCCGTGACCAAACCCGGCCTTAGCCTGGTATGCACCCCCGGCAACGATGTGGAAGCAACCACCGGCAAAGCCGCTTCCGGGGCGACGCTGATATTGTTCACCACCGGTCTCGGAACGCCTACCGGCAATCCCGTCAGCCCGACGATTAAAATAGCGACCAATTCGGCCCTCACCAAAAGAATGGGTGATATCATAGATATAGATACCGGTTCCATTATCCGCGGTGAAAAAACCATCGAAGAGATGGGAGAAGAGATACTGGAATACTGTATCAAAGCCGCCAGCGGGGAAGTCATTCCCAAGGCGGTCCAACTAAACCAGGATGATTTTATCCCGTGGAAACGCGGCGTGAGTTTGTAGAACCCGGGACTCACCGCTCAAAACTGAAAAAGAAACCTTATCAACAATATAACCGAGAACACAGATAAAACGAAGTCGCATGAAAAAATTCCTCGACGAAAATTTTTTGCTGCAAAGTAAAACGGCAGAAAAACTATACCATGAGTATGCCAAAGGCATGCCCGTCATCGATTACCACTGCCATTTACCCCAGCAGCAAATCGCAGAAGACCGCCAGTTCGAAAACCTGACCCAGATATGGTTGTACGGCGACCACTATAAATGGCGCGCCATGCGGACCAACGGCGTCGAAGAAGGCTATTGCACCGGTAATAAAAAAGACTGGGAGAAGTTTAAGAAATGGGCTGAAACCGTGCCCTATACGCTCCGCAATCCCCTCTATCACTGGACCCACCTGGAGTTGCAGCGGTATTTTGATGTCCACGACATACTCGATGGACAAACAGCGAAGAAGATCTACGACGAGTGTTCCGCCAAACTGCAAACCCCCGAATATTCGGTGCGCAGCCTGCTGCGCAAAATGAACGTGGCTACCATCTGCACCACCGACGACCCGGTGGATACGCTCGGATACCATGCGCAGCTGAAACAAACGGGTTTCGAAATTCCCGTGTTGCCGGCCTTTCGTCCCGACAATGCGATGAACGTGGACAATCCTGAAAACTTTAACGCCTATATCAAACGGCTTGAAGGCGCGACCAATATTTCCATTTCGAGTTTCAATGATTTCCTGTTTGCGCTGGAAAACCGTCATGATTTCTTTGCGGCGGCTGGTTGCAGCGTGTCTGATCATGGCCTGGAAGAAATATATGCCGAAGAATTTACCGGTTCGGAAGTAGAAACTATTTTCAGTAAGGTCCACGGCGGCAAACCCCTCAATGACCTCGAACGCCGTAAGTTCAAATCCGCCATGCTGGTACATTTTGCAGAATGGGACTGGGAGAAAGGCTGGGTACAGCAATACCATCTCGGGGCATTGCGCAACAACAATTCCCGGATGATGCAGCAACTCGGCGCCGATACCGGCTGGGATTCCATCGGCGATTTTTCACAGGGAAGGGCCCTCGCCCGGTTTCTCAACCGGCTGGACAAAGAAGATAAACTCACCAAAACCGTTTTATACAACCTCAACCCGTCTGACAACGAACTGATGGCAACGATGGCCGGTAATTTCAACGACGGCTCCGTGGCAGGAAAGATACAGTTTGGGGCTGCCTGGTGGTTCCTCGATCAGAAAGACGGCATGGTAAAACAAATGAACGCCCTTTCCAATATGGGCCTGCTAAGCCGCTTCGTAGGCATGCTCACCGATTCACGCAGCTTTCTCTCGTACCCGCGCCACGAATATTTCCGGCGCATACTTTGCAATCTCTTTGGCGAGGAAGTCGAAAACGGGGAATTGCCCAACGACATCGAATGGATTGGTAAAGTGGTCAAGGATATTTGTTACTACAATGCAAGGGAATACTTTAACTTTCAGCCCGCCGCTTCGATGGCGACAGTAGGATAATAAAAAACAGTATGGATCTATTTAATCTCTCAGGTAAAACAGCACTGGTAACTGGTTGCAACAGGGGAATTGGTAAAGCAATGGCCATCGGCCTGGCCGAAGCCGGCGCCGACATCATTGGCGTATCCGGCTCACTGGAGCTAAAGGACAGTGAAGTGGAAAAAGCGGTATTGGCCACCGGTCGTTCTTTTAAAGCCTACCAGGCCGACCTGTCCGACAGGGATGCCCTGTATGGTTTTATAAAAAAAGCACTGGCCGAAAACAAAGCCATCGATATTCTTATTAATAATGCAGGCGCCATCATGCGCAAGCCGGCGGCGGAGCATCCCGATGAGTACTGGGACAAGGTATTGTCCATCAATCTTGATGCCCCGTTTATACTGGCCCGTGAGTTTGGCAGGCACATGCTCCAGCGCGGAAGCGGTAAGATCATCTTCACCTGTTCCCTGCTCAGTTTCCAGGGAGGCATCAACGTGCCGGGCTATGCCGCCAGCAAGGGTGCGCTCAGCAGTCTTGTAAAAGCGCTGGCCAACGAATGGGCCTCCAAAGGAATCAATGTCAACGGCATCGCTCCCGGCTATATCGCCACCGATAATACCGAAGCCCTGCGCAACGACGAAGAAAGAAGCAAGTCTATCCTGGCCCGCATACCCGCCGGCCGCTGGGGTGAACCCGAAGACTTCAAAGGCGCCACCGTCTTCCTCGCCTCCAAAGCCGCCGATTATGTTCACGGCACCATAGTTGTAGTAGATGGCGGCTGGATGGGCCGTTAACCAATTTATAATTCATAATTCATTTCATGCAAATACGTTTTCAAAATAGCCCGAAAGAAACCAGCCAGATGAATACGCAGGAACTGCGAAGCAATTTCCTGGTGGAAAAACTGCTGGAAGCCGATAAGCTGAACTACGTTTATTCCCATTACGAGCGTATGATCATCGGCGGGGCCAAACCCGTGTCAAAAACCCTTACTCTCGACAATCACCCGGAATTACGTTCGGAATATTTTTTGGAAAGAAGGGAACTGGGCATCATCAATGTGGGTGGCGATGGCTCCGTGTTGGCCGATGGCACCACCTTCACCCTCGCCAAATTGAGCTGCGTTTACCTCGGTAAAGGCACCAAAGACGTGCAGTTTCAAAGCCATGATAAAAAAAATCCCGCCATTTTCTTTTTATTGTCCGCCCCGGCGCACCAGGCATACCCCAATAAAAAGATGGCCAAGGAAGAAGCATCCCCGGTAGCCCTGGGCGAAGTAGCCACGGCCAACCAGCGCACGATTTATAAATACATTCACCTCGATGGCATCAAAAGCTGCCAGCTGGTTATGGGTCTCACGGTCCTCAACAACGGCAGTGTCTGGAATACCATGCCATCGCATACCCATACGCGCAGGAGCGAAGTCTATTTTTATTTCGATGTGCCCGAACAGCACCGCGTGTTTCATTTCATGGGCGAACCCACCGAAACCCGCCACCTCGTGGTAGCGGATCACGAAGCCATTATATCCCCTCCCTGGGGCATTCATTCCGGCAGCGGCACTACCAATTACTCCTTTATCTGGGGAATGGCAGGTGAAAACCTGGTGTTTACGGATATGGATGCGGTGCCTATCAGCGGCCTGAAATAAGATATTGGCTAAAAAAACGCCCTTATTCCTGGCTCGTCGGGTCTCTCCTCATAAACAATCCTTTATACCTCTTTTTTTCTGTAATACATACCAGAGCCCTTGCTGGTAGCGGCATTTAAAGCCCTTTCCCGGTACTTTTAAGCCCGGAATTGCGTTATTATAAATGATTTCTCTTAGTTCAGTTGATCCTAAACAAGCCAAATCCTATTAAAAAAGAGACCAGGGGGTCTCTAAAATCTGAGCCATGAAAACCGCAATGAAGTGGCATAGCTATAAATTGCACCTGCTGGGAGCTTTGCTCCTATCCTCCCCCTGTTGGGTAAGCGGCCAGTTGAACTATACCTTTAATCCTTACTACAGCACGTTCGATACCATCACCGCCGGGACGATTATCATGCCCGACAGTACCGATGAGGCGCTTTCCTCCCCCATAAATATCGGGTTCCCGTTTTCATACGCCTGTAATACCTATACGCAGTTTATGGTCAGCTCCAATGGCTGGATGAGTCTTGGCGCGGCCGCTACCAGCCCCCTGCCCGTCAATGATCTTACCACTACCGGGCAGGGCCCCATGCTGGCGCCCCTGTGGGATGATTTGGCGGTAAGCGGAGATAGCATGGGCAATATCAGTTACCAGTTATCAGGCACGGCGCCCAACCGGGTGATGGCCGTCCAATGGCTTTATATGAAATGGGGCGCGCCCTCACCGGGACCCGTGATGTCCTTCCAGGTAAAATTGTACGAAACCACCAATATCATCGAATTTGTATACCAGCGCGAAGCGTTTACCATCTGGTACGGCTCTGCCTCTATCGGCATTAACGGGGGAACCATCCCCGGTGATTTCTATTCGGTAGACGGGCTCCCGGCGACGCCCGTAGCGACGTATGGCATCGAAAACGATACGGTGCGCACAAGACCCCGCGGCGGACGTGTCTACCAATGGATACCGCCCCCGATGGTCTACGATTCTGCCGTCACCAAACAGGCAGGCGTTGGTACCGTGCCCGCCTGTACGCTGAATAAACCTATTATCGGGGTGCAGATCACCACCACCTGGTGCGACAACCCGACCCTGCTTACACAAATGTTCCTGAGCATGGCCGGGTCCACCATCCCCGGCACCAGTACAAACGATGTAACGGCCATCCATATCTATTATACCGGCAGCTCGCCCGTTTTTGCTCCTGTCAATGAATTTGTTCCCGGCGGTATTGCGCCCGCTACCGGTACGATCATCGCCAACGGCTCACAGGCACTGGTGCAGGGCGTTAATTATTTTTGGGTTGCCTACGATCTGAACGCGGCTACCG
>DASYCT010000148.1:0-12718 GCA_036500065.1 Chitinophagaceae bacterium | reverse complement strand
TGAATTCCCCTGGGTACCTGACTTGGCCGGTAATGTTAAACCCAGGCGTTGCAAATCCGGAACGCGAAAACCTTCTCCCAGTAACTCTATCTTTCTTTCCTGTAAAATGGTGGCGATCAGTGCCGACTGGGTGCTAACGCTTCCCGCCGGGAATATATAGGCCGCATCAGACCGGTTCCTTACTGCTGCAAGTAATGTGGTGGCGCTGGCCAGGCTAACGGCATCGCCGGTTCGGGCCAAAGCCTCGGCGTAAGTCAATAATACTTCAGAATAACGGATGACCGGCACCCAGTCAGAAAAAGTAGCGGGCACTTTAAATTTACTTAACCATTTCTGGCCGGTATTGACAAACACAAAGTTTTTACGTGCATCTGTGGACGTTGCAGAACTATATACCGGGTCGGAGATAGTGCCTGCGGCGTTGAGATAATACGAGCCGTTACCGGGGGCGATATTGAAAAAATTGGCCAGCAGGCCAGGTTCGGTAGCCGTGAAAGGCAACGAAAATACGGATTCCGACCCGGCGTAACTGCCATTGAAAACAGTTGCAATGTTAGCTTCCAGTTTATTGTTAACACCGTTGGCGGGAGCCTGAAATGGTGCAGTGGCGGATACAATTTTACTACATTCGGCAATTACACCGGCATAGTCGCCTTTGGTAAGGTCAACTCTTGCCTTAAGGGCAATGGCCGCGTTCTTTGTGGCCCTGGTCGTATTCAGGGTAGTTGTGGTATAGTTAGCTGGCAAGCCTGTCTCAGCAGCATTTAAGTCTGATAGTATCTGTTTATAAACATCGGCAACAGTGCTTCTGGCGAGTTGGTTGTCGGCGTTGGAGTTTTCTGCGATCAAACGTAAAGGCAGCCCCATGCCTGCCCCATTATCAAGTGTATAAGGTTGAGCATAGATTTGTACCAATGCAAAATAACAAAGGGCTCGTATAAACTGCGCTTCGCCAACAAAGTTGGCGTATTGTGTTGTGGTAATTTTACTTTGATTTTGTGCTAAGCCTGCCAAAAAAGTGTTCGCCGCGTTAATTGTGCCGTAACCGAAGCTCCATGTGTTAATCACTTCGGTAGTGCTGGGGTTGACAGCCTGTAACCAGCTTTGCTGGCCGGTAGTAACGTTGGGCTTGTTCATAATAAATTCATCGCCTCTCAATTCGTTGTAGATGACCACCCCGCCCCCATAAAAGAAAACGCTTTTTAAAGAAGCATACAGACCATTGATCTGCGCCGTAATACGGGTAGCATTATCAAATGCGGTGGCATCAGAGATGCTGGTGATATTAACCGGTTCCAGCAGGCTTTTTTTACAAGAAGAGCCTGATATCAATAAGCAGCCTAACATGGAGGCCCCTAATATTATAGTTCTATATCTTATTATTGTTTTCATCGTGTTATTATTTAAAATCCTACATTAATACCCAAGGTGAATGACTTACCGGCCGGGACTGAGTTCTTATCGCGGCCGGCCGCGGTATTGGAGTCGCCATTTGCGGAAATTTCAGGATCCGAACCGGTGTATCTGGTGTGTAAAATAATATTGCTGGCCGAGCCGTATAGCCTGATGGACGATACGCCGGCTTTATTATACAGTTTCGCCGGGATGTTGTAACCTAAGGAAGTTGTACCCAGTTTAATATATGCACCGCTCTCAACATTGAAGGAATTTGGCAGTACATTACCGCTGGCTTGCTGATCATTGTAATGTAAAGCCGGGATATCGGTGACCTGGCCAGGGGTTGTCCATCGGCGTAAAATATCTACCTGGTTATTGACGAATTGATTACTCAGCAAAGTAGCTTTGGTGCCGTTATAAATCTGGTTACCACCAGAGAACACGATATTGACATACAGGTCGAAATTTCTGTACTTGAAACTGTTGTTGAAACCACCGTAATAAGTTGGCAGCGTAGGTCCCATTACAACGCCATCTCCGTAAGCATCCATTGCAGACGCTGTAGTTCCATCGGGGTGCGACCATGCACCTGCTACCGGGTTATACTGTACTGTTGCACCATTCCTGTTGACATAAGTCCTTAATCCGTTCGCCGGGTTTACCCCGTTTGTTTTGACTACATAAACCGAAGCGACGGAATAACCTACGCGGGTAATATTGGTAGTTTCCAAACTGTTGGTCCAAATGTCGGTGTTGTTGGCCAGGGCGGTAACGCGGTTTTTTAACGTACTGATGTTAAAGCCTGCGGTCCAATGGAATGCTCCGCCGTCAATAATGTGTGCCTGGATATCAAACTCAAAACCGCGGTTGTACATTGAACCAACGTTGGTATTGATAGAATTGCCCGGGATACCCTTTGAAGGGGATTGAGGTGCGGCTAAGATCAGTCCGTCGATGTTGTTATTATAATAATCCGCATCGAGGGTTATTTTGTTTTGCCATAAACCGATGTTGATACCTATGTCTGTTTTTTTACTGGTCTCCCATTTTAGATCGGGGTTGCCTGTTTGCGAAAGTGCAAGCGTAGCCACCCCGCCGTAGGTACCAGGGCTATAAAGTGATGATGCGGCATAATCTCCAATGTTCACGTTGCCAACCTGGCCATAACTGGCACGTATCTTAACATCAGAAACAGTTTTGGCCAGGGCAGAGTTGATGTAGAAATTTTCATTGGAAAGGTTCCAGCCAATAGACCCTCCGCCAAAGTTCCCGAATTTATGATTGATAGCAAGGCCAGAGAAACCATCCCTTCGGAAGCTGGCGCTTAACAGGTACTTTTTCTTATAATCATAAAAAACGTTACCGAAATATGATCGGTAGCCATTTTCCGTATAGCTGCCGTTGGCGGAGCTAATTGTTGTGAAACCGCCGGCAAATGTCTGAAAATAGGCATCGGTCAAACCCGTAAGTGTGGTTGAAGACCCGTTCACTACAGTATGGATTTCTTCATAGCCTGCCAATGCATTGATATGATGATCTTTGGCGATGGTTGTTGTATAATTGATGGTGTTGGTAAAATCTGTACGATAATTAGTGGTGTACTGGTTGGTAGCGGAACCGTTGCTTCCAAAGGCGTTGCCCTGGTAAGGATTACCGAAGTTCGTATTTAATACATTAAGGCTGTTGACGCTGTAATTGGTCTTTACTTTAAACCCCTTGAACAGCTCCCAGTCTGCATAAACCAATCCCAAAAAATTGTTACTCGCAGAAGTATACTTATCGTGATCTATTATCGGTAAAGGGTTAAAATAGCCTGTAAGATTGGTATTGGGGCCAAAGCCTAAACTATTTCCGCTGATATTGTAAGACCCATCCGGGTTATATGGCAGTACGTTAGGCGGCAGCACCATTGATTCGCGCGTCAGGTTATTTTTGCCAAACGAGTTATTTATGCCGGTGGTCAGGTTGTTGTTGACAGCGTCGCTATAGGTAAAATTTGTACCGATATGCAAACCTTTTATCAACCGGTGATCCAGGTTGACCCTGGCCGATTTGCGGACAAATGTATTTTTTACCAAAAAGCCGTTTTGGTTACTATAGTTAAGTGATATAAAGTAATTGGTGGATTCGGAAGCTCCCGAAATGCTGAGGTTGTGGTTTTGCGATTGACCGCTATGGTAAAGGTAATCATACCACTTGGTTTCCTGTACGGAGCTGTCGGCATTTTTTCCCAAAAAATAAGTTGGTGCGAGCCCCGAATTTACTTCTGATTCATCTTTGATCTTCACATAATCTGCGGCGCCTAATAATTCAGGCAACTTTGGTTTTTTGGTAATTCCGAAGTACCCGTCGTACGTCACTCTTACCTTACCCAATTTGCCTTTTTTGGTAGTGATCACCACCACGCCGTTTGCCGCGCGTGAGCCATAAATGGCTGTCGCGGATGCATCTTTCAAAACTTCAATAGACTCGATATCATCAGTGTTGATGCTGGAGAGTGGATTATTTTCGACAGCGGCAGAGAAGCCCACGTTCCCGTTAAACGAAGTGATCCCGTCAATGACTATTAGCGGGTAAGAGCTCAGGTTAATTGAATTGGTCCCCCTGATGCGGATCACTGGCGTAGCATTCAGGGAGCCGCCGTCTGAGGTGATCTTAACCCCGGCCGCCTGTCCTGCTAAAGCCTGGTCAAAACTGGGCACCGGCCTGTTTTCGATGACTTTGCCGTCAATGTGCGCCGAAGAACCGGTAAATTCCGCCCTGTTTTGAACGGTATAACCCGATACAACTACATCATGCAACTGACTGGTACCTGGGGAAAGTGTAACATCAATAACCTTCCCGGACGTTATTCTTATTTCCTGCTGCTTATAACCGACATAAGAGAAAACGAGAATCGCGTCCTGATTTGTTACCACCATTTTGAAATCGCCGCCAGTGCCGGATACGACCATATTGTCTTTCCCTTTCTCCATAATGGTAACCCCTGCCAGAGGTTGTCCCTTGTCATCTTTAACGGTGCCGGTTATGGTTACCGGGTCAAAAGTGGTTTTAATCGTGTCGATATATATAGGTGTCCTGGCCTTGATCGTAACCACTTTATCTTTGACCAGATAAACAAGATTTTGACCTTTCATTGCCTCGGCAAGCGCCTGATCAATGTTGACATTCCTGACGTTGATGGAAATATTACCGGCTTTTTCCAGGAGTTTTTCATTGTATACAAAGCCATAGCCTGATTGAGCCTGGATTGCATTGATAACGGTTTGCAAGGGGGCGTTTTTCAGTTGGACGGTAATTTTTTGTGCGACTGAAGCTGCACTTACCGATAGAAAAGATGCTATAAGTAAGAACGTGGTAAGTTTCATAGCCAATAGCCATTTTAATTTGTTAATTATCATTGTTAGTTAGATGTTAGTGGTAAACATGCAAACGGTGCCCGTCCAGTCTGAATTTGATCTCGCCCGTTTGCTCGATCGCGTTTAAGACTACCGATAGGTTGGTCGAACGCGGCAGGTAACCGCCGAGACGTAAATTTTCGGGAAGGTCATCATAGACGATCTCCAGGTCGTACCAGCGCGCCAGCTGGCGCAGCGTTACTTTCAGGTCCTGGTTGCGGAACAGGAAGCTTCCCTTCCGCCAGGCGATGACAGGTTCGATATCCACCTGTTTAATGGTAATCGCCCCGCCTGTGCCCGTGGCTTGTTCGCCGGGCTTGATGAGCTTATTATTGACAGCCACACTGCCTTCGATGAGAGTCGTTTTTATCGTTGGTTCATCGGCATAAGCGTTCACATTGAATTCGGTGCCGATATCGCGGATGACCTGTCCTTTGGCCTCTACTTCAAAAGGCCGGCCTGCATTATGCTTCACTTTGAACCAGGCCTGGCCGGTGATGCTGACCTTGCGCGTTTTACCGTTAAAGGCTACCGGGAAGGTGATAGATGAGAGGGCATCCAGCATGACCTCGGTGCCGTCGGCCAAAGTGATCTCGTGCTGTCCGGTCACCGGTGTTGTGATCGTATTGTATAATATTTGCGGATCGATAGCCTCACCATTCTCCGCGCGGTAACTTAACTGGCCTGCTGCAGTCTTGGTGATCAGAATGTGCCCCTGTCGGGCTACCTGACCGTTCTTCAGACTGCTCAATACGATCTTTTGTCCTCCGGCCAGCGTTAAGATGGCCTTATTCCCGCCAGGTGCAATATCACTTTGGGCGGTGGAGGGCTGGGCAGGCACTGCCTGTTTTTGATGTAGTAAAAAATAGCCGCCGGCCGAAAATATCAGCAGAATCGATGCGGCAGCTGCTATACGCGGCCATAGCCTGATACGCCGCACGGGTTGGGACAGGATCTGCCGGTTAAGTATGTCACGCAATTCTTCCCGCGTCAGGTCTTCCATACCAAGGGCCTCACTATCCCATTCCTGGCTGGCAACGGTAAGTCCATTTAGATAGGCATCATATTCCGCCAGTTCTTCAGGAGTGGCGCGGCCTTTGTTTACCTGGTCTATTAAATAGAAGAGTCTGTTCTTATCCATCTAATAGTAAAGCACTTCAACAGCATCTATCCCCGGTCTTTTGATAAAAAAAAATCAATAAATTGTTAAGTGACTGTAAATCAGATGGATCTTTTTATTAAAGGTATAGAAAGATCGTTGCCAGACGTCCGAGGGGGCCGCGCAGTTTGGTGAGTGCGCGGGTGATATGGTCTTCCACAGTCTTTTCTGAAATGTCCAGGCGTTCGGCGATCTCTTTGTGGCTAAGCTGTTCGTCGCGGCTAAGCAGGAATACCGCACGACAACGCGGTGGCAGGTCATCGATCAGCTGGCGGATGAAGCTTTCCAGTTGTTTGAGTTCGAGTTCGTTGCTTTTATGGGTTTGTACGTCGATGATTTTCAGTTTGTCGAAAAGGTTTTCGCGCACCTTTCCGTTCCTGATCAGGTTGGCCAGCTTGTACTTAACAGCGTTGTAAAGGTAACCTTTGAGTGAAGCCGACACCCGCACAGTGGCGCGGTTCTCCCAAAACCAAAGGAATACGGTCTGGCAGACATCTAAACTGTCCGCCCGGTGGCGGCTGACCTGGTAGGCGGCCTGCATCAGGAATTTCCAGTAGCGGTCGTAGATGGCATTGAATGCAGCATGATCGTCCGCTTTGACCAAAGCGATCAGTTCCTCGTCTGAAAGTTCCCCATGCCGCATATCAATAGTTTGGTCAACAAATCTAATGTTATTTTTTTGTAAAATCAACATGAGCAAGTTTTGAAAACTTGCAATATCGAACCGTTACGGTTGATTTTCTGTTTAATGATGATCGTTCATTGCTTCGACTTTGAAATAAGCTCTGTACTCTTCCAGACGCTTCAGCAGAGCCTGCCCTGATGCGAGGATCTTAGCCTTTTCAACCTCATTGAGCGGTGATATGAGATATTCGTAAGGCCCTCTCTGTTCTCCGCCGAGCACCACAGCATCAGGGTTGACTAAGAACGGCGCCTGTGAGGAATTGGAATCCAAGCCGATATCCGCATATGTGAGATAGGGAGCATAATACATATAATGGGGCATGCTCATGGAGACGACACGGTTGTTATCGGGATTCCCGACATAGACTCTCATCATAGGGGCTTCCATGTAAGATATACCCGGCCTCGAAGGCGCCTTGTAGTACCCTCTCCTGATCCGCGCTATTATTGTATCCTTGATTTGTACAGGCGAGTACCTGCCTGAAGCGCGCATGGCTGCGACATCGAGGTACACCGGCATGATCGTTCTGGCACCCTCCGCATCATAGGCGATAGGAGTAGCAAGGTCCTGCCGGAATTCCGCCCACTCCCATTCCGTGCGGGCGATAAAACAAACGAAACCGTTCGATCCCTGCCGGCCAATATAGAACCCTTTCTCAGGGGCCAGCAGATACACCGTAGCGCTATCGCGAAGATGTGGTGGAAGTGCGCTTAGTGCAAAATCCGTTTCCAGGTCGACAGGCATTTTTTCCAGTTTCCAGTTGCCAGCAATTTGCCCTAGTCCTTGAATAGTCGTATGTAAAATCAAAAGAACCCATAAGGCGCCACCACGCCCAATAGTGAATAGGCAGTTTTTAGTCATGATGTATAGTTTTGATCAAGACAAATTTAATCTTTGGATTAGCTCCAGGCTGGGGCAAAGAGGACAAATTAAGGGGGGCTTTGCGCCATTATGAGACCGGGCACACAACAGCAATGCCCCCGCTATGCGGAGGCATTGATTGCTTTATAAGTTGTTCTACCCGAAGTCAGGACTGTTGCTTTGCAAGGCCGATCATCGCCTCCAATTCGTTCATCAGCTCGGAATCGGACGAAAATCCCGTAGTTACGAAGCGTAGTTTGCCCTTGCTGTCGATCACTGCTTTGGTAGGGATCCCTTTCGCCTTGTAGGCGGCAACCACCTGAAAATTATCCGGCTTGCCGGCAGTGGGTTCATCCATCAGCACATGAAACGGATACTTTTTCTTTTCCATGAATGATTTTACCCTCGATAAGGCGCCTTCTTCTTTTTCCTGTGTTGCGATAAAAAGGAAGGTGACTTCGGGATGCTTTTCCGTCATTTTCTGCATCGCAGGAAAGGAGGCGATGCAGGGCATGCACCAGGTGGCCCAGAAATCCAGCACTACCACTTTTCCCCGGTAGTCCGACAGGGATACTTTTTTCCCGGCCAGGTCATGCAAGGTAAAACCCGGCGCTTCCGCGTCCAGCATTTTGGTCTTTAGCGCCGCTTTCAACGTTGATTGTACGCCCTGTTGCAGTTGGCTGAGATATTCATCAAATCCTTTAGCACTACCATGCCGGCGTGCGTATAGCTCTTTTAACTGGGCATTCATGTTCGCAGTCGACTTCCCCTTGCTGGTTATAGCCACCAATATATCGTAGGCCTTGTCGCCCTGGCCGTTCAATGTCAGTAAACTTGTATATCGTTCTACAGAAGACGCCAGTCCTTCTTCGGGGGATTCATTGAAGGCCTTTTCCTGGTATTGCAGGGCCTCCTTATATTTACCATTGGCTGTAAGCGCGCTGGCATACGTGTCGTAATAAGGGTATTGCGCGAAATCCATGAATCGTTTCCAATCGGATGCCGGCATATCCGCAGGTCTGGCGCCGGGATCGTCTTTATAGGAAAAATAGAGATCGAGCGTTGCCCTGGCAAGCTGTTCCGCCATACCTGGGTCGATCTTTTCGTTCACCAGCATATTAGCGCCCATATCCATGTATGATGTCTGGTTGAACTTGTTTTTTATCCTGCCGATGTATTCTTTAAACGCATCATACCGGCGTGCGCGGAGGAAGGCGAGTGCTACAGTCCCCTTTAATACATCGATCGTTTCGGCATCTTTGATCGTGTCCAGCTTGTTGTCTGTAATGATCCTGTTCATGAGCAGGATGCTCTTTTCCGGGTCATGTTCCTTTGTCATGGCTTTCATCTGATCCATCAGAGGAGTTTGGTCCTGCGCTCCTGCGAACAAGGAGAAACAGCTTAAAAATACGAGTAAGGCAAAATGGATCTTTATCATACGGTGATTTTTTGTCAGGTGAATAATTTCAATTTATGTTTCATTATGGATTGTCTTCCATGCCAGGGTTGGCAAGCAGGATCTTGGGTGGAATCTTCAGCATCAGGCGGTCGGGTTGCAGGGTGTGCGTGGTGGTGGTGCCATCGGTGTGGTAAAGGGTATGGGTATAAGCAGAGGTGCTGAATAAGGGATCGATGGATAGTCTTCTCATGTCGAACCAACGGGAACCAAGTCCTGCAAATTCCCGCAGGCGCTCGTCCATTACAAATTGCAGCAGCTGCATTTGATTGCCGGCCACTGCTGGCGGAACGGCCGCATCGGCCTGGGGCATGCGGTTCTTGCGCAGTTGCTCAAGTGCGGCCACCGCGCCCGGGAGATCGTTAGTCCTTGCTTTACACTCTGCTGTCAGCAGATAAATTTCCGGCAGATTTACACCGAATGGGACAATGCTGGGCGCTGTTCTGCGCTGCGAGCCGGCCGGGAAGGGATCGCCGACAGGAAAAGGCGTATTCGAATAGAGCAGGAGGCGCAGATCGGAGGACTCGTATTTCGTCATGGTGGCGCTATCCACCTGTAGTGTATTGTCCAGAACATGGAAGTTCGAGAACTGTCGCAAATACAATACTTCCTGGTTATCGGACGAAACAGGGTAGTTGGGGCCGAACAGGCTGATGGGTGTAAACAGTCCGCCCGGTGCGAAGGTCTGGTTATAATCATATAATTGTACGGGCACCTGCGTTGTTGCGATCCCTTGCAATGCTGAATCCAGGAGGGGTAAGGCCTCATCATAGCGCTGCATAAAGACATACACTTTGGCCAGCAGGGCCTGTGCGGCCGGTTTGCTCATGCGGAGGCGGTGAAAAAGCGTGGGTGACAGGTCGGGCAGCGCTTTTTGCAGATCGCCTGTGATCAGATCATACACATCCTGGACGGAGGCCCTGGTGAAATGATTGACTGTGATATCCGCCGTGGTGATGATCGGGAATCCGGGATCGCTGGCCGCCGTGGCTTTCTGATAAGGTTTGCCATAATAATTGATCAGCAGGAAATAGGTCCAGGCGCGTCCGGCAAGCGCTTCGGCCAGGATCATCTTTTTTTGTTCGTCGGTGCCGTCGGCGGCCCCCATCACTTCGTTGATGATCTTGTTATAGGTATAGATATTGGTGAGGGGACCTGAGGTTTCCGCGGCGTCCTCATCAGGCTGATAGATCTCGTCGGCCCATGCGAACAGGTTCTGTTCCCGTAACGTAAGGCCGCTATAGTATGGATCGGCACAAGTCACTTCGTCCCCCATCATGATCTGGCCATCCGCGCCGACATTCAGGAGGTCCGGATTATTCAACAGCAACTGGTAATCATTGTAGCTGACAGCAATTACCTTCCCCTTCGGCAAAATTTCCAGGAAGCTCTTTTTGCAGGAGGCGCCGGCCACCAGCAAAAGCAGCAGTAAAGCCGGGGCAATTATATATTTTTTCATATTCTCTTTTTGTAAGTGTTCTAGCTTGTTGTTCTTTGTCAAAACCGGATATTCGCGCCGATGGTCACAGTACCCTGATCGGCACGCATGTAGCGAAGGCCGCCCGATAATTGTCCGGCCGTGCTGCCGCCGGATGCGTCCTGGAACTCAGGGTCGATGCCGTACCGATTGGCTTTCCATAACATCAGGTTGGACACCTGCAAACGCAACCTGACGCCGTTAAGCCCGGCACGGGACACCATCGTATGAGGAAGGTCGTAAGAGAGCGATATATCCCGCAGCTTTGCATAAGCGGCGCTCACCACATTGATATTCCCCTGCGTATAGTATCTTGTGTCCCGCCGGCTTTGGTCGATGGTCGTCAGAGGTATCCAGGAAGGGACATTGGTCTTTAATTCATCGCCGGGACTCATCCATCGGTTGGCAAATTCTGCATTTACATTACCGCTGCGGAAACGGAGATCGCCGCTCTGCAGCCCATTATTGGCTGTCTGCGGGATCAACCCGTTGCCTGCATAGAAGTCATCCACATCCCGGCGCATCACGTTGCCGAAATCGTATACGATATTGGCGGCCAGCTCGAAGTTGCCGAGCCTGAAGATATTGGAGAGACCGCCGTTCCATACCGGTTGATAGGTGCCCATGAACAGGACATCTTCTGGCAACGGGACATTACGGTCCTTGGTGACCTTCCCGGATTGTAACCTGATCTGTGGATCGCCCATGTTGTCCAGCCCCGCAAAATTGTAAGCGAAGACAGCAAACGCAGGAGAACCTGCAAGGTAGGAAGCACTTGCTTTTTGCATACCGGTAGCGATAGGGGCAGGCTGGTTCAGCCTGGTGATCGTGTTGCGGTTATAGGAGAGCACCAGTTGGCTGGTCCAATTAAAGTGAGCGGCTTCTATATTGAGGGAATGGACGGAAACTTCGATGCCTGTATTGCGCAGATCGCCAAAATTCCCTGTTACGGTATTGTAACCAGAGAGGGGATTTACCTGCATTTGACCTATCAGGTTATCTGTTTGTTTTCGGTAAAAGTCTACGGACCCGCTGAGCCGATTGCCTTTGAGAAGGCCGAAGTCCAGACCTATATTCAGTGTGCGGGAACTTTCCCAGGTCAGTGCTGCATTGGCAGGTGTCGCAATGGAAAGGCCGCTATTGCCCGGTAGGGTAGAGCCCGACTGCGCTCCCAGAATATCATAAGAAGCGGCGGTGCCCGGAATGGGTGAGTTTCCGGTAAGACCGTAGGATACTCTCAGTGCAAGATCTTTGAAAGGCATTTTTTCCATGAAGGACTCTTCACGCATGTCCCAACGGACGCCGGCGCTCCATACCGGCTTGTTCTGTGAAGAGCGGTCCTTACCGAATAAGTTGGACTGATCAAGCCGCAAACTGCCGTTCAGCGTATAACGGTTGAGATAAGTATAGCTCATATTGCCATAGTAGGATACAAATCGAACGACGGACTCTGTTTCAGTGAAAGGCTGAACACCTGCAAGCAGACTGCGGGAGCCACTGTTGGGCATCACCGGTCCCGCCACTCCGGTAGAAGAGAGTGTTGCGTAATCGATGGGCGGGTAGGTTTCGAGCAGATCGTTATAGCCCAGTATCAGCGACTGGTTGTTCACGACATCCTGTTCCTGCGCCTCCTGGCCTGCGAGGAGTAGAAGCTGGTGTCGCTTGTCATCCCATGCATGATCGTAGGTCAGTTGATGACGCACCGTCCAGTTTTTTTGCATGGCGTTGGTGAGCGCATATCTGCCGCCGGTAACGGGAAGATAATATTTAGGCGATTGCGTTGGCGTTGCAGCCGGCACGGTAAACTGGACGGCCTGGGAGCGGACAAGATAGCTTCTGCTGTCATCATAGGACGTGGTCCTGTCCGAGGTCCTGAAGAATCCATATACACCCGTGAAGGTCAATCCGTCGAGCAGCCTGAGCGTCAGGCCTGCCGTGATCCTGGCTGCGATCAGGTTATCCTTTGTATAACCGTATTGGCGTTCCAATAGCGGGTTATAATCCAGGTTGATACCGCTTTTCCCTTCGAATGCCTTCCGGGTCGAATCCGACAACTGCTTTACATAAGGGATGGAGAGGGGATTGCCCTGCGCATCTTTGAACAGCTGGTAAGGCAGAAAACGATCGTCCACCGCTATGTTCCTGGGGGCGCTGGTGACAACGTTGGTCAGATCGGTGATCAGGGATAGATCAAGACGCTTGTTGACATTATAGTCTTGTCTGACATTTACTTTATAGGTATTGTTCGTTTCGCCCTGCCGGTTGCTCTGGGTTCCGGTGTATG
>DASYCT010000147.1:0-4857 GCA_036500065.1 Chitinophagaceae bacterium | reverse complement strand
ATGAGTTTTTACCAGGAATGCCTCGGCGGTACATTGGAATTTCAAACAGTTAAAGGTTCCGTTTTCGAATCGCCCGGTATGAGTGAAGAGGCCGGCCGGCAAATAGTTCACTCTCAACTTGTCAATGATCACATCGTTCTTTTCGCTTCCGAAATGGTGGTTCCCGATGAATGTCCCAACTCGACGTTTTTATGGATAAACTGCGACACGGATGAAGAAATTCGGAAAATACATACCGGTCTGGCCAAAGGCGGAAAAGTGACCGCCGAGTTGCAACAGGCTTATTGGGGAACTACTTTCGGAGCTGTTGTAGATCAGTTCGGAATCAGTTGGTATATATCGACGCTTCCAATAAAAACCCTGCCTGGTTCGAATCCAGTTTAGTTATAAGGATCCTTTTCTTGTAAATTTGATAAATTGTGTACAGATTATTATGAAATGGATTACCCGCGAACGTCCCAAGATAGACCGCATAGCCTGTCCCTGGCTTATCAGCCGGTTTATTGATAAAGACGCCGAGTTTATATATGTTCCCTTCGACGAGGTAGCCAAAAAGGCAAAACAGCTTAAAGCCATTCCCTTCGATATCCCGGGCGTTGAATTTACCCACTATGAAGACCGCTGCACTTTTGATTACTTCGTGCAGAAATATAAAATCAAAGACCCTGCTGTCCATACGATGGCTGTCATTGTTCGCGGAGCCGACACCGACCGGCACGATCTTGCTGTTCAAGCTCCCGGCCTGTGGGCTATCTCTGCAGGTCTTAGTCATAATATTAAAAATGATCATGAACTGCTGAAACAGGGAATGATTCTATACGATGCACTGTACAGTTGGGCCCAATACCTGCAAAAGGAAAAACACACGCAGCAACCCTTTGAAAGCCTGCTGCTGAATGTCTTCAATAATTATCTTAAAACAAAGCAGGGTTCAAAAAAGAAAATCCCCCAATGGGCGCAGGAGCTTAAAGAAACGATACAGGATCATATCGACACCAACCTTAGTTTGAAAGAACTGTCAAAAGGCCTGGAAATAAGCCCGTCCTACCTTTCGCGGGAGTTTTCCAAGTACTTTGAAGATTTATCATTCGGTGATTATATCCGCAAGCAACGCATCGACAGGGCCGTAGAACTCATAAAATCATCCGCCTATTCCCTTACTGAAATCGCCTATCTCACCGGGTTTTCCGACCAAAGCCATTTTACCCGCATTTTTAAAAAGAATATGGGGCAAAACCCGTCCGACTACAGGAAAAAAATGAGAAAAAAGTAATCCCCGTACAAAAGGTCATTTCTGTTCTATTCCAGCTATCCCCGATTCGATACCATTGCCGGAAACTTCACATCGCCGGATGATGAACACAACCTATTCCTTACGGGATATTGTAAAATATTTTCTGCGATTAGGCGCCATCGGTTTCGGAGGCCCTGCCGCATTGGTAGGATATATGCACCGCGACTTAGTAGAAGATCGCAGCTGGATTAAAGAACAGGATTATAAAGAAGGGCTGGCCCTCGCCCAACTCGCGCCCGGTCCTTTGGCTGCACAACTCGCCATTTACATCGGCTATATTGATTTCGGTATATTGGGCGCTACTCTTGCCGGTGTTGCATTTGTCATACCATCCTTTATAATGGTAGTAGCATTGGGATGGCTTTACACCCGGTTCGGCGGCCTGCCCTGGATGCAGGCCGTGTTCTATGGTGTAGGTGCTGCCGTCATTGGCATTATTACCCTCAGCACGTACAAACTATCCAAAAAAAGCCTGGGCAAAGACAGGTTGCTATGGAGTATTTTTATTGTCCTTACCGTATTTACTTTCCTAAGCGAAAAGGAAAACGTTTGGTTAATGCTGCTGGCTGGTTTCGTAGTATGGTTTGTGAAATCGCCGCCCCGGTTTTTGAAACACAACAAATCTATTGTCTTCATGCCATTTTTACTGCAAGCGGGCATGTTGTTTTCTACCAATGAAAGGCTGGTTCAGATAGGATGGTTCTTTCTAAAAGCCGGCACATTCGTTTTCGGCAGCGGGCTTGCCATCGTTCCGTTTCTATACGGTGGTGTAGTAAATGAATATCACTGGCTCAATGAAAGGCAATTCCTCGATGCGGTGGCCGTAGCCATGATCACCCCCGGCCCGGTCGTTATTACCGTTGGTTTCATCGGTTACCTGGTGGCAGGATTTCCAGGGGCCTGTGTAGCAGCACTCGCCACTTTTCTACCCTGCTATTTGTTTACCGTCCTGCCGGCGCCTTATTTTAAAAAATATGGCAAGCATCCATCACTTAAGGCCTTTATTGACGGAGTAACTGCTGCAGCCATTGGCGCTATCGCAGGCGCCGTCATTGTGCTTGCCAAACGGCAATTCATTGATATAACATCTGTGCTGATTGCACTGGCTACGCTGCTGGTATTGCTCCGGGTAAAAAAAATTCAGGAGCCCGTTGTTATCGCCACTGCCGCCATTATAGGGCTTTTATTGAAATTAATATAAAACAAACCATAACATTATGAACCGAAAAACATTCCTTTCAGCAACGGGCATTCTTTCAGCAACAGCTATCCTGCCCACCAGTTCCATATTGGCGCAGAACTACGAAAGCAATGGGCTCGACAAATTAACCGATGCCGCCGGCAACTTCCAGCACCTGCCCCTACCCTACAACAAAAACTTTCTCGAACCTTATATGGACGAAGAAACCGTTTACCTCCACCACACATTTCACCACGGCGGAGCCGTCAAAGCAGCCAACGGCGATTTGCAAAAAATCAGGAAGGCAATGGACGATAACAATCTTGAAACGGTTGACTACTATACAAAGAAGCTTTCCTATCATTTTTCCTCCCATGTCCTGCACACTATCTTCTGGACGAACCTCACCAACAAGAAAACCGATCCCTCCGGCGAATTACTGAAGCGCGTTGAAAAAGATTTCGGCAGCTATGATAAACTTACTGCTTACCTGTCTGAAACCTCCAAGAATGTAGACGGAAATGGATGGGGTATATTGGGTTACCAGCCCTATTCCGACAAACTCACCATCCTGCAATGCGAAAACCACGAAAAACTAACCCAATGGGGTGTAATTCCGTTGCTGGTGGTAGACGTATGGGAGCACGCTTATTATCTCAAATACAAAAACAAACGCACCGACTTTGTAGATAAAATGCTGCAAATTATTAATTGGGACAATGTAGCCGACCGCCTGGATACGGCCATCAAATTAACAAAGTAGCAATTAAGAGCTTTTCCCATAGACTAAATTAATTCATCTGCCTTTTTGAACTTCATAGTTTTTATCTATGAGTAAATCAATTTAATAGATAAAACTATTAGTGAATTCATTGATACCTTCACCATTCAAGGTTAATTTAATAAAATAATTGCGTCATGGAAAAAGACAACAAAGTGGCTACATCACCTCATCAAAACGGCGCAGGCAAGTGCCCGTTTATGGGTGGAGCGCTAAAGCAAACCGCAGGCAGTGGCACGGGAAACCGTGACTGGTGGCCCAACCAGTTAAAATTGAACATTCTCCGGCAGCACTCTTCGCTGTCCAGCCCGATGGATAAGGCGTTCAACTACGCCAGGGAATTCAAAACACTCGACCTGGATGCCGTGAAAAAAGATCTGTTCTCGCTGATGACCACGTCGCAGGACTGGTGGCCGGCCGACTACGGCCACTATGGGCCCTTCCTCATTCGGATGGCCTGGCACAGCGCAGGTACGTATCGCATCGCCGACGGACGGGGTGGCGCCGGCTTCGGCACACAGCGCTTTGCGCCCCTCAACAGCTGGCCCGACAATGCGAACCTGGACAAGGCACGCCTGTTGCTCTGGCCGGTCAAAAAGAAATATGGTAAGAAAATTTCGTGGGCAGACCTGATGATCCTGGCCGGCAACTGTGCCCTTGAATCGATGGGCTTAAAACCTTTTGGTTTCGCCGGCGGACGTGCCGATGTTTGGGAACCCGCGGAAGATATTTATTGGGGTTCTGAAAAGGAATGGTTGGGAGACAAACGCTATACTGGCGACCGTGAACTGGAGAATCCGCTGGCGGCCGTTCAGATGGGATTGATCTACGTGAACCCGGAAGGTCCTAATGGAAATCCCGACCCGCTTGCTTCAGCTCGTGACATCCGTGAGACCTTTGGTCGCATGGCGATGAATGATGAAGAAACGGTAGCGTTGATTGCCGGCGGACATACTTTTGGTAAAACCCACGGCGCTGCCGATCCGGGTAAATATGTGGGTGCGCAGCCCGCAGGTGCGGACATCGAGGAGCAAAGCCTTGGCTGGGCAAACAGCTTTGGCAGCGGCAATGCAGGCGACACGATTACCAGCGGCCTTGAAGGCGCATGGACGACTACACCGACAAGATGGAGCAATAACTATTTTGAGAACCTGTTCGGCTATGAATGGGAACTAACCAAAAGCCCGGCGGGTGCGCAGCAGTGGAAACCGAAAGGCAGTGCAGGTGCAGGTACGGTGCCGGATGCACATGATCCATCAAAGCGTCACGCACCATTTATGCTCACAACAGATATTGCTTTGCGAATGGACCCTGTTTACGAGCCCATTTCAAGGCGGTTTAAGGAAAATCCTGGTCAATTGGCCGATGCTTTTGCGAGGGCCTGGTTCAAGCTGACGCACCGTGACATGGGACCACGCGCCCGCTACCTGGGCCCGGATGTACCTGCAGAAGAATTGATCTGGCAGGACCCCCTTCCGGCCGTTACCCATCCACTGATTAATGAGCAGGATATCGCTGTACTAAAGGATAAGATAATTGCTTCGGGACTTTCCGTATCCCAGTTGGTATCGACTGCCTGGGCTTCGGCATCCACCTTCCGTG
>DASYCT010000146.1:0-6178 GCA_036500065.1 Chitinophagaceae bacterium | reverse complement strand
GCTGGTAGCCGACCAGTTTAAGACCTATATCCCTGCCGGCGACCAGATCATAGATGTAATCCCGCAGGAGTTTACCGTCGATAATTTCCAGAACATCCCCAACCCCATCGGGTACGGCGGTGTGAAGGTGGGAGCCAACTTCCATATTATTACGGGCGACAAGAACGCCATCCGCAATATCAACCGTGCCGTGGAGAAAAGCAACCTGCATACCAAGGACCTGGTGTTGCAGCCATTGGCATCCGCCAGCGCGGTGATGGGACAGGAAGACCTGGAAGCAGGTGTTGCCATCGTGGACATCGGCGGCGGCACTACCGACCTGGCGGTGTTTTATGAAGGCATCCTGAAGCATACGGCGGTTATCCCGTTTGGTGGTGAAAACATTACCAATGACATCAAGACCGGTCTTGGGGTATTGAAAACACAGGCTGAGCAGATGAAGGTGCAGTTTGGCAGCGCTTTATCCAACGAGGCAAAAACAAATGCCTTTATTACGATTCCCGGTCTGCGCGGTATGCCGGCAAAAGAGATCAGCGTAAAGAACCTGGCCAATATTATACAGGCCCGGATGAGCGAGATAATGGATTTTGTGACCTATCATCTCAAACAGGTCGGACTGGACAACCGTATGCTGAACGGTGGTATCGTGTTGACCGGCGGCGGCGCACAGTTAAAGCACCTGATACAGCTTACCGAGTATGTGACCGGTCTGAACGCACGCATCGGCTTCCCGACAGAACACCTGAGCGGCGGTCATATCGATGAACTGGCCAAGCCTACGTATTCCACCTGTATCGGTTTGATCTTAAAAGGATACGACGATTACGAGCATAACCGCAAACAGTTTGAATCGGCTTACCGGCGCGTGGAAGTACCCGAGACGTTAAAGCAGCTTCACACGGCATCGGAAACGGCTGTCGCTACCGAAACGATGACGGCGGTCGCAACGGAAAAAATGAAGAGCAGGAAAGGAATGAAAGATTTCTGGGGCAAGTTCAAGGACAGCCTGATTGATCTTTTTAAGGAAGAAGAAGACAAGCATTTGTAAATGTCAGTTGTGAGTGGTGAGTGCGATCGCATCGCAATAGACTCACAATTGACAATTCACAATACTAATCCATTGATTCAATAGCACTCATGCAGCGGCCAATGAAGGGGGCGATGGGTGTAAAACTCAGCAATTATGATACACTTTGATCTACCGAAAGAAAAATCATCTATTATTAAAGTAATAGGTGTGGGAGGGGGAGGAAGTAATGCAGTGAACCACATGTTCAGTCAAAGTATTGAGGGGGTGAACTTCATTATCTGTAATACCGATGCGCAAGCCATTGCATTGAGCAGTGTTCCGAATAAAATACAACTGGGCCCGCACCTTACACAGGGGCTGGGCGCCGGCGCCAACCCGGAGATTGGCAAACAGGCCTGTGAAGAGAGCCTGGAAGAAATAAAACGCATACTGGAAGTGAATACCAAGATGGCGTTTATCACTGCCGGTATGGGTGGCGGTACGGGGACCGGCGGCGCGCCGATTATTTCCAAGATTTGCAAAGACCTGGGCATCCTGACCGTAGGTATCGTGACTACGCCTTTTTCTTACGAAGGAAAAAAGCGGCAGATACAGGCGGAGGAAGGCATTTCAGCCATGAAAGGCTATGTCGACACGCTGCTGGTAATCAGCAACGATAAACTGCGCCACCAGTTCGGCAATCTCAAAATGAAGGAAGCCTTTGCAAAGGCAGACAATGTGCTGGCCACGGCGGCCAAATGTATCACGGATGTCATCAACAGTACCGGCCAGATCAACGTTGACTTTGCCGATGTATGTACCGTTATGAAAAACGGCGGGGTGGCTATATTGGGTAATGCGGCGGCAGAGGGTGAAAACCGTGCACAACAAGCCATCGAAGAAGCGTTGAATTCACCTTTGCTGAACGACAATGATATTCGTGGGGCTAAATGGATACTTATCAATATCAATTCTTCCGAAGGTGAGCATGAGTTTACGATGGATGAAGTGGAAATCATCCAGAACTGCCTGCTTAGCCGTGCCGGTGAAACGACTGATGTTATACTCGGGCTTGGTTATGACAACAACCTGGGATCGAAGATTGGCATCACGCTGATAGCTACCGGTTTTGAATATAAAGATCCGTTTGCGAAGGAAGCGCCTAAAAAGGAAGAACCCAAAAAGGAAGAAAAGATCGTGATGGTGCTGGATATGAAGAAGGATGAACCGGTTTCCTCCAAACAATTTGCATTGCCGCTGGATGAACGCACCGCCGATCTGTATGACAGGCCGGTCATGGAAGAAAAGATTCCCGCTGTCGCACAACCGGAAGCGACTTTTGTACGTGAACCCGAGACGGGATTAAGCGAACTGTTGCAACCCAAACTGGTTGAAATGCCCGTTGCCGGACCTTCACCTGTTGTGGTTTTTACGAATGAAGTTGCCAGTAAAAATACTGTGGACAATCTTGTGGAGAAGAAAGGAGAGCCTGAGTATATGGAGTTGTTATATTCGCAACCATCCGATATACCATCGATGGCCTCTAAACAACCGTTGCCCTCCTCATCAAATCAGCAAACGACACCCGTTGGAAATAATTCTCCTGCGTCTGCAGCGTCGGGGGGATACTTGGCCAAGCCTTCCAATATTTATGCGGAACCACAACGGTCGGCAGAAAATCCCTGCCCCGAACACTCGACTCCTGTGAAACAACCCGTTTTTGAAGAGCCAGCAGCGGCGTCGGTTCAAAAAGAAGAAGAACCTTCTTTCGATATGCAACTGGTGATCAAAGATGAAGTTTCAACAGCGGCGGATGAGCCTCGGGCCCCACAAACTCAACAACCACCCATGTTGTCTACAGAGGACCCCGCGATGCGGGACGAAGTAGATGACCAAAAACGTCGTGCAGCAGAACGTATACAGAAATTACGTAACCTGTCGTTCAATATAAATGCTGCTGATGCAAATAATGAGTTTGAAACAGTGCCGGCATACATCCGCCGCAATTTAGAGCTTTACAATACCGTGAGCCCGGCGGAAAATTTTTATAGCAATTACGAAGTAAAATCCGACGAAAATAATAATGGGCAGATTAGTACCATCAATACTTTCCTCGATGGGAAAAAACCGGATTAAAGAAAGTTGTGTTTTACCAAGTATCGTAGGTTTTTAGTTGTTGTATCCTGTTGAAGGATAGTTGTTAGCCCTCCCGGTTTTGCTCCGGGAGGGATTCTTTTTTTTGGACTTACCTTTAATAGTTAAATTTTGTGTATGGCGACAGTATTGATAACGGGTGGGACGGGGTTGATTGGCAGGGCGCTGAGCGCGATGCTGATTGAGAAGGGATATTCGGTGATTGTTCTTACGCGGAAGCTGCAGGATGAGCGGCGGGCGGCGGTGGCGGGTGTGTTGTATGCAGAATGGAATGTGCGGAAAGGAACAATAGATGCGGACGCCGTGCAAAAGGCGGATTATATCGTTCACCTGGCGGGAGCCGGGGTAGCGGATAAGCGTTGGTCGGAAAGGCGGCAGCAGGAAATTGTGGAGAGCCGTACGAAAAGCAGCGCGTTGATTGTAAAAGCGCTGAAAGAAAATGTCAATAAAGTGCAGGCCGTTATCAGTAGTTCGGCCACCGGATGGTACGGAGCTGACCCGGTGATACCGAACCCGGCGCCTTTCACGGAAAGCCAGCCTGCCGCTACGGATTTCCTGGGCGATACCTGCCGCCAGTGGGAAGAAAGTATTGACCCGGTAACGCAGTCGGGCAAGCGACTGGTGAAACTGCGAACCGGTATTGTATTAAGCAACGAGGGCGGCGCTTTGCGCGAATTCAGGAAGCCGTTGCTTTTTGGAATAGCTGCTATCCTCGGCAGCGGCAGGCAGGTGCTGAGCTGGGTGCATATAGATGACCTGTGCAGGATGTACTTAAAAGCTGTCGAAGATAAACAGATGAAGGGTGTTTACAATGCTGTTGGCCCCCGGCCGGTTGATAATAAAACGCTTACCCTCGAACTGGCAAAGACCGTACGAAAACGATTCTTTATTCCCCTGCATGTGCCTTCGTTTGTACTGAAGATCATGTTGGGGGAAATGAGCATCGAAGTACTGAAAAGCACTACGGTGAGCGCGGATAAGATACGAATGGCGGGGTTCGATTATATATACCCGACCATTGAAGCGGCGATGAATGCACTTAACCCCGCCCCCTGTCCCCCTAAAGGGGGGACTTAGATCGATCGACCCTGTAAAAATTGAAATACCCTGGTTATAAGTCCCTGCGGTCATTCATCCAGAAACAAAAAAGCCAGGTGAGCGCCACCAGCGCAATAGTATAATATACATGGTATTGAACCTGTGCGAGTGCGGCTTTGTAGGCTTCGGGCCCGAACTTGCTGAAAAATTCGGGTGGAGGCAACAGGCGGTCGGATATTTCACGGGGAAAGAACTGCCCTATTTCAGAGTGATATTTGAATTTAAGCACTTTTACCGTTATCGGTTCCGCAATGATGAAATAAAAAGAAAAGATAGCCAGGGCTATAAACGATTTTCGTACCAGGAAACCGGTAAGGAAAGCGAGGGACAACTGGGAGAAGGATTGCAGCGCAAACAACCCGATGTAATAGATCTGGTCCCATTTGCTGGCGAGGGGATCATCGGTATTGGACACGCCCAGCGCAAAGGCTACTAATGCGTAAAAAAGGGTCACCAGGCCGGAAAGTATAATAACGTCTATCAGTTTGCCGGTCATGAAATCGCGGCGGCTCCAGCCATCGATGACGTTCTGGCGGTTGGTTTTAAAGTTGTACTCGTTGGTGATGAGCATTATGATAACGATGGCGGGTATGAAAATGAACAGGGAGGAAAAATAAGCCACCGAATGCCATGCTTCCGGGAATGAAAAGGGGTTGCCAATGATCATTTTCACGAACTTGCCGGCCTGCTTTCTTTGTTCTGTAAGATTTTGATACCCATACAGGGCCATGTAATTGATGCCGGGATAGGTAAACGCTGTAATGCCCATTACCCACCAGAAAGCGCGGTAATTTTTCATTTTCAGCCATTCTGTTTTTGCTATATCGAACATAAAAATGAGTTGGGTGGGTTTAGTTGCTGGTTAATTCAAAGAACCTGGCTTCCAGGCGTTGTTTTTTTATCAGGAGATGATCCAATACGATGCCCTGGCTGAAGCAATACCGGTTGATCTCTTCCGGCCGGGCAGTGCCTTTTGGAAAGACAAGGTAAACGCGGTTGTCCTTTAAGCTAACTTTTTGTGCGGCGCCCCAGTTTTTCATAAGGGCCAGCAGGGCATCGAGGCCGGGAGCGCTTATTTCCACGATATCCTCATCTACCAGTACATCGTCCACGTTGCCGGTGGTGATGAGCGTGCCTTTTTTCAGGATCGCTACGTGGGTGCATACTTTTTCCACCTCGTCGAGCAGGTGGCTGGCCATGATGATGGTATGTCCTTTCCTGTTCAGTTCCAGCATCAGTTCGCGTATCTCCGCGATGCCCACGGGGTCGAGACCGTTAGTGGGTTCATCCAGTACGAGCACGCCGGGATCGCCGAGCAGGGCAGCGGCTATGGCGAGGCGTTGTTTCATGCCGAGGCTATAACTATTGAAGCGGCTGTTCCTGCGGTCGTAAAGATTTACTTTCCGCAGTACGTCGTCAATATCGTTGAGGCCACCCCTGCCGCTGATGCTTTGGGTGATCTTTAAATTATTAATTGCGCTGAGGTAGTGGTAGAAATTAGGTGTTTCGAGCAGCGAGCCTATTTTCTTTCGCTGGCCGGGGGTGCCGGGTTCACCGAACCAGCGGAAGCCGCCGCCATCGGCTTTCAGCACATCGAGTACGATGCTGAGCAGGGTTGTTTTGCCGCTGCCGTTGGGCCCGAGTACGCCAAAGACCGAGCCTTCCGGCACGTCAAACGAAAGATTGCTAAGCGCACGGATTTTACCATACGATTTACTGATATTTTGCAGGGATAGAACTGACAAGGGGTGAGTTTTAGGAACTGAAGATAACCCCTTGCGGGCGATTGTTCTAACCATTTATCCGTTTTTTAACGGATGACTAGTTTCTTACCGGCTTGCCGCCCTTTAAAACACTTTGTATTCTTTCCAGGGTTTTCTTTTCGCCGGTAAGGCTAAGGAAAGCCTCGCGTTCGAG
>DASYCT010000145.1:0-2520 GCA_036500065.1 Chitinophagaceae bacterium | reverse complement strand
CCTGTCCATAATACACCTGCTCCCCGATAAAGGCAGGTTGTTCGGCGGGGTAGATATTCTGGTAAAAACCATGTTGCCCATTAAAAGGATCCGTTTTAAAGGCTCCGTCGCCTTCGGCATCTACATAAGGGAGATACTTGTTGATTTCCCGGCCGAATGCATCATAAATAACCGGTGATACAATGTCGAAAGGCGAAGCGCCGGGTGTAGCCTGTCGTATGACTGTTTGCAAAGGCCGGCCCAAACCATCCAGGAATTGCGTGGCTTCTTTTACATCCGTATAGTCCGACCCATCGAATTGATGTATATCAGTAATCCGACCCATCGCTTCACGGGTGCGTACATAATTGACACTCGTATTGGAGTTATATGCACTAGGTATAGCAGCAATAGTCTGTGTGGGACTCGGCACCTGGCTGGTAGCAACGGGCTTATTCGTCTGGCACAGTGCAATGGACGATAGCATCACAAAGCAGGCAATAGCGGTAAATCGAATCATTTTTCCGGGGTAATACATGGTGTTGGAATTAGAGATTCTTTGTGTTTATGCGCCTAGTGTGTTGACTTCTTTTGAGCCAGCTTCTTTTTAAGCGCATCGATTTCCTTTTGCTGCCAGTGCAGTTGTTCATCCTGCTTCAGTAAATACAGGGTCAGCTCTTCAATCTTTCGCAGCAGCATCGTTTGCCCGCTGCCTACGTCCAACCCATTGTGGTTTATATCCGTCGTCGTAGGAATGCCCGGCAGATGCTTGTTCGCATCGATGTATTGCCCCACCTGGCGTAGCGGCATCAGTTTGTAATCGTTGCCAAACACATAATCAGCCCAGTTCAATTGGGTGATGCGGAGGTTTTTAGCCAGGATGGAACCTTTCACGGCGAGCCGGGTAGTTGAGTCGGCTCCCGTCAACGAAGTAGTGTTGATTAAAAGCGTACCTGTGCTGTCTATGCGCGCCCGTTCCGTATTGCCCGTTCTGAATATCAGCGGACTGTTATCCAGCGTACCTAAAAACTGTGAATCGGGACGGATACCTGCATTGCCCTTTAACGACCATCCCGAACCGGGATTCACCACGATATTGGTATAGCCTGTTTCGGTGGTAGCATCCAGGTTGTCGTACGCCACGGCATACAGTTGGTAATTACCTGTAGCCACATTCGACCAGGTGATGGAATAAGGCGCAGTACTGTCCTCCCCGAGCCAGGTATCGCCCTGGTAAAATTCTACTTTATGAATAGAGCCGTCGGCATCGGCGGCCGTAGCGGAAAGCGTGATGGTATTACCTTCTGCAAACTGGGCACTGTAAGTAGGCGCTGTCAGCGTCACGGTTGGCAACTGGTTGCCCACGAGACCATACACTTCTACCTCTTCCGGCATATTGTTCAAAAGCGGACCTATCATGTAAAAGCGTACCCATTGATTCGCACCATAGCTGCTGGAAACAGAGAGATCGTTAATGGCTACATTACTGTCGATAGCCGGGCTGTTATTGGAAGAAACCACTGCGATGTCTGTCCAGGTAATAGTGCCCCCACCCGTTGGATCGGTATTAGTCACCTGGATTTTAAAATTACCATAGTGGTTTTGCTCCCATTTTACTACCACCCGGCAAATGGTGGTGGGAGCCGCCAACTGTATCGTGGCAGTTTGATCGGAATCCCGTTCGGTAGGCCAGAAATGCCAATTGGTATTGCCATCCACCAATAAACTGGCCGATTCATACGAAAAGGAGGCAGGGCCCGTGACAGGGCGGCCGAGGGCCAGGTTGGTGCTGCCGCAGGTTTGCGCTTGCGATACGGCAACAATTAAACAGCTTAATAGCAGGAATAAAAGGGCTTTTTTCATAAATGTTATTTGGGGATGCTTCGTAATAATTATTTTGACGATTAATTTGTTTTTACAATGGTTGCTTTTTTAGCCTTATACAGTTGGTATTTATCGGGGGAGCCAAGAATGACATTATATAGCGAGTCTCTCCTGTTTTCTATTGTCTGCAATTCCTGCTGCAACCGCGTCCGGTCGGTACTGTATTGTGACCATGCCTGCGTTTTACAATTATGGAGGTAGATATTGGCATCGTAGATACGTTGGCGCTGGCTAGCATTCAACCCCAGGCTATCGCGCATACGATCCGCCTGTTTATTGGCCAATTGAACTGCCGCAGGAGGAACCCCTGTTTGCGCCCAACAGGACGAAGCAGCCAATACAAGAGGAACTAACAGGGATAATAAAAGGATATATCTCATAATCATTTGTTTAATGGTTGGTAATGGTCATTGGGCAGGAGGTAGAAGATGTTTCGCTAAAGTTATCCGACCAGTTTCCATCGGAAAACTCATAATGATAGGTGCATATATAATATAGACCTTCGATAGATTCAGAACTGGTGTACACTTTAATCCCTGCCTGGCAAGTGCCGGCGATACATTTATTATCGGGTCCGGGACAATTAAAGGAGCTGCAGGAAGCTCCTATATAACAATCTTCGGTCTGCCCGGTATAGTTGTAGCATATTTTTTTTAG
>DASYCT010000144.1:0-5590 GCA_036500065.1 Chitinophagaceae bacterium | reverse complement strand
CAAATGGGGTCGTCGAGGCGAATGAGTAATTTGTAATTGGGGTCGAGGGCGATTTTCGACTGGATGATTTCTTCCAGCAACTGGTAGTTTTCGGAAGGCGTCTCTTTACGTTTGGCGAGGTATTCCTGGATATTGTCTTCGTTGTGGGCGATGGCTTTTAGCATGGTGATGCAACCGGGCTGGAATCGTCCTTCGGGCGTCATGAGCAGGTAGCCGATAAAACTTAGAAAGGCGGGCACCATCTTACCCTGTTCCATGGCCACCATGCCGAGTTTGAAATGGGAGCTGTAGGAATAGGGGTCAATCATAAGGGCCTGTTTGAAAACGGCCTCCGCCTCCGGGAAACGTTTCATCGTGTATAAAGCAGTCCCTTTATTCAGGTACAATAGCGAATAGGCGGGGTATTTATGAATGGCTGAATCAAAAACGCGGAGCGCTCTTTCCATTTGCCCGGATGCTTTGAGCGAATTGGCATATACGTTGTAAAGGTCCGGCTCACGAAGGGGGTCATTGCCTGCTGTAAGTCCTAACTGGCTATAATGGATGGCCTGGTCAAAAACACTGTCTTCTTCATAACACAAGGCGATGCCGTAGAGGGCCCGGGCATAATTGGTATCGTTCCTGTCTACCTGCTGGTAGAGGTGGATGGCTTGTTTATAGGCTCCTGAATCATAGAGCGAGCTGGCTTTTTCCAACAAAGCACCGGAATTAATGAGCGGGTTATTGTCCTGGGCGACAGCAGGGGAAAGGGCTCCTGCTGATAAAATCAGCGCCAGCAGAAGTGCCGGACGGGATAGAGGCTTTTGCATAGTGGTTATAAGAGGGTGTTTTATAAGGGATAAAACGAGGTTCTCTTATAAAAATATATAAAAAACGGCAATATTTTTTCCACAGGGAGAATTATTGCCATATAAGGGTTTTCCCTCTTTACTTCCATTTGTGCAAGGCCCTGTCCCAGGTAGTGATGCCTATCTTAAACAAGACCGGGTTCCGGAACTGGTTGGCTTCGGAGGCGACTACATAGAAACCCAGTTTGAACTTGGCCATCGGCGCAAAAGGCCATTTGAAGACTCTTTCCACACCGGTAAAGGCCTCGACATAGCGGAGGTTTCTTTCGGGAGCTACCAGGAAACCGCCCCCGGCCACTTCGCGCAGTTGCAGCTTTTTCAGCAGGGGAATTTTATTCAGGAAAAAGCCGTTGAATTCGTGGAGGTAATGGCCCTGGTAAAAGCGTTTGAACACGGGGAAAGTGGAGTCCAGCACCTGGAATGCTTCATTGGGGTTGGAGAAAAACACGGGGTCGCGGCGGCGCTGGTATTTATAGTCCGGTAGCCCCAGGTTATGGGTGTTGGGGAAACTGCCGGTGAGCAGGGTGTAGGAAGAGGTGCCGGCAGTACCTAGCTGGATCTGTTGCTGCATCCCGAATTCGAGGTAATCGAAATTCACCTGGCTGTTGAAAACGCCGCTAATGCCCTTACGCCATAAGGCATAGAAAGTAGGCCATGGCGAGCCGAGTATCAGTTTCTCATGGGGTTCACGGATATAGCGTTGGCCGGGTGTGTATTCCAGTCTTATTTTACTATAGAGGGCGTTGTAGGAAGGAAAGGCGATGGCTTTGTTGTCCGTCAGTAAATTGCCGAACAGGCTGTCCACCTCGGGATTGGTTTTATAATCACTGACCGAGCTGCGGTAATCGAAATTAAGGTCGCTGTATAAAAACAGGCCGTTGAACAGTTCCAGCCCGTGGCCTATTCCGATTCCTTTGTCAAGGTAGACATTGCTTCGTTTCAACTGGTTGATCCATGCATCCCCGGCAAAAATCTCCGCGAATTCCTTACCGGCGGTAATGTGGAAAAAGCCACGGTTGAACGGGTTGTACATGTATGTTACGTCGATGTGGCCATTTATGTCGTGGTTGCGGATGCCATAGCTGAGGCTGGTGTTTCCCTGGAATGTCTTTTTTGATTGGAATGTTTTTTCATACCACACTCCGGGGTTGATACGCGTGCCGCCAAAAGTTATCGGATCGTATAAATCAATGATACTGGGTAATTCCCACGATCTTTCTTTTTCATGGTCGTGCAGTTCCTGGCCGAGGAAACCGATCTTCTTCCAGTTTGGTTTATTGATCACCCTGTCCAGCGAGTCGAGGTATGTTTTGGTATGGGTGGCATTGTAACTGCTGTCTTTGTAGCGGATAAACTGTATCTCCTGGCTGCTGAGTGGTTCGGTCCGGTTTTGTTTCCAGAAGGTGCTGTCGCGTTCGTATGCCTGCTGCGTCGTGGCGCTTACTTCATTGCCGAAATAGCCTTTGGGAAATGATTTGTTCAATACAAAATCGTGGTAGTTGGCGATGGTTTGTCCCGATCTTTTTCCCTTTCCTTTTTTGGAATAGTACGTAAAGGACTGGCGGGTGATCATCCAGGCGGTATCACCCACGGGTTCGTAGTGCTGGCTCACTTCAAAGAAATCGTATTCGGGCAGGTGAAAGCGTGGCAGGCGGAAGCTGGCCGACAGGATTACCCAGGAACTGTCTTCTATCACCAGTTCGCCTTCCATCGTGGCGTTGCTTAATTGCCGGGGCCGGAAACTGATGCTGTATTGCTTATGCCCGTTTCGTTGCACGGTGCTCAATGTTTTGAAACGATACGCCAGCAGGCCGCTGTAGCTGACGGGCGAAATAAACGGCATGGGGGAGAGGGTGCGGGAATAAACCAGGTTGTTGTATAAATTAAAATCTCCTTCCGTGGCCGATAGGTAGAACAGGCCTTCGGGGTCGCCACGCTTGCTGACGCCGAGCCGTTCTTCGTGGGTCTGCCCGGTGGCGGAGACATCGTAGCGAAGCGAAATCTCCGCCATCGCCAGTTTGCTTAGCTCACGGTTGAGACGTTGCCGTGCGGTGGTATCCTTTTTTGTCTCCTTGTTTTTTAGATCAAATGAATCTTTTTGCAGCGCCCGGATGTATATATCACAGGAGTAAGCGCCCGGGGCGGCCAGGAGGATGGCCTTATGCCGGATGCTGTTGCGGATAAACTCTTCGGCCCTGTCTTTCAACCTGGCTTTTACCACTACTTCCGACAGGCCGTTGGATTCGCCGGGGTCGAGAACAAGGTTCAGGTGAATGTCTTTGTCTACAATCACGGTCACCACCTTGTTTTTAAACCCTACCATGCTTATGACGAGATCGTATTTACCTTCTTCCAGTTGCAGGTCGTAACTGCCATCTGCCTGCGAGAGCGTCCCGGTCTTTGTTTCTTTTGTATGAATGCTGGCAAATGCAAGCGGTTCCAGCTTGTTGTCGGTGATCCTCCCGGTTACATGATAGAATTGCGCCGCGAGCGGGTGAGCGATAAACAATAAAATAGAAAACGGGTAAAAGTAACGGGGCATGCGGGTATTTGAGCGTTTAAATGCGTTCAGTCAGCGCTTCGTTGCCCGGGCAAACTGGTTTTTAGTTTTTTTTAACGTTATTTTTGCGTGAAACAACCGGTCGCCATGAACCGCCAACAACTGGTAGAACAAATCCGTTTAAAACAATCATATCTCTGCGTGGGACTGGATACGGACCTGGCGAAGATACCCGCCCACCTGCTTCGGGAACCGGACCCTGTTTTCGCCTTCAATAAAGCGATTATCGATGCCACCAAAGACCTTTGCGTGGCGTATAAAATCAATACTGCCTTCTATGAGGCGATGGGATTGGCGGGCTGGCAGGCGATGGAGAAAACCGTTGACTATATCCCCCGGGAAATTCTTACGATAGCCGATGCCAAACGGGGCGATATCGGCAATACCTCCACCCAGTACGCCAAAGCATTTTTTGAAGCGTTCCGCTTTGATGCCATTACGGTAGCGCCCTATATGGGGGCCGACAGTGTAAAGCCTTTCCTGGCGTATAAAGATAAATGGACCATCCTGCTTGGTCTTACCTCCAACGAAGGGGCGGCCGATTTCGAATTGCAGCAGATGGGGAAGGAAAAACTATATGAAAAAGTATTGCGGACCGCGGCTTCCTGGGATAAATCGAACAATCTTATGTTTGTCATCGGGGCCACGCAGGCCAGTGAATTCGGGAACATACGCAAAATAGTACCCGATCATTTCTTTCTTGTACCGGGTGTGGGCGCACAGGGCGGCAGCCTGAAGGAAATTTCTGAAAAGGCCATGAATAAGGATGTCGGTTTGCTGGTCAATGCCAGCCGGGCGATTATCTATGCTTCGGGAGTAGCCGATTTTGCGGAGGCGGCAAGAAGGGTGGCGATGGAATACCGGGAAGAGATGGCGGGGTATTTGGAAGTTGAAATAGGAAGTAAGAAGTAGGACCGTTTGCGTCCCGCCTTCCTACTTCCTACCTGTTACTTTATACTTCTATATCAAGCGTATATTTCCGAAGCTCGACTTCATTCTCACTTTGCAGGCTCCGCTTCCGCTTTTGCCGGAAAAATCCTTATCGAATCGGGGACCGTGATCATCATCGTCTTTGTCCTCTTTATCTTCTTTTATCACCAGCGCGCTTTTGTTGTTGAATTTGCCAAAGTTGGTATGTATCTGGAAGTCGCCGCTGAAATCATTGGTCACACTCAGGTCGATGGTGGAATAGGAATTATTCAGGGTGAATTCGGTTATACTGTTGTTGAGCGGTAAGGTGATCTTGTCGCAGAACTCAAAATTGCTTTTGATGCTGCCGGTCATCTTTTTGATGCTTGCCTTGGAAAATTTTATTACCAGTTTGCAGTTGGCAATGCTTTCGATGCTGGCGCTGCCAAATTCTACCTGTACTGTTTTTGCGTTGGACAGGTTGCCGGCGCTAAGGTCACCGAACTTTTCCAGGATGTCTACCGGGCCGCTGAGGTCGGGGACAATGGATTTGCCAAACTGGTTGGTCAGCTTCAGGGGGCTGGCGGCGGGCATCATCACCACGTAGTTAACGTCCATGCCGGAGCTGTTCTTTTTGTCGCCTTTATCTTTTTGCTTGTCCTTGTCGTCTTTATCTCCTTCTTTGTGGACGCGGTCATGGTCGCCCTGGGGCATTTTGGTTTTAAAAAATACACCCTCCTCGTTTTTCCCGTCCTCGATGGATATGCCATCGAGGATAGATTGTGCTTTCTCATCTGACGCGGCATGGACAGTGACGGTCACTTCTACCTTGACCTCCATCTTATCCCAGGTGGCGATCTTTACCTCGCCAAACATGTTGCTGATGGATATTTTTTCACTGGCGCTTAGGGGGTACGATTTACTGTAGGTTTTTTTCTTTTCACTGTCGTCGCCGCCGGTGGCAAAGGACCAGGTAGCGGTGAGCAGCAGGGCGAGGGTGACGAACAGTTTATGCAGATTTAATTGCTTTTTCATATTCCGTTTTTTTAGCATTGTTTATTTGTTTGATAATATTCAATTGCCGGTTCAGCAGTGCTTCCTGCAATTGAAGGTTTTGGATCATAGCTTCCAGTAACTGTTCGCGATTAGGGTTTTCCGGGAGCTGTTTTTTGAGCGTATGAAAAGTGCTGTCCAGCTTGTTGATGTCGCCGGCGAATTGCTGGTACAGCAGCGGTTCGTCTTTTTGAATCTTTTTTATTTCCTCCTGTTTGAG
>DASYCT010000143.1:0-4315 GCA_036500065.1 Chitinophagaceae bacterium | reverse complement strand
ATCGCTTCCTATATCGATCATACTGTCCTAAAACCCAACACTTCCGTCACAGAAATCGAGCGATTATGCGCCGAAGCGGCGACCTATGAATTCGCCGCCGTATGTGTGCCCCCGCCTTTTATAAAAAGGGCCAAAACCCTGCTGGAGCCTACCTGGGTAAAAACCGCCACTGTTATCGGTTTCCCCTTTGGCTATTCCGCCACGGAAGCCAAAATAGCCGAAATAGTACTGGCGCTGGTGGACGGAGCCGATGAGTTGGACATGGTCATCAACCTCGTAGCCCTGCGAATGGGTGATTGGGACTTCCTCGCCAAGGAGGTAAAGCTGGCGGCAGAAATCATTCACAATAAAGGAAAACTGTTTAAATTGATCATAGAAAGCGGCATTCTCAGCCGGGAAGAAATCATACAATGCTGCGAGGTGCTGGGGCCGCTGGGAATTGATTTTATGAAAACCTCCACCGGCTACGCCGGGAAAGGGGCCAGCGTGGAAGCCGTGGAGCTGATGCGCAAAAATTTACCCGCTTCGGTCCGGATCAAGGCTTCGGGCGGGATAAGGACCTTTGAATTTGCCCGGCAACTCATAGAAGCAGGCGCCGACAGGCTTGGCTGTAGCGCCAGTGTGGCCATTGTAAAGGGCAACCCCGCATTTGTAACAGATTCTTATTAAATTCTGGCTTTAATTTTGTTCAATCTATAGCTCAACCGGACGGTACTATGCAAAAATTACTCCTCTTCACACTACTTGGCTGTTTTTCCCTTGGTGCGTATGCACAGGCAGATTCCACTTCTTCCATCGTTATCCATAAGGACCCCCGGATAGACCTGCTTGTAAAAAAACAGGCGCAGGTAAACGAAGAAACCACCCGTGATGCCCGCCGGAACATTCCTGGTTTTCGCATACAGGTCATTAATACCAGCGACCGCAATGCTGCCATCAGCGCAAAAACAAAAGTGTACCAGTTGTATCCCGAATTAAAGGCTTACCTGATTTATCAATCCCCTTATTTCCGCCTTCGCGTAGGCAATTTCAAGGACAGGGACGAGGCAGACGATTACCTGAAAGCCTTGTCCAGGCAATTTCCCGGCAATGTATTCCTCGTGCGGGATGTGGTAGAAATAAGACCGTCCGACAGCAACTGATTCCCGGCCAGTCGGGCCGGCTTCCATTACCTCTTTGGTTATTTCCACAACAAGCGCATGATTGCAATATCATGAAGCAGGTTGGGCATGCCCGTGTTTTTATCACAGGAATACGATGCCTTATAAAAACAGGCAAATTCCCCCCATCAGCAACGGATTGATTACTTTTGCCTCCTGAATCAACATTTTAATCCAATTTATGCTTCGTGACCAAATAAAGCAACTGGCCAAAAAATATTCCACTGATTTTATCGCCGTCCGGCACCACCTGCACGCCCACCCGGAACTCAGCTACCAGGAATTTAAGACCGCTGCTTTTGTACAGCAAATGCTCACTGCCATGGACATTCCTTTCCACTCACTGGCGACCACGGGTGTCGTGGGACTTATCAAGGGAAAAAATCCCGGCAAAAGAACCATTGCCCTCCGCGCCGATATGGATGCCCTGCCGATTAAGGAAGAAAACAACATCGATTATATATCACAGAACGAAGGGGTCATGCACGCCTGCGGCCACGATGTACATACCACCGTGTTGCTCGGCGCGGCTAAAATTCTCAACGAGTTGAAAGATCAATGGGAAGGCACCGTCAAACTGGTATTCCAGCCCGGCGAAGAACGCAACCCCGGCGGCGCCAGCATTATGATCAAAGAGGGGGTACTTGAAAATCCCCGTCCCGAAGCCATTTTCGGCCTGCATGTACATCCCGGCCTGCCCATCGGCCGGCTTAGTTTTCGCGGCGGTAAGGTAATGGCCAGCGCCGACGAAATCTATATCACCATCCGCAGCAAGGGCGGGCATGCCGCCGCACCACACCTCACCGCCGATACAATTTTAATTGCCTCGAACCTGGTGGTGGCCCTGCAACAGATCATCAGCCGTAACCGCAATCCGCATAATCCTTCCGTGTTGTCCATTACCTCGTTCCAGGGAGGACATACCACCAATGTTATCCCGAGCGAGGTAAAGCTGATGGGCACGTTTCGCGCCATGGACGAAGAATGGCGTTTCAAGGCCCACGAGCTCATCCGGAAACTGTCGACCGAACTGGTGCACAGCATGGGCGCCGAAATAGACCTGCACATCGATGTCGGTTATCCCACCGTCTACAACCACGAAGCGCTCAACGAGCGCACCCGCCTGCTCGCAGAGGGATTCATGGGCGCTGAAAAAGTAGAAACGACCGAACTGCGCATGGGCGCCGAAGATTTCGGCTACTATTCACAGCTTATTCCCGGCTGTTTTTACCGCCTCGGTGTAATGAACGAAGCCAAAGGCATTGTATCAGGCGTACACACGCCTACCTTTAATATCGACGAGAATGCCATCGAAATCGGCATGGGCATGATGGCCTGTATCGGTAGCAGCACGGATACTGCCAATTTGTAAGACATTTTATCTATTCACATTTTCGTATTTTGCACGCCATTTTGAAACCTATGCAAAAAAACTTAAGAAAGGAACAGGCGCTGGAATACCACTCAAAAGGAAAACCAGGCAAGATAGAAGTAATACCTACCAAGGAAGCCAAAACACAACGGGATCTCTCGCTTGCCTATTCCCCGGGCGTAGCCGAGCCCTGCCTCGAAATAGCCGCCAATGTTGAGAATGTTTACAAATACACCGCCAAGGGCAACCTCGTAGCCGTTATCAGCAATGGTACCGCCGTGCTGGGCCTCGGCGACATCGGCCCCGAAGCCGGCAAGCCGGTAATGGAAGGCAAGGGAGTCTTGTTCAAGATATTCGCCGATATCGACGTCTTTGATCTTGAAATCAATGAAAAAGACCCCGAGAAATTTGTACAGATTGTAAAAGCCCTCGAACCCACCTTCGGCGGCATCAATCTCGAAGACATCAAAGCCCCGGAATGTTTTTACATTGAAAAAAAGCTCAAGGAGGAATTAAAGATACCCGTGATGCATGATGACCAGCATGGCACCGCCATCATCAGCGCCGCAGCCCTGCTCAACGCCCTTGAACTGCAAAAGAAAAAAATAGAAAAAGCCCGCTTCGTTGTCAACGGCGCCGGCGCTGCCGCCATCGCCTGTATCAAATTATACGAGTCGCTGGGCGCTAAACGAGAAAATATACTGGTATTCGACAGCAAGGGGCTCATTCATACCAGTCGCACCGATCTCGATGAACTGAAAAAAGAATTTGCCGTCAGCAGCAAAATGATCACCCTTGAGCAATCCCTCAAGGATGCCGATGTGTTTATCGGCCTGAGCAAGGGCAATACGCTTAGCACAGATATGGTAAAAAGCATGGCCAAAAACCCCATCGTATTTGCCATGGCCAACCCCGACCCTGAAATCGATTATGAGGCAGCGATAGAAGCCCGCAAGGACATCATCATGGCTACCGGCCGCAGTGATTATCCCAACCAGGTGAACAACGTACTCGGATTTCCTTATATCTTCCGCGGTGCGCTCGACGTACGCGCCTCGCGCATCAACGAAGAAATGAAGCTCGCCGCCGTAAAAGCCCTTGCCGAACTGGCCAAAACGCCGGTACCCGATATTGTCAACATGGCCTACAACGAAAAAAGTATTTCATTTGGCCCTTCCTATATCATCCCGAAGCCGTTGGACCCGCGTTTGCTAAGCACCGTTGCACCGGCCGTGGCAAAAGCAGCTATCGACAGCGGCGTGGCTAAAACCACTATTGCCGACTGGGATGCCTATGCTCACGATCTCAATAAACGCATGGGGCTCGACAACCAGCTCATGCGTGTTATCGGCAACAAAGCCCGCCGCGATCCCAAACGCATCGTATTTGCGGAAGCGGATAATGTAAAGATTTTGAAAACCGCCCAGATCTGTTATGATGAAGCGGTGGCCTATCCCATTCTGTTAGGACAGGAAAAGAAAATCCGCGCCCTTGCCGCCGAGAACGGGATCGACCTGGAAGACATGCCGATTATTGATCCTACGGATGAACAATACGACGAAAAACGCAAGGAATACGGTGAATTGTATTTCAAAAAGCGCCAGCGCAAAGGCCTCAACCTCTACGAAAGCCAGAAAATCATGCGCGACCGTAGTTATTTTGGCTGTATGATGGTGGAAACCGGTGAGGCAGATGGTATGATTTCCGGCCTCACCAAGAATTATGCGGAAACCATCCGGCCCGCCCTGCAGGTAATCGGTACGGAAGAAGGCGTACAGAAAAT
>DASYCT010000142.1:0-8123 GCA_036500065.1 Chitinophagaceae bacterium | reverse complement strand
TTTGTACGCTCTTTATGTCATTATCAATTACTACACGGTCGTCGTCCTTTCTTAGTACAACTATATTGGCGTCTTTGGGGGCGGATTGTACTACCAGCGGGCTGTGGGCGGTAACGATAAATTGGGCTTGGGGGAATTTATCGGACAGGTAATCGAATATCTTGCGTTGCCATTTAGGGTGGAGATGCAGATCGATTTCGTCAACCAGAACGATGGCCGGTTCTGCCAAAGGATTATCGCTGTCCGGGTAACGCTCAAACATGCGGGCAGCTAAATCTACCATCCAGACTACCATTGTTTTGTAGCCAAGACTTAGCTGATGTATGGTGACCCATCCAAAGGGCGTTTTGAATTCTACGGAGGACTTCAGGTTTTCCTTTGTAGGGGTAGAGAATCTTATTTCTTCTACATCGGGTAACAGATCAATCAATATCTGCTTCACCTGATTTCTTTTTGTTTCTGCAAAAGACTTTATATCAGAGTCTTTACTCGCGGCGTAATCTAATTGCAATAACCATTCTTCTGCATTTATGAGTTTTGCTTCGTCGTTAAAGAGAGTTTCTGGATTTTCTGTCTTAGATTCCGTAATGGAATTTGTACTCATTAATCTATTGGCTCCGTATCCGAGAATAAATAAGTTACCCGCTAATTTGCCGTCAATTATTTTTGATCTTGAAATGTTAGAGCCAGATTTGCTCTGACCATAGCCCCAAGCTACTTTATCCCCATTTTTTAAAACGAATGTTGAGGATATCCTTACAAGTATTGATTTCTCAGAGCTTTCTTTAATAAATACATTAAAGCTAATTTCAATATCAGTTCTTAATGTGAGAAAACTTACATATGGATTTTCAATTTCGCCAGGTCGGTTGGGAGTAAGGGATATTTTTTGGGGCTTAAATCCCAAAATAGCTTGTAATAATGTCGTCTTGCCTGTTCCATTATCTCCCAAAATAACCGTCCACTTTTTCCAATGGTCATTCCCATCACTCAGGTCAAGTGTTGCATTTTTGCCAAAAGATCGCACATTCTCCAATTCCAGTTTTAAAAAGTAAACCGGTTCTTTCATATATTATAGTGATTACTAGCCTTAAAATTAAGGTTAAAAATAGCAAAGAAAACAGAATTGCCGGTTTGAAAAATAAATCAGCACCAATTTTGTCATTTTCGGACCATCCAGATAAACTCTTTTGTAATCAAGATATTATGAAGGATGGTTAACGTGCTTACTGTGCTCTGTTAACGGGCGAAATAGAGGACAATGGCATAATTTCGATTTCTAGCAGGAGTAACAATTCATTGCTACCCTATATCCCATGCCAGGGCGCTCGCGCCGAGAATAGCCGCATCGGATTCTTTCAGGTGGCTGATAAGGATTTTTACCTTGTTCTGGAATATCTGGATAAGGTTGGCTTCCATGTGTTCGCGGGTGGGCTTTAGGATCAGCTCACCGGCTTTGGTCAGACCACCGAATAAAATGATGGCTTCCGGGCTGGAGAACATCACGGCATTGGCGAGCGCCAGGCCGAGGATTTTACCGGTAAATTCATAGACTTCTTTTGCCAGCTTATCACCTTTGACGGCGGCTTCGTATACTTTTTTCGAATCAAGGGCTTCCGGGGGTACGTCACGCAGAACGCTCGGCTGGTCGCTTTTCTTCAAAAATTCAACCGTGGTATAGCATACGCCGGTGGCGGAGGCATAGCTTTCCAGCGAACCGTGCTTGCCGGTGCCGGGGTGCAGGCGGCCATCGGGGATAACGATGGTATGGCCGAGTTCGCCGGCAAAACCATCGTGGCCATAGATCAACTGGCCGTTGGCAACGATACCGCTGCCCACGCCGGTGCCCAGTGTAATCATAATGAAATCACGCATGCCTTTGGCCGCCCCGTACATCATTTCCCCGAGAGCGGCGGCATTGGCGTCGTTGGTGAGTATGACGGGGAGCCTGAATTTGTCTTCTGCCAGTTTTGCCAGGGGGATAATGCCTTTCCAGGGCAGGTTGGGCGCGTATTCGATGGTCCCCGTATAATAATTACCGTTGGGAGCGCCCATGCCGATGCCTTTTATACGGCCGGGGCCACCTGCTTTTTGAATCATTACAAACAAACTGCTGTGCAATTCCTCAATAAAGCTATCTACCGTCTTATGCTTTTTCGTGGATATTTCGTCCGAGAACAACACGTTTCCGTCTTTATCTACAATGCCGAATTTTGTTCCCGTGCCACCGATATCGATACCAATAACAAGAGAGTCGAGTGACACGTTGGAAGTCGCCGCCATATCGTTGATTTACTATTTTAGGTTGCGAAGTTAATGCGATGCTGCCACTTCCTTGTCAAAATCCAGCCCCTGGGCTTTCAGTACGCTCTTTAACTTGAGCGCCAGGAGCGCCAGGAATGCAAAGCAAACTGCCGCCACCAGGTAGGAATTATGCAGGCCTATGGCATGAATATCGCCTACGGCCCCCTGCAATGGTGGGATAACCGCGCCGCCCAGGATCATCATAATCAGGAAGGCCGAGCCCTGGCCGGTGTATTTGCCCAGGCCTGAAATGCTCAACGAGAAGATACTGGGCCACATGACCGAACAGAAAAGGCCGCCGGCTATAAAAGAATATACGGAGACAATACCATGTGTAAATACACCTACCAGCATGGCCACCGTGGCCAGTGAAGCAACGGTAAGCAATGTCTTGACCGGTTTTTCCTGCCCGTAGAAGAAGGCTGCTATGGCTACTACCACGCATATTGAATACGCCAGCAGATCATGGACATTATTTCCTTTCAGCTGGTTGGCGAAAAGGACCACGGCAAAGGCAACAAAGGGCACAATGACAGTGGCAATGCGTTTGCCTGCCTTTGAGAGATTAAAAACACTGATGGCGCCTGTCCATCGTCCAATCATAAGGCTGCCCCAGTACATGGAAATGTATTTATCTACCTGGCTCTCGTTTAGCCCGTGTTCCGTGAGATAACCGGGCACTTTCAGCAATGCGCCGAAATTATTGTCGATCGTTACCTCTACACCGACGTATACGAAAATGCCAATCATGCCATAAATGAGTTGTTCGTATTTCATGGCGCCCCAGCCGTCAGGGTTTTTAACGGCACTGCCGTTGGAGTAAAAAAGAATGCCGATGACAATTACGATAATAGCCAGCAATAAGGGTGTTTTGCCAATCTCGGTAAAATGACCGAGGGTAATGATCCCGAGTATCAGGAGCGTCATGACCAGCAGCGACCGGGATGCTTTGGCCGCCCGTTCAAATTTTTCATCGTTCTTACCGGAAGGGAGTTTGGAAATGGCGAATATGATGGCTACCAGTGCAAACACGGCCGCTACGATCATATAAAGGGTTTTAACGGATGATACGGAAGTATCGTCCACATCGGCATGCACGGTTCCAAACAGGAAAAGACTTACAATGATGGGGCCAACGGTGGTACCAAAGGAATTGACGCTTCCGCCGAGGTTAAGCCGGTGGGTACCGGTAGACAGGTCGCCAAGGGCAATGGCAAAGGGCTGCGCGCAGGTTTGCTGCAGCGAGAATCCCAATGCAATGATGAACAGGGCCACGAGGATAAAGGTGAAATTGCCAAAGGCAATGTCCTCCCCGCTGAGGTCGCCCACGATGGCATTCAGTTTATCCTTTCCAAATTTTGCTGATAGTTTGGCGGGTACGCCGTTGACCATCTTTACATCTTCGGGGGCGGCAAAAGCGCTGTCCATATTTTTTACGATGTCGGCGTTGGTGAGCAGGTGCTGACCGGAAGCATCGTTTTTAATGGTAAGCGAATATTTATCGCCGGCTTCTTTTTTCAATACCACTGTCTTATCGGAAGTGACGAACTTCTGCCCGGTGCTGAAACTCCTTATCTGGTCCATGTTCTGGCCGATGGGCTTCAGCGTTTCGCTGTTGACGGCGGGTATCATGAGCAGGGCGCCGAGGATGGATATGCCAAGCCCGATGATGATACCGTTTTTATAACCTATCTTATTCAGCAGGTCTTTGCCCCTTGCTTCGGAAAGTATATATAATATGAGTGAACCAATAAAATAAGCACCGTAAAAGGCCGTACCAATGAGCTGTGATTCAAACTGGCTCAGGTTGAAGTAGTTTTTGCAAAAAGGGATAAAGACGCTGTTGGAGGCAGCGATAAATCCCCAAAAGAAAAATACAAGAACAAGGGTTGCCAGGGCTCCGGTGTTGGTAGGTTGTTTGGGTTGGTTCATGTCAAGCTGTTTGAATTATATAAAATCTAAAAATAACAAGTTTTTATTAAGCAGAACAAAAGGTCTGAATTAATTGTGTTGTTTTAATACCAGTGGATCGGTCGGACGTTTTGTAATGCCTCATTTGCTGATTACGCGGAAATCGTCTTATTTACCGGATTAAAAAATATTTTCATGACTTGCAACAACCAATCGAAAACCTTCCTAAATTGATACACTAATTATTTCAAATTCATTGGAATGGAGATACTTCATGTGGCGGCGGAATGTTATCCTGTAGCGAAAGTGGGAGGCCTTGGCGATGTAGCGGGAGCTTTACCTAAATACCAAAATTTACTGGGTCATATAGCGAAACTGGTGATGCCGATGTACCGTACCAAATTCCTGTACGATAACCAATGGGAAGTAGTACATAAGGGTGGGGCTACGCTCGGCAACTGGTGGTTTGAATATACCGTCATCAAGGAAAAGAACAATAAACTGGGGTTTGATCTCTACCTGGTAGACATCAACGGGTTGCTGGACAGGGAACGGGTATATGGATACGACGACGATTCGGAACGGTTTACCTGTTTCCAGATCGCGGTGGTCAACTGGCTGGCATCGTGGAAGCATCACCCCGACGTGGTGCATGTGCACGATTATCATACGGGGCTGATCCCGTTTATGATGAAGTATTGTTACGACTACCAACAGGCATTGCGCAATATACCCACTGTCCTTACCATCCATAATGCCCAATACCAGGGCTGGATGGGATGGGACAAGAGCAACTATATACCGAGATGGGATGGCTGGCATTGGGGCGACCTGGACTGGAACAATGACATCAACCCGCTTGCCTCCGGTGTCAAATGCGCCTGGAAAGTGACAACGGTCAGCAACAGCTACCTGGAAGAATTGCGATACATGAGCAATGGGCTGGAAGCGCTGTTTGAATATGAAAAAGGTAAATGCGTGGGTATATTAAACGGGATCGATACGGCGGTATGGAACCCGGAGACGGACAGTTACCTGGAAGATCATTATTCTATAAAGACCAATGCCGCCGGCAAGAGAGCCAGTAAAGAAAAGCTGTGCCGGGCTTTTAACCTCGACCCGGCCAAGCCGCTGATTATTTTTATCGGCCGGCTGGTAGGGGAGAAAGGGGCCGACCTGCTGCCCCGGGCCATTGGCGATTCGCTGTATTATATCGGTAAGAAAATGAGCTTCCTTATATTGGGAAGCGGCGAACCCTGGATAGAGAACCAGTTGAGCAACCTCGGTGGTTCATTGACCGGCTATTTTAATTCAAGGATAGGCTATAATGAAAAGCTAAGTCACGAGATGTATGCAGGCGCTGATTTTTTACTGATGCCCAGCAGGGTAGAGCCCTGCGGACTTAACCAGCTCTATTCTCTCCGGTATGGCACCATCCCGATTGTGCGGCGCACCGGTGGGTTGAAGGATACGGTGAAGGATTATGGTGAACCCGGGGGGTACGGCATTTGCTTTAACCATGATGTAGTGGGCGATATTACGCATGCTGTGTACCGTGCGGTAACTCTGTACGACCAGGCAGAGCGGATGAAATCCATCCGCAGGCAGGTAATGGAGCTGGATCATAGCTGGGACAGCAGCGCGCAGCAGTACATCGATGTCTATAACGGATTAAAACAGTAAGATTGTAATCAAGAATTAGTCAACATAAACAGCTTGCTTATGAGCAAATCAACGTTAGCAGTGATCCTGGGTGGTGGCGCCGGTTCCCGTTTATATCCTCTTACAGCCAGCAGGAGCAAACCCGCCGTACCCATTGCCGGTAAATACCGGCTGGTAGACATTCCTATTTCTAATTGTATCAATTGTGGCATCAACCGGATGTTTGTATTGACGCAATTCAATTCGGCGTCTCTTAACAGGCATATCAAGAACACCTATCATTTCAGTGCTTTTAGTACTGCTTTCGTGGATATACTGGCGGCGGAGCAAACCCCGGATAACCCCACTTGGTACCAGGGTACCGCCGACGCGGTAAGACAGAGCCTACGGCATATCGGACCGTTTGAAAGCGATTATATCCTGATATTGAGTGGTGACCAGTTGTACCAGATGGATTTCCAGGAAATGATTGATCACCATAAAAAACTGGGCGCAGATATTTCCATCGCTACTATTCCGGTTGCCGAACGGGAGGCGCCGGAGTTTGGCATCCTGAAAAGCAACGAAGAGGGATATATCACTTCCTTTGTTGAAAAGCCGAAAAAGGAGCAGCTGCCGGAATGGGTAAGCGATACGGGACAGGAAATGCAGCGCATGGGACGGAACTACCTGGCTTCGATGGGTATCTATATCTTCAACCGGAAGCTGATGTTTGATTTGCTGGAAGAAGAATACAAAACAGCCACCGATTTCGGCAAGGAGATCATCCCGCAGTCGATCGATAAATACAAGGTGGTGAGCTACCAGTACGACGGCTACTGGACCGACATCGGTAATATCTATTCTTTCTTCGAAGCCAACCTGGGGCTTACGAAAGATATACCCGATTTTAACTTATTCGATAATAACAAGGCCATTTATACGCGTGCGCGCATGTTGCCGCCGGCCAAGATAAGCGGTACTACGCTGGAGAAAACCATTATCGCCGAGGGATGCATCATCAATGCCTCGCGGGTGGAGAACAGCGTAGTAGGTATCCGGGCAAGGATTGGGCACGGCACTACGGTAGTGAGCAGCTACCTGATGGGGAACGATTATTTTGAGACCATACAGGAGATGGCCCATGCCAAACAACACGGGATGCCCAACGTAGGCATCGGCAATCGTTGTTATATCCGAAATGCAATCGTGGACAAGAACGTGCGCATTGGTGATGACGTGCGGATAAATGGCGGATCGCATTTGGAGAATACCGACCATTCGCTGTACACGGTGAAGGAAGGGATTGTAGTGATCAAGAAAGGAGCTGTAATACCAAACGGGTTTGTCATATAACACCCCCTAACCCCCTGAAGGGGGGAGTGAGGATCCCGAAGTAATGGTAAGTCTCTAAATATTTACGCAATCCCTGCTCCCCCTTTAGGGGGATGGGGGGGAAAACGCTTGCTTATGTCATCTGCTTATACGGGAGTAAAACCGCATCTCGGTTTCTGGCAAATATGGAACATGTGTTTCGGTTTTTTCGGAATACAGTTTGGCTGGAGCCTCCAGATGAACAATATGAGCGTCATCTATGAGTACCTGGGTGCTACTCCTGAACAGATACCCGGGCTTTGGCTGGCCGCGCCCATGACGGGGCTGCTCGTACAACCCATTATCGGATACCTGAGTGATCATACCTGGCATCCCCGGCTCGGCAGGCGCCGCCCTTATTTTCTGATCGGCGCTATTTTAAGTTCCATCGCTTTATTTGTAATGCCCAATTCACCTACTATCTGGATGGCGGCGGGTACGCCTTGGGTGCTTGACTCCTGTATTAATATCAGCATGGAGCCGTTTCGTGCTTTTGTAGCTGATAACCTCGACGGCAAACAACGTTCATACGGTTTTGCGATGCAGAGCATGTTTATCGGGCTTGGGGCGTATGTGGCCGGAAACCTGCCCTGGCTGCTGGGAAGCGTATTTCATATATCGCGGGAAAAAGTACACGGCCGGATTCCTGAAAACATCATGCTGTCGTTTTATATCGGCGGCGCCGTGTTTTTGACAGGGGTACTCTACACGGTATTCAAAAGCAAGGAATACCCCCCGATGGATGCCGACTGGAAGACAAAGCTGAAAGAATCGAACAAGGGATTCGGTGGTGGCGTAAGGGAAATCTTTTCGTCTATCGCCCACATGCCATCGCAGATGAAGCGACTGGCGCTGGTTAATTTTCTGACCTGGCCCGGCCTGTTCCTGATGTG
>DASYCT010000141.1:0-6495 GCA_036500065.1 Chitinophagaceae bacterium | reverse complement strand
ATCCTGCAAACCGGCCCACAGCAGGATATGCATAAATACCTGGTGGAATTAAGATAGCTTTCACGCCTACGTCCGGCACTAACGATGGGCCCTAAGCCAGGCGAAACAAAAATTGCTTAGATTTACGGCGAACCAACCCATCGTATGAACAAAAAAGCTGTTTTCCTGCCGGCGGTCCTGTTATTATTGCTACTTCAAAACAGCTTTGCGCGGAAGACATGGATATGGACGGCACTTTCTTTTTGCCCCAATGGTATCCGCAGCCGGCGCCCAATATGTCCGTGGAAAGCTCCCGGATGAGGGATCAACTGCCGGATGAAGCCAAAAAGAAAATCCATGCACTCACCGACAGCCTGCACAATGAACGGGAAAAGATAAACGCCGTTTACCGGTTTCTCCAGCAAAACACCCATTACGTAAGCATACAGTTGGGTATTGGCGGCTGGCAGCCTTTTGACGCCGCTTATGTCTACAACAAGCGATACGGCGATTGCAAGGCACTGTCGAATTATATGGTGGCCATGCTCAGGGAAATAGGCATCAGCGGAAATTCCGTATTGATAAGAGGGGGCGCCGGCATGGCAGGTGTTGATACTATGGCAACGGCGGCCATCTCGTGCATACGCCGATCTACGGCGTAAACGACAACCAGGTGTTGCGCATCCTCCGCGGAAGCATCGACAGCAGCGGCACGCTCCTGGCCAACCTGCGAACGGTCTATACCGGCATGGAACAGGATGGACTTTCCGTCCTGCTTAGCCGCTCGACCAGGCAGGAACAGGTAGAGCGGGTGCAGCAGATGCTGGCGCTGGCCGCCTGTACCATCACCCGCATCGATTATCATACCACCGGCACCGTTATCCCAGCCATCGAAGAAGACGTACAACTGTCGGCCGGTAATTTTGCGACCATTTCGGGAAAACGCTTGTTTATCAGCCCCGGCACTTTCTTAAAAAGAGCCATGGGCCTGCCGAACCTGCGACAGGCGAGAAAAAGCAATATCGAACTCGGCTATTCCGGCCGGGAAGTAGATTCCGTGCTGCTGCATATCCCGCCGGGATATAGTATCGAATCGGACCTGCCCACCCGTAATTTCTCCGCCGCCTTTGGCAACTACAATCTCCGTTGCACGCTGGAAGGGGAAACGCTGACCATCACCTGCCTTTTCCAGCAAAAGAAAGGTGAATATCCCGCCGCGCTTTATCCCCGGCTGGAATCATTCTATAACACAGTCAATAAAGAGGATAGCTACCACCTCGTGCTTGTCAGGAAATAAACTATTGCGCCGTTATTTCCAGCACCGTAATGGAATAGGCCGGGAAAGAACGCGTAAAGCTCCTGCTGATCCCTTTTATTTTGGAAGCCACGGGCACTATCTTTTCCGGTTCGGTAATGGAATTGGTATCCTCGGGTATGGCGGCTTTCAACACTACCTGTTCGGCCATGGCGCCCACTTTTGAAGCGCCCTGCAAATCGATCTTCACGTCCTGCGCCACAGGCTGCGCATTCACCACTTTCAGGTACACGGTGCCTGCACGCGTGTTGCGCGTGGCCACAAAAAACAGGGCGGGTATCTGTGAAGGCGCCCTGCCGGCGGCGGAATCCTTGCCGTACATTTTCCGTTGCTGCATTGGGATATTGCCGGCCGTGATGGGTATTACCTTATCGCCCGAATAATTGCTGAACATCTTTTGCGCATAATAAGAGGGCGAGCCATAGGAAGACAGTGCGTCGTAACCAATCAGGTCCGATTTCCATTGCATGCCGCCGGGGTTTACATTTACAAAAAGCGGGGCATAGCAGGACATCACTACCAGGTCCGAATTGCGCTCCATGCCCGTCATCCAGGCCGCATCGCCCAGTGCCGAATTGAAATTGGGCGTGGGACTTCCTTCGCGGGTGGCCCATTCGCCGACAAACACTTTCGGCCCGCTGCGGGAATAATTGTCGTAATGCGCTGCGTCTTCTTCCATCTCCGCTGCATTGCGATAATAATGTTCGTCCCAGGCATCCGGCCGGCGGGTTTTTACCTGGAACCTTGAACCAAGTGGGTCCCTTCCGCCGACGGTAGAGATGACCTGCAACTGCGGGTATTTTGCTTTGATGGCATCGTAAAACTGGGTAAAGCGCCGTTCGTAGGTACCGGATCTGTCAAACCCGTCCTCGTTGCCGACTTCCACATAAGAGAGTTTAAATGGCTCGGGGTGACCGTCCTGCGCACGGCGCGCACCCCATTTGGTATTGGTATCGCCGATCACATATTCTATTTCTTCCAGCGCCTCGTCCACGAAAGGTTGTAAAAACGGTCCCGCGTCGAAATAATCCGTTTTAAGCGTATAGCCTGCAAACACGGCCAGCAGGGGTTCCATCTTCAAATCTTCGCACCATTCGAGGTATTCCAGCAATCCCATGCCATCGCTGGAACGATAGCCCCAGCAACTGGGATGACCGGGCCGCTGTTCGATGCCACCCAGGGTTTTCTTCCAGGGAAAGCGGGTGGAAAAATAATCCCCTTCGAGATAGTTGCCACCGGGAAAACGCAGGAATGCAGGTTTCATCCCCGCCAGCAATTGCATGATATCGGGACGGTTGCCGTTCGGCCGATTGTTATAGGTAGGTGGAAAAAGCGACACAAGATTGAACCAGTAAGTGCCGGTTCCCTTCGTGGAAATAACAAGCCGCGTATCGGCGGTGGATTTCACAGCAGCTGTCGTGGTAAGCGTGGCCGTGTAGCGTTGCCATTCGCTGCCGATGCCGTTTACCTGGGCCGAAGCATAGCTTACGGAACCATCGGTATTTTCAATGCTTACCATCAGGGGACCGCCGTCGGTTCCCGATGCTTTAGCGAAAAAAGAAGCGCGGTAAGTTGTTTGCGGTTTTACCGGGATGCCCCAGTAGCCATCATTGGCAATGCCGGTCTGCTTGCCGGCTTTTTCAACCGTAAGCCGCAGGCAAACGGTCAATGCATCGTTCACCGGCTGCTGGTTATCCAACGCGATAGTGGCCTTGCCCCCTTCGTCCTGTACGACCGTCCAGTGGTCCGGCGCTTTGGGATTGTCTTTAAACGCCCGGTTGCGCACCAGCTCGGCATACAGCCCACCGTCGTAGGAATAGTTGATCTCTTCGGTCATCAGGCCGTACAATTTCGGACTTACGGCAACGCCGGGTTTGTCCATTTCGAGCGTAAGCGTGGCGGGCGACTGCGCCAGTGCATGGGCGGAAAGCAAACATCCGAGCAGCAGCGTTTTAATGGCAGGCATCATATCAGGCAATTGAAGGGTTGAAATAAATGAAGTGTCAAATTAACGCTTAAAAATTGATTTTTATGAGGAAGATTTTAATTTTATCTTGCCCTCTCTATCTGGAAACAATAAAGCCGCTGTTTGCAATATTCTACCATTCCCCTGTTTAAGTTTGTCTTGTTGGTACCCCTGCTCTTTTTGCTTACCTCAAAAAGTTTCGGGCAGTCGGATACTACGACCAAAAGAAGGGCCCACCTGCAAAAAGACATGGGAGACGTAGTGCACAGCGTTTTCAGCCCCCACACGCCATCGACCCGCGATACCACGGGGAAAAAAGATACGCAAAAACATTATTCTTTTGTACCGGCCCTGGGCTATACGCTCCAAACCGGTTTTGCCGGTCTTGTCAGTGGTAATATGGCTTATTTCGCCGATACCTTTAATACCAAGCTGTCCAGCGTCAATACCAATTTTACTTATTCCCAATACAATCAAATCATCGTTCCCTTTACGGCCGATCTCTGGACAAAAGGGAACCGGTACAATTTCATCACCGATTTCAGGTATATCAGCTACCCTTCCTCCATCTACGGGCTGGGCGGCCGGACCGATCCGAATAAAGGGGTGACCATTAACTTCTCGGGTATCAAACTCCACCAGAGTGTTATGAAATCCCTGTCGGATAATGTGTACGTGGGCCTGGGATATTACTATGACCAGTTCTGGAGTATCAAAGCCACCGACCAAATATCACGGCAACTGAACAATCTTATCACCCGCGAACTGGGCAATAAGGAAATCGCTTCTGGGCCTGCTTTTCGTTTTTTGTATGACTCCCGCGCCAACCAGCTCAACCCCCGCCAGGGCAGCTTTATCAGTATGACTTATCGCACCAGTGAAAAAGCATTGGGCAGCGACAGCAACTGGGCATCCCTGCAAATCGATGCCCGCACCTACCTCCCCTTTCCACAGCAATCGAATAATGTGCTGGCCTTTTGGATGCTGGACTGGCTGACGGCCAATGGCACCCCACCCTATTTGCTCCTGCCGAGCACGGGTTGGGACGACAATTACAATACGGCCCGCGGGTATATACAGGGACGGTTCAGGGGAAGGGATATGACCTATTTCGAAACGGAATACCGGTTTGGCATCACGCGCAACGGCCTCGTGGGTGGCGTGGCCTTTCTCAATCTCCAGAATTTTTCCAGCGACCTGTCTGCCCAGTACAGTAAATTATTTGCCGGCTATGGCGTCGGTCTGCGGCTAAAACTCAATAAGTTTTCCGGCGCCAATCTCTGCGTCGATTACGGCTTCGGGGAAAATGGCTCCCACGGTTTTTTTGTTAACCTCGGCGAGGTGTTTTAATTTGAGGGGTACAACCTGCAAAACCCTGCCATATGCTATTTGATTATAAAATGATTGCCGCCTGCATCGCATTATTGTGTTGCACAACTGTTTTACCGGCGCAAACGGCCAGCTATCCCCCGGTCGAACAGGTGGCGGCCGACTTTAAGCTGTTGGTGGACCGGCCGGCCGTTGATTTTAATGCGTCGTTCCAGTCCGTCAAAACGGATTCGGTTATCATTGAACGTGGTTTTATCTACAGTGAAAAACAGGAAAAGGTTCCCATCCTGATCTATAAACCGGTCACCGGGGCCGCTTCCTTCCCCGCGGTTATTTTTCTTCATGGCACGGGAGGCAAAAAAGACGACGGCGAGATCAAAAACATACTTTACCAGCTTAGCAAAAGAGGCATTATGGGCGTAGCCATCGATGCCCGCTATCATGGTGCGCGGATTGCCGGGGGCGCACATGGCTCGAAGGAATATGTAGAGGCCGTTACGAAAGCATGGGAAAACACCGACAAAACACAACAGGCGCATCCCTTTTATTTTGATACCGTTTATGACCTGTGGCGGCTGACCGATTATCTCGTGACCCGGCCCGACGTGCAGGCCAATCGTATAGGCATGGGCGGCATATCGATGGGCGGGATAGAAACCTGGCTGGCCGCTTCCGTGGACAGGAGAATAAAAGTAGTGGTGCTGGACATTGCCGCGCAGAGCTTTAAATGGTCGCTGGATAATGAGCGCTGGCAGGGTCGTGCACATACCATTTACGAGGCGCATCTGCAGGCGGCAAAGGATATGGGCGATACCGCGCTGAACGCAAAGAATGTAAAAGCGGTATGGGATAAACTCCTGCCCGGCATCACCGGTGAATTTGACTGCCCGTCGATGTTGCGACTGCTGGCCCCGCGGCCCCTGCTGGTGCTTAGCACGGAGAAAGACCAGAACTGTCCCCTGCCCGGAGCAAAAATTGCATTTGAATCGGCGATGGTAGCCTATCGCTCAAAGAACGCGACCGATAAACTAAAGATGGACATTGCGCCCAACCTGCCGCACCGCACTACGCCGGAACATTTAAAGATGACGCTGGACTGGTTTGGTAAATGGCTTTGAAGAGAGGTATGATCTTTACACCAGCTTTTCATTTAATGCCTTGCTCACCGCTTCTATCTGCGAGTTGACCTGGAGTTTTTCGTAGATATGCTTTACATGCGTGCGAATGGTGTCTATACTAAGCCCAAGGCCGCCGGCAATCATTTTAAAACTATTGCCCCGGGAGAGCAATTGCAGTATTTCTTTTTCCCGGTCGGTGAGTTTATAACTGTCTTTTAGCTGTTGACGCTGCTGCATATTGTCGATGACCATTCTTGCAATGGCGGGACTCATCGGCGCACCGCCCTGTACGACTTCTTCTATGGCATCTATCAGCTTGTCGGAAATGTATTTTTTGAGCAGGTAGCCGTTGGCGCCGGCCGAGAGGGCCATAAACACATGCTCGTTGTCGTCGAACACGGTCAGCATGATTATCTGCACTTTCCGGTTGACCGAACGTACTTTCTTCACGGCCTCGATCCCGTTTACGCCGGGCATGTTGATATCCATCAGTATCACGTCGGGATTACATTCTTTTACCTGGCTTTCCACCTGGGCGCCATTGGCAAAGGCGCCAAGCACTTCGTAGCCACCTGCCTGCTTCAACAGGCTGCACACGCTTTCGCGGAGGTCACTGTTGTCTTCGTATAGTAAGATGGTATGCACGATTTAACGGCAAGATACAGCTCATTTTCCTTTGGTCGCATACCCTTATAATGTTAGGTGTATCCTGTTAGGGGTATCGCCACGGAAATACGGGTCCCTTCAGCCGGGCCGGAATGGATTTCAAACCGTGCATTCATGGCGGC
>DASYCT010000140.1:0-26813 GCA_036500065.1 Chitinophagaceae bacterium | reverse complement strand
AAAGACGGTCAGGGACAGGATGCTAATCAAAAACACACTACTACCCGCAAACCCGTATTTTGCCCCGATAACACGGATGGAAAAAGGAATGAATAACAGCAGCGGCACCATGTTGAGAAAGGTAAACAGCGAACGGATGTTTAAAAACCGCACCAGTTCCCGGCGGCGGATATTCTGTGCCAGGTAAGGCTGTACCGAAAGCGTGGGCAGCTCCTGGAACATGAACCGCAGGACAATGTCAAGGGAAAAATAATAGAGAATGAAACCACAGAATACATGAATGATATCCTGTCCCGGGAACAGTTTCGCCAGTAAATACTGCAATGAAATACCCACAAAAACGGCAACGGCCAGCAGGTATAACATGATAATCCCCGTCAAAGCCCTTACGACCAGCCCCTGTCCCGCATTTCGGCTTCGCCAGAACAATTTCCACTGATGGGATAATAACGTTAAAATCACGGTTGTATGTTTAAGTGTCAATGTATCTGTTTCCGGGATCAAAATAACGTATTGCTCCGTGTATCCTCAAAACCGATACACGAAAAACAGGATTCGCAGTACTAAAATGGAAAGAAAGGTGCAATAAAAAACGGCGCCCGGGTATCCCGGTTGCGCCGCAACTATAAAAGAGGGGAAACTTAATTTTCTGCTTATTCGTTTTTATATACAACCCCATCCTTCATAACGAATTTCATCTTACCCATTACTTTAATATCTACCGTAGGGTCGCCTTCCACTGCCACGATATCCGCCAGCTTCCCCTTTTCGATGGAGCCGATCTTATCGCTTACGCCGATAAGCTCCGCGCCTGAAACGGTCGCACATTTAATGGTTTCCAGCGCAGGCATCCCGGCTTCATTCATATAAACAAATTCCATCCAGTTCTTACCATGCGCATACACTCCGGCATCCGTTCCAAAAGCAATCTTTACCCCCGCTTTGTATGCCCGGGCAAACGTGCCCTGGATCAATGGTCCTACCGCCCTGGCTTTTTCGGCAACGATGGCGGGAAAATAACCGGGCTTCAGTGCGGAATCCGCTACCGATTTACCCGCAATGATCGTAGGCACATACCACGTACCGTATTGTTTGAACAAAGCGATGGCTTCATCATCCATATACGTGCCATGCTCGATGGAAGTAACTCCCGCGCGGATAGCGCGTTTGATACCTTCCGCACCGTGTGCATGCGCCGCCACCCGCATGCCGTAGTCTTTGGCGGTTTGTACGATCGTCCTTATTTCTTCTTCACTGAATTGCGCGCCCGCACCGTCCTTTTCCAGGCTCAGCACGCCACCGGTGGCCGTGATCTTTATCAGGTCGCTTCCTTCTTTATAACGGATACGCACGGCCTTGCGGCATTCGTCGACCCCGTTCACCACGCCTTCTTCGGGACCCGGGTCACCTCTCAACTCGTCTTTAAGCCCGTTGGTAGGATCGCCATGCCCGCCGGTGCTGGACAGGAGACGGCCGGCCGTGTAGATACGTGGTCCTTTTATCAATCCTTTATTAATTGCATTGCGCAAAGAAATGTTTACGCCGGTGCCGCCCACGTCCCGCACGGTGGTAAAGCCGGCATTCAATGTTTTTTCGGCAACGATGGCGGGAAAATAACCGGGCTTCAGCGCGGAATCCGCTACCGATTTACCTGCAATGATGGTAGGCACATACCAGGTGCCATATTGTTTGAACAAGGCGATGGCTTCATCGTCCATGTACGTGCCATGCTCGATGGAAGTAACCCCTGCGCGGATAGCGCGCTTGATGCCTTCCGCACCGTGTGCATGCGCCGCCACCCGCATCCCGTAGTCTTTGGCGGTTTGCACGATTGTCCTTATTTCTTCTTCGCTGAATTGCGCGCCCGCTCCATCTTTTTCCAAGCTCAGCACCCCGCCGGTGGCCGTGATCTTTATCAGGTCGCTTCCTTCTTTATAACGGATACGCACGGCCTTGCGGCATTCGTCGACCCCGTTCACCACGCCTTCTTCGGGACCCGGATCACCCATCAACTCCTCTTTAAGCCCGTTGGTAGGATCGCCATGACCGCCGGTGCTGGACAGGAGACGGCCGGCCGTGTAGATACGCGGTCCTTTTATCAACCCCTTATTGATGGCATTGCGCAGGGAAATATTTACTCCGGTGCCGCCCACGTCCCGCACGGTGGTAAAGCCGGCATTCAATGTTTTTTCGGCAAAGCCAACGGAAAGAAAAGCATAATCGGCCTTGTTCAGCTTCATTTGATTTTCAAAGTTGTTGGGACTGGTTTCATGCTCCATGTGTACATGCGAATCGATTAGCCCGGGCATCACCGTACGGTTTTTCAAATCGATTACCTTATCCCCGGGACCTGCGGGGGCATATCCCTTTACGACATCCGAAATCTTATTACCGTCCACAATGATGCTCATTTCCTTCAATAACTGGCCGGCCTTTACATCCACCAGCCGGCCGCAATAAATGATCGTATGCTGTGAAAAAGAAAAAAGAGCGGTGCAGAGCAGTAGCATTACACCGGCGAGATGTTTTCTCATAAGCTGTTGTTTTCCGAAAATTAAGGAATACTTGTCAAAATTGGCCGGATCGCTTTTATGTTAAGCCGCAAAATATCCGCGGTAAGCGCCTTGTACTTTGTAGCTAAAGACAGCAAGTACCGGGTTGTAACTCACCGGCGGCCTGCCGAATTTTGTTTCATAAAAAACAACCTTATGCAATCATTCAAAATTATCCCGCTCTCAAAAGAATATGCCCAGCGTATACGCCAATCGCTCAGGGACGATTACGGCCACGAGATAACCGAAGAACTTGCCACCGGCCGCGGTCCCTGCCGGGTATCGCTGCAGCCGTTCCGTAAAGGCCTGGACAAAAGGCTGCTTATCAGCCATAGCCCTTTTGCCATCGATAATGCCTTTGACCAACCCGGTCCCGTATTTATCAATGCGGAAGAAGTGGAACCCTATGCCGATGTGTACCGGTTTCCGCCAGCCCTTAAAGCAGATAAGAAAAGTTTTCCGCTGACCCTTATCGGATACAATACCGATCAGCGAATGGTATTTACCCAACTGGTAGGCGATGCCGATGTGGATGAATTGATACCGTCAATACTCGAGGCACACGCAGGAATAGAATACCTCCATGCGCGCAATGCCGAAGCGGGATGTTATATATGCAGGATAGAGAGAAGCTACGAGCTGTGAGCCATGAGCTGCGAGTTGGAGGCTGGAAACAAAAAAGCCATGAGCTGCAAGTCAAAAACACTTGTAGCTCATGGCTCATAGCTCGCAGCTTAAAACTTACTCCACATTCGGCTGCGGTGTATACCTCAGGTAAGGTTTCACCACTTTCACGCCTTTGGGGAATTTCTTGATGGCATCATCCGTAGATATGGACGGAACCACGATTACATCTTCGCCTTGTTTCCAGTCGGCCGGTGTAGCCACACTGTAATTGGCAGTAAGCTGCAATGATTCAACGACACGCAATACTTCATTGAAATTCCTGCCGGTAGAAGCCGGGTAGGTAATAATCAGTTTTACGGTCTTATCGGGGCCAATCACCACCAGCGAGCGAACGGTAGCCGTTGCGGAAGCATTGGGGTGAATAAAATCGTACAGGAGAGCTACTTTCTTGTCTTCGTCGGCGATGATGGGGAAACCTACGGTCACCTTTTGTGTCTCATTAATATCATTGATCCATCCCAGGTGCTTATCCAGCGGGTCCACGCTCAGGGCCAGCACTTTTACATTGCGTTTGGCAAACTCATCCTGCAGCAGAGCAGTCTTGCCGAGTTCGGTTGTGCATACCGGCGTATAGTCAGCCGGGTGGGAGAACAGGATGCCCCAGCTATTGCCAAGGTATTGGTAGAAATCAATATCACCGGCAGTTGTCTTTGCCTGGAAATTGGGGGCAATGTCACCAAGTCGTAAACTCATATACTATATTTTTAGAGTTGATAAATATAAAAATGGACTCCAAAGGTATTGATTCCCTATCAAAAATGTAGACTAAAAATTTATTACCGGTAAGAGATAAGATATGAAAGGCAGCCAACCCCGCCCATCCAGGCCCCCTTTACCCCCATAAAGCCTGTAAAACAACTACTTAGCCGTCCAATTCGTCATCTATTTACCCCATTCGCATTCCTATTCGCGTCAATTCGCGCTCCTTCGCGTCCCCCAAAAAAGAACGCCGCTTAGAAAAGCGGCGCATAAACCCTAAAAAGAACCCTCTATTACTACGATCTTTAAATATGTTTGCTTGAGAGTGCTAAATTGCTGAAGTATTGTGCTACAATAAAATTTTTCACCCCTGTTAACTGTAGTTTAACCAGTGTTAATACTTAACTGCTGGTTAACAAGAGCGGTTTGGGAGCTTCTGGCAAATGGTTGCATATTTGCAGGATTTCGTAACTTTTATCATGCGGTCTGCTACTTTAAAATGGATAATGCTCATTTTGACGCTACTTGTCGGCGTCATTATCGTGGTCCAGCTTTTCTGGTTGGACCGGGTGTACAATAAGGAGCAGAAAGACTTCTATACCAACGTAGTAAAGAGCATCCGGGGGCTTTGCGAGGACATGGAACTGGACGATAGTCCCGGCACCCAGATACAAACGCTGATCGAGCATCCCACCCCCAACTCGTTTATCCTCCAGGTGGACACCATTCCCAAAAAAGATTCGCTTATCTATTACCTTGCCAGCGAGTTCACCGACTTCGACGTGTTTACCGACTGCAACATGGCGGTGTACAGCGATAGCATAAGCAATTATCTCTACCAGGTGTACTTCCCCACCATCGCCTCTACCCAGGTCGCGGCCAACACACAGCCCCAGCCAGTCGAGATTGACCTCCCGGTATACCCCCGCAAATTCCCCTATATCCACCTCAATTTTCCCCATCGACAGCAATACATCATTCACCAGCTCAATTTCTGGATAGTCACCAGCGTCGGCCTCCTGCTGGCGCTGATAGGCTTTGCGGCCAGTATGTTCTACTTCTACCGGCAAAAATTTCTCAACGAGGTTCAGAAGGATTTTGTAAATAACTTTACCCATGAATTCAAAACACCGCTTGCTGTCATGAAACTCGCCGCCGGAGTCCTCAACAACGGATCTATTGCAGAGCAGCCCGAACGCCTGAAAAAATACAGCAGCATCGTGGCTGAACAAACCGAGCATCTCCAGGGCCAGGTGGAAAAGTTACTCAAAACAGCCAGCAGCGAACAATACGAGCTACCCCTCGAAAAGACGAATTTCATCCCCAATGACATCATCATGGATGTCATCAAGGATATGGACCCGCTGATACGACAGACCAGTACCCGCATCGAGCTTAACCTGGAAGACAGCGGCAAGTATGTCCGCGCCGACGAAAACCATGTCGCCATGGTGCTCGTGAACCTGATTGAAAACGCCATCAAGTATTCGCGGGAGCCGCATGTTATCATCGCCACAACGGCGGAAAACGGCCATTACAGCATTTCGGTAAAAGACAATGGCATAGGCATCGAACAGAAATACATTAAAATGCTGTTCCGCAAATTCTTTCGCGTACCTACCGGCAATGTACACGACGTAAAAGGATTCGGGCTGGGCCTGAATTTTGTAAAAAAGGTAGTGGATGCCCATAACGGCAAGATATTCGTCAACAGCCTGCCAGGCATCGGAACCGAGTTTAGAATAGTGTTGCCGAGAGTGTGAATAACACGCGATTAACATCAAATGGTATAAAGTGTGTTAATTTGATAATGCTTAAAAAAAATGACTATGGCCGTAAAAGCAAAAGTATTATTGGCTGAGGACGATGCCTCCCTGGGTTTTATTATCAAAGACGCCCTGGAGGAAGACGGGTATGAAGTAGTGCATTGCGCGGATGGCCAGACGGCCATTGATCGTTTTCATAAAAACGATTTCGATATCTGCCTGCTCGATGTAATGATGCCCAATAAAGACGGTTTTGCCGTGGCAAAGAAAATCCGCGCGCAAACAGACCTGGTCCCTGTGCTGTTCCTCACCGCCAAATCGATGGAAGAAGATAAAATAAAAGGCTTCCAGAGCGGTGCGGACGATTATATCACCAAGCCCTTTAATATGAGTGAACTGCTGCTGCGCATGGAAGTATTTCTTCGCCGCACCCGGAAAATGCATTCAGAGAAAGTGCAGGAATACCAGATAGGCAAGCTGAAATTCTCTTATACCGATCTTAAAATAACCTCCGACAAAGGCTCCTCTTCCATGACCCAGAAAGAAGCCGACCTGCTCAAATTTTTCTGCCAGCACCCCAATAAGGTCCTGAAAAGAGAAGAAGTATTGCTGAACGTATGGGGGAAAGACGATTATTTCCTGGGCCGCAGCATGGACGTTTTTATCACCAAGCTGCGCAAACACTTTAAGGCCGATCCCGAGGTGATACTCGAAACCATTCACGGGGTGGGCTTCCGCTTCAATGTTCCCTCCCTTTCTGCAGTGTAGATCCTATTTATATTTTACAGGCAAAGGCCCGGTAGTCATTAACCATGGATTAAAATAGTAATGATTACAGGGCCTTTCGTCCGTATGAGGGGACTCCTTAACCACTTGTTAACAACCGTTAATTGCTGGTTATGAGAATGCCGGTAATTTTGCTGCAAACCCTCTAAAGAACTATGCACAGATTTTATTTGGTGTTGCTTATCACTGCATTTTCATTAAGCTGTTTCTCGCAATCCACCCCGGATACGGTTTCGATAACCCTTCCCGAAGCCGAGGCCAAAGCCATCCAGAACAATCTTTTACTAATCGCCTCCAAATACAATATCGAGGCCAGCAGGGCGCTGATCATACAGGCAAAGCTGTGGGATAATCCCGTGCTGAATACCGACCAGAACATCTACGACGGTAAATTCTTCCGCCACACTACGGTCAATGGCCAGCCTTACGGCGAAGTGTACATTCAATTGTTACAGGTGTTTAAAACCGCCGGCAAAAGGACCAAACTGGCGGAACTTTCCACTACCAGCGCCCAACTGGCCGAATTACAGTTTGCCGATGCTTTGCGCAACCTCCGGTATGCCCTGCGCACCAATCTCTATACCGCCTGGCAGCTCAAACAGGTCCGAATGCTGTTCACACAGGAATATACCGAAATCGAAACCCTGCTTTCCGGTATGAAGGCCCAGTACGATGCCGGCAATATTTCACTGAAAGACCTGCTGCGCGTACAGGCGCTCGGGCTCTCCCTCAAACAGGAACTGGCGGAAACCGATAAACAATGGACCGATGTCAACAGCACGTTGAAACTCTTGTTACAGGAAGATAAGAACACCGTCCTCGATCCCAGCCTGCCCGAACCGGATGTGTCCCATGCCCCCGTGATAGCAGATACCCTGCTGCAATTTGCCCGGAAGAACAATCCCGAATACCTCTCCGAGCAAAACCAGTTGCTTTTCCAACAGCAGAATCTTTCCTATCAAAAAGCCCTGCGGGCGCCCGATATCACGGCCGGGGTAGAATATGATCGCGCCAACACTTATGCAATCAATTACTGGGGACTGGCCGTTTCCCTTCCCCTCCCGCTTTTTAACCGCAACCAGGGCAATATCAAATCGGCGCAGTTTTCTATAAAACAGGAAGAATCATTGCTGCTGCAAAAAGATAAAAAACTACAGAACGAATACCAGTCCGCCGTGAGCAAACTGCAACTAAGCTACAACGTGCTGGTGTCGGGGGATAAAAACTATTACGCCCAATACCAGCAGTTGCTGAACAACGCAGTACAAAGCTACCGGCAGCGGCAAATGAGCCTGCTGGAATTTATCGACCTGTTTGAAGCCTTTCGCGATACCCGCCTGCAATACCTGCAACAACAACTGAACTATCAGAAAGCAAAAGAAGACCTGAATTTCACCATCGGTACAGACGTACTAAAATAAAACCCTCAAAAAACTATGCTTACCACGCTCAAAAAAATAATACCCTTCTGCCTGCTGGCCGCGCTGCTGGCAACCGCTTGTGAAGAAAAGAAACCCGTGGAAAAGAAACCGGAAAAATTCTGCCTGAGCGATACCATGAAACCAATGATCACCATCGACTCCGCCGCCCTCTGCTCTGTCAACGAAGAGCTGCACCTCAGCGGTGAGGTATCCTTCAACGAGGATAAGATAGTAAAGGTATTCCCCAACAGCAGCGGACAGGTGACCGAAGTAAAAGTAACCCTTGGCGACAGGGTACAGGCCGGGCAGGTGCTGGCCATTGTAAAAAGCGCCGATGTTGCCGGCAATTACACGGATCTTTCAAGCGCCGACGCCGATGTAAACATTGCCAAACGGCAGATGGACAATGCCGAAGCATTATTCAAAAGCGGGCTGAGCAGTCAGAAAGAATACGAAGAGACAAAACAGCAATATGAAAAAGCCCGTTCGGCACGCAATAAAATCCAGTCGCTCATCAGCATCAATGGCGGCGGCAATATGGAGGCCGGCGGTGTTTATTACATCAAAGCCCCTATCAGCGGTTATATAGTAGAGAAAAAAGTAAATGCCGGCAGTTTTATCCGGCTGGACATGACCGATAATATGTTCACCATCTCCGACCTGAAAGAAGTATGGGTATGGGCCAACGTGTATGAAGCAGATATTTCCAAGGTAAAGGAAGGCTACAGCGCCCTCGTAACCACCCTGGCCTATCCCGATAAAAAGTTTACCGGGAAAATCGACAAGGTAAGCAACGTGCTCGACCCGAATAATAAAGTAATGCGCATCCGCGTCCGCCTGTCCAATGCCGATATGCTGCTAAAACCGGAAATGTTTACCAATGTCACCATTTCCAACACAGAAGATCGGACGGCGGTCTGCATCCCCCTCACGGCGCTCGTAGAGGAAAACAGCCTGACCTATGTCATCCTGTACAACAACGACTGCGATCTGAAAGTAGCGCAGGTGGAGATACTGAAGAAAACGGGGGATAAGGCCTTTATAAAATCGGGCGTATCGCAGGGACAGAAAGTGCTTACGCACGATGCCCTCCTGCTTTATAAAGAATTTACCGACAACGAAAAATAAAACCGCTCCCATCATTCCATAAAAGGCTCAACCGAATACTATGGTTAAAATAATCCGGCAAATCATTTATTTCTCGCTTCGCCACCGGTACCTGGTTTTTTTCCTTACCGCCATCATCGCCGTAATCGGCTTTGTAAGCTATAAGAATACGCCCATCGAGACCTTCCCCGATGTCACCAACACGCAAACCATCATTATTGCGCAATGGCCGGGCCGCAGCGCCGAAGAAGTGGAGAAATTCATTTCCATTCCACTGGAGACGGTCCTGAACTCCGTACAAAAGAAAGTAAACCTGCGCTCTACCTCTACCTTCGGGCTTTGCTATATCCGCATCATCTTCGACGATGATGTGGACGATGCCTTTGCCCGCCAGCAGGTGTTGAGCCGCCTCGGCGATGCCGATCTTCCCGACGGCGTAAAACCCGATGTGCAGCCGCCCTACGGCCCCACCGGTGAAATATTCCGTTATACCCTCGAAAGCAAAACCCGCAATATCCGCGAACTCTCTACCATCCAGCAATGGGTGCTCGACAGGCAGTTTAAATCCATTCCCGGCGTGGCCGATGTCAACAGCTTCGGCGGGGAAGAACAGAGCTACGAAATCAATATCAACCCCAACTACCTGTCCAAATACGGCATGACTTCGCTGGACGTCTACAATGCCGTCGCCAAAAGCAATATCAACGTGGGCGGTGATGTCATCGAAAGAAACGGCCAGGCATACGTGGTAAGAGGCATTGGCCTGCTGAACAGCATCGATGAAATAGAAAACGTCATTGTGACCAAAGTAAACGGCGTACCCATACTGGTAAAAAACGTGGCAACGGTCAAGGAAGCCGGTAAACCGCGTTTTGGGTGGGTGTCGCGCGATACCACGGAAGACGTGGTAGAGGGCATCGTCGTCATGCGCAAGGGCGAAAACCCCGCACAGGTACTAAAAGCCGTCAATGAAAAAGTAAAGGACCTCAATGAAAATATCCTGCCCGGCGATGTAAAGATCAATACCTTCTATGATCGTACCGTGCTCATGGATTATGCCACGCACACGGTTATTCACAACCTGGTGGAGGGGATTATACTGGTGACCGTGGTGGTACTCCTCTTCATGGCCGACTGGCGCACGACCGTCACGGTGAGCATCATTATCCCCCTGTCCTTGTTGTTTGCCTTTATTTGTATGCGGCTCAAGGGCATGACCGCCAACCTGCTTTCGATGGGCGCCGTGGACTTTGGCATCATCATCGACGGGGCCGTGGTGATGGTGGAAGGGCTTTTCGTGGCCCTCGATCACCGCGCAAAGGAGGTAGGCATGGAGAAATTCAACAAGCTGGCCAAGCTCAGCCTGTTCAAACAGGTGGGAACCGAAATGGGCAAAGCTATCTTCTTCTCCAAGATCATTATCCTCACCTGTCTTATTCCCATCTTCGCCTTCCAGAAAGTAGAAGGCAAGATGTTCTCCCCGCTGGCGTACACGCTCGGCTTTGCATTGCTCGGCGCATTACTGTTCACACTCACCTTTGTACCTGCCCTGTCCAGTGTGCTGCTCAAGAAAAATGTGCGCGAGAAACACAACCCGATTGTTATCTTTTTTGAAAAAAGCGTGCGTTTCCTGTTTAACCGCACCTACAAATATCCCAAAACAAGCCTGCTGATAGCATTGACCGTAATGGGCCTGACCTTTTTCTCGGTCAAATTCCTCGGCACCGAGTTCCTTCCTGAACTGGATGAAGGCGCGCTATGGGTGGAAAGCGAATTACCGATGAGCGCTTCCCTGCCGCAGGCGCTGGAGATTTCCGATAAGATGACGCAGATACTCCGCGAATTCCCGGAAGTAAAGCAAACCCTCTCACAAATGGGCCGCACCAATGACGGTACCGACCCCAAAGGCTTTTTCAACGTGCAGGTACAGGTGGATCTCAAGCCAAAAGAAGAATGGAGAAAAGGCTGGTCGGAAGAACGAATTATCGACTCGATGGATGGACAGCTTCGCAAGATACCGGGCGTGGTGTACAATTATTCGCAACCCATCCGCGACAACGTGGAAGAAGCCGTGGCGGGCGTCAATGCCGCGATGGCGGTAAAAATATTCGGCCCCGACTTCAATACGCTGGACTCACTGGCCGACCGGGTCAAGTTCATTATGAAAAATGTGGAAGGCGTGGAAGATCTGGGTGTGCTCCGTAACCTCGGGCAACCCGAGTTCCGTATAGAACTCGATCAGCAGAAAATGGCCATCTATGGCGTCAATACCGCCGATGCACAATCGGTGGTGGAAATGGCCATCGGGGGTAAAGCAGCCACCGAACTCTACCAGGGAGAACGACGGTTCGACGTGCGCATCCGCTATCCCAAAGAATTCCGCAATACCGAAGAAAAGATTCAACGACTGATGGTGCCCACGCAGGATGGTTCCAAAATACCCATCCAGGAAATCGCCAGCATCAAAACACTGACCGGGCCGGCCTTTATTTACCGCGACAACAACATGCGCCATATCGCCGTCAAATTCTCGGTGCGTGGCCGTGATCTCGGCGGCACCATTGCCGACGCACAGCAACAGGTAGATGCCGCCGTCAAATTGCCGAAGGGATACAAACTATCGTGGAACGGTGAGTTTGAAAACCAGGAACGCGCCACCAAACGATTGGCGGATGTAGTGCCGCTCTGCCTGCTTGGTATCTTTCTGATCCTGTTTGTCACCTATGGAAACGTGAATGATGCCCTGCTTACCATTCTCAACGTACCATTCGCGTTGATTGGCGGTATACTGGCGCTGCATATCACCGGTATGAACTTCAGCATCTCCGCCGGTATCGGGTTTATCGCCCTGTTTGGCATCTGTATCCAGAACGGCGTGATCCTCATCTCCGTGTTCCGCAAAAACATGGACGCGCGAATGCCGCTGCACGACGCCATCAAGCAAGGCGTGATGTCAAGGGTACGTCCCGTGGTCATGACTGCATTGATGGCAGCCATCGGGTTGATGCCTGCCGCTTTGTCGCATGGCATCGGCAGCGAATCACAAAGACCGCTTGCCGTAGTCGTCATCGGCGGACTGATAACCGCTACTATTTTAACCCTGCTTATACTGCCCATTATTTATTCGCTCGTTCACCAGTTTATACACAAACGTCAGAACAGAAAACTGCTTCATAAAATGGGTATGCTCGGTAAAGTGGAAAAACAAAATGAATGATAAAATAATAACCACTTCTTAACGAAAGCCGCTCCTGTAAAGGGCGGCTTCGTTATTTAACCATCGCTTAACTCATGTTAATATCTACTTAACCAAAGCTAGATGCAGTTTTGCAGCCGGAGCTAAAACTGAAAAGCATGCAAAAAAATCCGCCCAGGTTATTGCTAACCATTTTCATTCTTTTTTTTTCCATTAACCTGGCATCTGCGCAAAACCCCGATACCCTACACCTAAGCGTTCCTGAAGCAGAGAAACTCTTCCTTCAAAACAACCTCTTTGTGCTGGCTCAACATTATAATGTCGATATCAACAAGGCCCTCGTGCAACAGGCAAGATATTGGGACAACCCGGTACTGAATACCGATCAGAATATTTATGATGGCAAGTTCTTCCGCCATACGAGCGATTATGGACAGGTCTACCTGCAATTGCAACAGGTAATAAAAACGGCAGGCAAACGCAACAAGCAGGTACAGCTCGCCAGCGACGCGGTACTCAGCGCGGAACAACAACTGGATGACCTGCTCCGCAACCTGCGTTACACCCTGCGCACCGACCTCGCGAATCTCGACCAGCAGCTCCGCACACTGAAAATATACACCGATGAGGCAGCAGCCTTGCAAGTACTCGTAGTCGGTATGGATGCGGAACTGAAGGCAGGCAATATTTCACAGAAAGATAATATCCGCATCAAAGCACTTCTTTTCAACCTGCAAAGCGATGCAGTCGCATTGCAGGGCCAGGTAGCCGACACACAAAAAGAACTGGCCACCCTGTTGCAGGTAAAAGGCGACACGGTTTATATGCCTGTTTTTACCGGCACGCCTCCAACGACCGTTTCCTATACGCTTACCCAGTTGCTGGATTCTGCAAGAACCAACCGTCCCGATTACCGGCTGGCGCAGACCAACCTGCTGGCGCAACAACACAATCTTTCCTACCAGAAGGCGTTAGCAGTACCAGATCTTACGGTGGGGGTTGAATACGATCGTCTTAGCTCTTATGTACCGAATCTCTGGGGGTTGGAACTTTCGCTGCCCATTCCCATTTTGAACCGCAACAAGGGAAATATCAAAGCAGCACAGCTTTCCATCAGCCAGGCATCCGTACAGGTGCTACAGGCCGGTCGGCAGGCCGAACAGGAAGTGATTGCTTCCTACAATAAGTTGCTTACCATACAAAAGCTTCAGCAGGCCATTCCCAACGATTTCATGGGGCAGTATGATAAACTGATGGAAAACATGGTGCAAAGCTATCGCGGGCGCCAGGTGAGCCTGCTGGAATTTATCGACTTCTTCGACGCCTACAAGGACGCCACCACCAACATGATTCAACAACAAAACAACCTGCGCAATGCAGCCGAAGAACTGAATTTCAGCGTAGGAGCGACACTAGTGACAAACAATTAATTTTCGTAAAATACTAACAGATGAAAAACCTTCATTTTTTATTAATCCTGGCGCCGGCTGCAATTTGGATGAGCTCCTGCAGCGACGGTAGTGCAAAGGAAACGCCCAAGGCAAAAGAACAAGTGTGTATAACGGACTCGCTGGCGAAAATCATCATCATCGATACTGCGACCATAGACCATATAGACGACGAGTTAAAGCTCAGCGGTGAAATCAGTTTTAATGATAACAAGGTGGTAAAGCTGTTCCCCTTCAGCAGCGGGCGCGTGCTGGATGTAAAAGTATCACTGGGTGATAAAGTAAGCCAGGGACAAACCCTCGCCACCATCAGGAGCGCCGACGTGGCCGGCAATTACAGCGACCTTTCTACCGCCGGAAACGACCTCGCTATCGCCAAACGCGCCATGGACAATGAAGAGTCATTGTTTAAAAGCGGTATCGCCAGTGAACGCGAATACATGGAAGCAAAAGAAAACTACAATAAAGCCGTTGCCGCGGAGAATAAACTGAAATCACAGATTGCCATCAACGGCGGCGGTCATACGACCGAAAACGGTACATACACCATCACCTCCCCCATCAACGGCTATGTAGTAGAACGTAAAATCAACCAGGGCGGTTTTATACGCAGCGATAATACCGACAACATGTTTACGATCGGGGATATTAAAGATGTGTGGGTATGGGCTAATGTGTACGAAACGGATATCTCCCGGGTGAAAGAAGGATACAAAGCCAACATTACTACCCTCGCCTATCCCGATAAAGTATTCACCGGCGTCGTAGACAAGGTCAACGAAGTGCTCGACCCCGTTACCAAGGTAATGAAGATCCGCATCCGGCTCCCCAATGTAAACAACATGCTGAAACCCGAGATGTTTGCCAATATCGTCATCATGAACGAGGAAGGCAAAAAGGCGATCTCCGTACCCGAGACCGCACTGATTGACGACAATGGGAAAAGCTTCGTGGTCGTTTACCACGATAAATGCAAAATGGAAATAAAACAGGTGGAAGTACTGAAGATCACCGCCGGCAAAGCCTATATCTCTTCCGGTATCGAAGCAGGCGACCGCGTCATTTCTCAAAACCAGGTATTGCTGTACAAGGCGCTGATTTCGTAAACACCCATTCAATTTCACATGAACAAGTTCATAAAAAGTATTATTCACTTTTCACTCCGTCACCGTTACTTTGTTTTCTTTATGACAATCGTGCTGGTGGCATTGGGTATCTGGAGCTATAAGGAAACGCCCATCGAGACCTTCCCGGATGTTACCAATACCCAGATCGTTATCATCACCCAATGGCCCGGCCGCAGCGCGGAAGAAGTAGAGAAATTCATCACCATACCGCTGGAAACCGTATTGAATTCCGTACAGAAGAAAGTAAACCTCCGCACCAATTCCTCTTTCGGTCTAAGCTATATCACGCTGATCTTCGACGACGACGTGGACGATGCCTTTGCCCGCCAGCAGGTCATGAGCCGTATCATCAACGCCGATATTCCCGATGGCATCAAGCCCGAAGTAGAGCCGCCCTATGGCCCCACGGGTGAAATCTACCGTTATACACTGGAAAGCAAGACCCGCAATATCCGTGACCTAACGGTGATACAAGACTGGGTGCTTGACCGCCAGTTCAAATCCGTTCCCGGCGTGGCCGACGTAAACAGCTTTGGCGGTGAAGAAAAAATCTTCGAGGTGAGCGTCAACCCCAACCTGCTTATCAAATACGGTCTTTCTTCTCTCGATGTATATAACGCTGTTGCCCGGAGCAATGTGAACGTGGGCGGCGATGTGATACAGCGCAACGGCCAGGCCTACGTGGTACGCGGCATCGGGTTGCTGAACAACATCGATGAGATCAATAACATCATTATTACCAAGGTAAACGGGGTACCCCTGCTGGTAAAGAACGTGGCTACGGTCGTAGAAGCCAGCGCCCCGCTGCTCGGCGCCGTGTTCAAAGACAATAAACCCAATCAAATCGAAGGCATCATCGTGATGCGCAAAGGGGAAAACCCCAGCGATGTGCTCGACAACGTACATGCCAAGATAGCGCAGCTTAACAAATCCATCCTACCGAAGGATGTAAAAATTATTCCCTTTTATGATCGGACGGTCCTGATGGACTATGCCACCGAAACGGTCATCCATAACCTGTTGGAAGGTATTATACTGGTGACGGCTATCGTGCTCATTTTTATGGCCGACTGGAGAACTACCGTTACCGTAAGCATTATCATCCCCCTGTCGCTGCTATTCGCATTTATTTGTATGCGCATCAAGGGCATGAACGCCAACCTGCTGAGCATGGGCGCCATAGATTTCGGTATTATCATCGACGGGGCCGTGGTGATGGTGGAAGGGCTGTTTGTGGCCCTCGATCACAAAGCCCGCGAAGTGGGCATGGAGAAATTCAACCTGCTTGCCAAGCTGGGCCTGTTCAAAAACAAGGGCGCGGAAATGGGTAAATCCATTTTCTTCTCCAAGCTGATCATCATTACCTGTTTGATACCCATCTTCGCCTTCCGCAAAGTAGAAGGTAAAATGTTCTCCCCGCTCGCTTATACACTCGGATTTGCCTTGTTGGGCGCCCTGCTGTTCACCCTTACGCTGGTGCCCGCCCTGTCGAGCATCCTGCTGAGAAAGAACGTGCGGGAAAAACACAACCCCGTGGTGATATTCTTCGAGAAGGGGGTGGACAAACTGTTCAAGATCGTGTACCGCAACCAGAAAACAAGCCTGATCATTGCGTTCATCGCCATGATACTGAGCTTTGCTTCGTTCAAATTCCTGGGTTCGGAGTTCCTTCCGCAACTGAACGAGGGCGCACTCTGGGTAACGGCTGAGCTTCCACGCAGCGTATCGCTCGATGAGGCCGACAGCCTTTCGCAGAAAATGGTGGAACTTATCAGCAAGTTCCCCGAAGTCAACCATACTCTCACGCAGGTGGGGCGTACTAACGATGGCACCGACCCCAAGGGATTCTTCAATGTGCAGATTGCCGTTGACCTCCTACCAAAAGAAAAATGGAAACGGAAGATCACGCCCGACGAACTGGTAAATGAAATGGACGAAAGGCTGAAACAGTTCCCCGGTATCGTGTACAACTATTCACAGCCTATCCGCGACAACGTAGCCGAAGCCGTGGCAGGCGTACCTGCAGCTCTGGCGGTAAAGATATTCGGGACGGACTTCAACGTGCTCGACAGCAGCGCCACCCGTGTGATGGACATCCTGAAAGGTATCAAAGGAGTGGAAGATCTTGGGGTGATACGCAACCTGGGGCAGCCCGAGTTCCGCATCGAGCTCGACCAGCAAAAGATGGCTTTTTACGGTGTAAGCACCGCCGATGCCAATGCCGTCATTGAAATGGCCATCGGTGGTAAGGCCGCCACCCAATTGTACGAAGGCGAACGGAAATTCGATATACGCGTACGCTACCAGGAAGACTACCGGACTACACAGTCCGAAATCGAAAACCTGATGGTACCGTCCAATGATGGCAGCCGCGTACCCCTGAAAGAGATTTCGCTGATCAGGACGCTGACCGGGCCGGGGTTCATTTACCGCGACAATAACATGCGTTATATCACGGTGAAGTTCTCCGTGCGCGACCGCGATTTGGGAAGCACCGTAGCCGAGGCGCAGCAAAAGGTAGCCGCCGGTTTCCAACTGGCCGATGGTTATTCCATGACCTGGAACGGTGAGTTTGAAAACCAGCAACGGGCCACCAAAACCCTTAGCCAGGTAGTGCCGGTATGCCTGCTGGTCATCTTCCTGCTGCTGTTTATCACCTTTGGCAATGCAAAAGATTCGATACTCACGATCCTTAATGTACCGTTCGCGCTCATTGGGGGTATATTAGCCCTGCATATTACCGGTATCAACTTCAGCATTTCCGCCGGTATCGGTTTTATCGCCCTCTTTGGGGTGTGTATCCAGAACGGCGTGATATTGATCTCGGTGTTCCGAAAATACCTCGACGAGGGCATGAACCTGGACAGTGCGATACACGAGGGCGTTATATCGCGTGTACGCCCGGTGGTCATGACCGCGCTGATGGCTATGATTGGATTACTGCCTGCGGCCGTTTCGCATGGCATCGGCAGTGAAACACAGAAGCCCCTGGCCGTCGTGGTAATCGGCGGATTGATAACTGCCACCATTCTTACCCTGCTGATATTGCCGGTTATCTACGCCATCGTGCATAATTTCATGCACCATCGGAGCAATCGTAAATACCTTCGCAGGGTGGGTGTGATAAGCAAACCGAGACAGGAATAAAAAAAGTAATTGTTATAAAAGAAAAACGGTGAGCCGCCCCGAAAGGGCGACCCACCGTTTTCTTTTACCGTCCTTTCTATGGGTTATCTTCCAGTTTAATGGTGATCATCTGGCTTTTGTAGGATTTCACCTGCCGCCCGTTTTGCAGGGCCGGGGTCCATTTACCGCTTTTACGGATGACGTTTATAGCGGCAGCCTGGTATTCCTTTGGTCCCGAGATAGGCGTTACATCACTCACGGTGCCGTCTATATCCACTATAAACCGGATCACAACGCTTCCCTGTATTCCCTGGTCCACTGCCTCCTGCGGGAGGTTATTGTATAAGTTTCTTTCCAAAAATTTCCTCCATGCGTTCGGGCCGCCCGGGTATTCCGATTCTTTTTCCACTTTCATAAACGGCGCATCGGGTTCTGTTTTTTGAGGCACATCTATAATCCCTTTTCCACGTCCTTCGGGCACCACAATGTCGGGCGCATCCGTTCCATTCGTTACGTTCGCGGTACCTATCTTCACTCTATCCAGGTCATCCATAGGGGGCGGCTTCTCCGCTTCAGGTGGATCTTTCTCGATAATCATGTGATTGGTGAATTGCCGCATATTTACCGGGGGCGGTGGTTTGGGTGGGGGCGGTGGTGGCGGCACGATAACTTTCTTTTCCTGCGGGGTCTTTAGTTCTTCCAGTGTTATTTCGCGTTCCACTATCGGTTTGGTATTGGAAGGTTTTATAAACCCGAACAAAAAGTTAGCACCAAAGAGTAGTAATAAGAACGCCAGCATCAGCAGGAGGGCCCTGCCAAGCCGCTGGCGATAGGTCTTTCGCAGGTCGTATGCGCCATACGCCTTATTGCGTCCTTCGAATAAAATATCGAGGACATCGGCGGATAAAATCTTATTCGCGTCCATAAGCAACTTGTTTTCATATAAGAGTTCTTTCTGTCCAAAATCCATACGGGAACGGAATTTTTTTTAGCAGAAGCGGGCATTTACGCAGCAACAGTGCAAAGATTGATGCACGGAAGCAGGCATTTACGCAGCATCATTGCAAAGATTGATGCATGATTTAACATATAACTCATGCCCATTAATTATTTTACGCCCCAAATTGCACCCTTGATGAGACCCCTGTTACTTATACTTATTACCCTTACCGGCATTCGCGCACACGCACAGCTAATACAGGATACGGCTTTTCAAAAAAACTGGTCGCTGCACTTGCAGGCCACCGTTATCTCCCAGTACCATTTTGATTTTACAGCGAAATACTCCGGCAACAACAGCCTGCAAACTTCCGAAAACGTCAAAACCTCCAGGACCGCCACGATCTTTATCGGCCGCCGCCTGTGGAAGAACGCAGCCGTTTACTTCAATCCCGAAGTGGCAGGAGGCAGGGGATTGAGCGGCGCTTTTGGTATGGCCGGTTTTTCCAACGGTGAAACCTTTCGTATCGGAAGCCCACAACTGGCACTGTATGTGGCAAGAGCTTATATCGAACAGAAATTTGCACTCAGCCGCGCCACCGAACTTACCACGGACGATCTCAACCAGCTTCGCGAATATGCACCTGAAAAATATCTTTCCCTACGCGCCGGCAAGTTCAGCCTCCCGGATTTCTTTGATGCCAACAACTATAGCCATGACCCCCGCCAGCAATTCATGAACTGGAGCCTTATGAGTAATGGGGCCTGGGATTATCCCGCCAACACAAGAGGTTATACCGTTGGGGGTGTCCTGGAATACCATACTCCTGCCGGTTCCGTTCGTTTTGCCGCCACCCAGGAACCCACTTATGCCAACGGTCCTACACTCGATAATCATATTTCCAAATCCTTTGGCCTCACTGCTGAAGGTGAAAAGACGATTGCCATTAACGGGCATACCGGTACGATCCGCCTGTTGGTTTTTCGTAACCAGGCACCCATGGGCAGTTACCTCGACGCCCTTGCAAAAAATCCTGCTGTCCCGGATATCACCACGGTGCGGGCATACAGTAAAACTAAAAGCGGCACCGGTCTTTCGTACCAGCAGGACCTCGGCAAGTTTGCGGGTCTGTTTGTACGGGCGGGATGGAACGACGGCAAAAATGAAACCTGGGCATTTACCGAAATCGACAACACGGTATCGGCCGGCGTTTCATTCGACGGAGAGAAATGGGGCCGCAAAGGTGATACCTGGGCGCTGGCCCTGGTGTCCAATGGTATTTCGGCAGACCACCGCGCCTACCTGGCAGCGGGAGGCTATGGGTTTATTATCGGCGATGGTCATCTGAACTACAGCCGTGAAACGATTTTTGAAACTTATTATAGTTTCACCATCCCGTTCCTGTTCCTGGCGCTGAGTCCCGATTACCAGTTCGTCGTAAACCCTGCTTATAACAAAGACCGTGGCCCGGTGCATATCGTGGCACTGCGCCTGCACCTGCAATTATAATAGGCTTTTAAAACATATCGCCTTATTTTGCAGGCTCAACGTACCCTCAACTCAAAGGTCCCGTATTCGCGAACTATAAAAGAAACAGGTATGATGACCCTGAAAGAGATCAAAAACAAGCTTATCAAGGGCGATTTCACCGGCTTAATCGGGCTGTCAAAGGACAAACACCATGTGCACCCATCGGAAGTGGCACAGATATTTACTACCCTTCCGGCAGAAACGGCCATCAGCGCCTTCGAAGCGTTTCCCATTTCCTCGCAGCCGGATGTGTTTCCTTATATCGATCCGAAGCTGCAACGAAAAATCATCCGCGAAATTCCCCGGGAAAGAGCCGTCGCCATATTAAATGAGTTGAGTTCTGATGACCGCCTTGCTTTTTATACTTCCCTCAAAGGTTTGCAACTCTCTTATTTTCTCGAATTTCTCAACGACACCAATAAAAGGACGACCCACGGGCTGCTCGGCTACCCGGAAAGAAGCGTGGCACGATTGATCAATACCGATTTTGCCACCATTACCCGCGATATGACCATCGGCGAAGCCAATGCCCACCTGCGCAAATTTCATAAAGACACCGAAGCGGCCAACGTGATCTACGTGGTGGACAAAGACGGAAAGCTGATTGACGATATACCCGTAAGACGTTTTGTGCTCAACGAGCCTTCCCTGAAAGTAGAAACTATATTAGACGGTTATTGCGCCGCCCTTAAAATGGACGAAAGCAAGGAGGACGCGGTAGCCAAGTTCAAGGAATTCGACCGCACTGTGCTGCCCGTGACCAATGCCGACAATTTGCTGCTCGGCGTGGTGACCATCGATGACGTGATGGACGTAGTGGAACAAAAAGACACTGCCACCATCCAGAAATTCGGGGGCGTGGAAGAATTGGATTATCCTTATGTGAACACACCCTTCTTTTCGCTGGTGCGCAAACGCGCCGGCTGGCTGATCATCCTTTTCCTGAGTGAAATGCTGACGGCAACTGCCATGGGCCGCTTCCAGGATGAGATATCCAAATACGTGGCACTGACGATATTTATTCCCCTGGTCATTTCCAGCGGCGGCAACAGCGGATCGCAGGCCGCCACCCTTATCATACGCGCCATGTCGCTCAAAGAGCTGGCCTTAAGAGACTGGTGGTATGTAATGCGCCGTGAAATATTATCCGGTCTGTTCCTGGGCACCGTGCTGGGGGCCATCGGCTTTATCCGTATTACCATCTGGCAGCAATTGGGTTGGGGTAAGTATGGCGGCCACTGGCTGTTGCTGGCTATTACCGTTTTCTTTTCCCTGATCGGCATCATCATGTGGGGCACCCTGAGCGGCTCCATGATCCCCATGATATTGAAAAAATGTAAACTCGACCCGGCCACTTCTTCTGCTCCTTTTGTGGCCACGCTGGTGGATGTGACCGGGCTGGTAATTTATTTCAGCATTGCAGCCGTTATGCTGCTGGGACACCATTTTAATTAAAATCTCTTCTGCACTCAATTGCTGTTTTTGCCTTAATTTCGGGCACTCAAACAGGAAGATTTTATGGCTGAATCGATTCTCATGCCCCGTTTAAGCGACACGATGACAGAAGGCGTGATTGCTGCCTGGCATAAAAAGGTGGGCGACAAGGTAAAGAAAGGTGATTTACTGGCTGAAGTTGAAACGGACAAAGCCACGATGGAACTGGAAAGTTACAAAGACGGCACCCTGCTCCATATCGGCACCGACAAAGGCGGAAAATTACAGGTAAACGACCTGCTGGCTATTATAGGCGCTCCCGGCGAAGACATTTCAGGACTTTTAAAAGGCGGTTCCGCGCAACCCGCCTCCGCTGAAGCTACGGCGGCCAAGCCCGCCGCAACGGCTCCTGCTCAAAAAGCAGCGGCCCCTGCGCCCACTGCAACCGCTCCCGCACCTGCCGGCGAAGCAATGGACCTCTCCAAAATAGATGAAGTGATCCTGATGCCCCGCCTCAGCGATACCATGACCGAAGGAGTAATCTCCTCCTGGCATAAAAAAGTAGGCGATGCCGTAAAAAAAGGCGATTTGCTGGCCGATATCGAAACCGACAAGGCCACGATGGAACTGGAAAGCTATAAAAACGGCAAACTACTCTATATAGGCGCCGAAAAAGGTGAAAAAGTACCCGTCAACGCGCTGCTCTGTATCATCGGCGAAGAAGGAAAAGTAGACGTAAATAAAATAGTAGCTGCCGCCAAAAGCGGTGCTGGCGTACAGGGCGGTGGAAATGCCGGTAGCGCTGAGGCCGCAAAAGCGGCCCCTGCCCAGGCAGCCGCGGCTACTCCTCAACCCGCAGCAACTACGGGCAACGCTACCGAAAACGGCCGCGTAAAAGCCTCTCCCCTGGCTAAAAAACTGGCCGCCGAGAAAGGCATCGACATTCATCTCGTGCCCGGCAGCGGCGACAACGGACGCATTACCAAAGCAGATATTGATAATTACAAACCCGCCTCCGCTGAAGCTACGGCGGGCAAGCCTACTGCAGTTAGCACTGCACCTGCCGGACAGGTTAGCTTTACCGATGTACCGGTATCGCAGATGCGCAAGGTCATAGCCAAGCGCCTGGCGGAAAGCAAATTCACCGCACCGGAATTCTACCTTACCATGGTCATCAACATGGACAAGGCCGTAGAAAGCCGGGCCAAACTGAACGAGGTCAGCAAGGTAAAAATATCATTCAATGATATGGTGCTCAAAGCCTGTTCCCTGGCGTTGAAGCAACACCCTTATATCAACAGCAGCTGGATGGGTGATAAGATACGTATCAACCACCATGTCAACATCGGCGTGGCCGTGGCCGTGGAAGAAGGCTTGCTTGTGCCGGTAATACGTTTTGCCGATGGCAAATCGCTCAGCCAGATAGCCGCCGAAGTAAAAGACTTTGCCCAGAAAGCAAAGGATAAAAAACTCCAGCCGGCCGATTGGGAAGGCAGCACCTTCACCATCTCCAACCTCGGTATGTTTGGCATCGACGAGTTTACCGCCATCATCAACCCGCCCGATTCCTGTATCCTCGCCATAGGCGCCATACAGCAGGTACCGGTGGTAAAAGACGGGCAAATCAAGGTGGGCAATATCATGAAAGTCACCCTTACCTGCGACCACCGCGTGGTGGATGGCGCCAAGGGCTCCGCCTTCCTGCAAACGCTTCAGGGGCTGCTCGAAGAGCCGCTACGGATGCTGGTATAACAAACAATATTATTTACAGGTTTTATAGACACCGTGTGTCCTATCCTAAGGGTAGGACATACGTGTTTTAACTTAGTTCCCTGGCGTCCACCCGGCCAAACGTTTGCATAATTTACAAAAATGCACGTTCTTGTGTTTTAATTCACGTTCTTGTGTTTTAATTATAGATAACCCTGGCTTATGACCCCTGTTACCAGCCGCCAATATCCTGCGGTTTTATATCCTGTTGTGCTAAGCATCGTCCTTGTCTTCCCATTCCTGTTCACCCATGCCCAAACAACAGCATTCACCCCCGCCACGGAGGATGTGACATTGCTCAATACCCTTTCCCTCCAATATGAAAAGCAGCACAAGGATGAACTGGAACTGCTTCCCTCCAAATACAAAAAAGATTACCAGGAAGAATACGCCCAGGTCTGGAAGAACGTAAAAGAGAAATTCGACAAAAAAGAAATCTATACCGCGCCGGCCGCACAGCAATACATGGACGCACTGGTAGCCGAGATTGTAAAAGCCAACCCCGTTCTCCGCGACCACCCGTTCAAATGTTATTTCTCCCGTTCGGGTGTGCCCAATGCCAGCTATATCGGCGAAGGCATCATCCTCTTTAATATGGGCCTGTTTTACAAGCTCAACAATGAAAGCGAAGTGGCTTTTGTGCTCTGCCATGAAATCGGTCATTACCTGCTCCGGCACATCGACAACAGCATCAACCGTTATGTAACCGCCATCAATTCAGAAGAAATACAGGCACAGTTGCGACAGATAAAAAACTCGGAATATGGCAAACGCGAGCAGGTGCAAAAACTGGTCAAAGGTCTTTCCTTTGATAGCCGGAGACATAGCCGTGACCACGAATCGCAGGCCGATTCGATGGCCGTGGAACTGATGCGTCCCACCCGCTTTGATCCTGCAGGTGCGCTTTCCGCCCTCGCCCTGCTGGACACGATAGATTCCGATTCCCTTAACACCGCCGCCTGTCTTCAGCAAACATTTAATGCAAAAAACTATCCTTTCCAGAAAAAATGGCTGGCAAAGGAAGAAGGGCTGCTCGGCGGCCATGCACATCTTCAAAGCGACCAGCAGGCCGATTCGCTTAAAACACACCCCGATTGTGCGCTGCGGATAAAACTGCTCACTCCCCAGGTCAATAGCGGGCATTCCGCCGCTTCGTCAAAAAACGTTGTGGACGCAGCCAAATTCGAATCGCTCAAAAAGCTTTTCCGCTATGAGATCATCGAATACGCCTACAGTTCGGAGGAGTATTCGCAAAGCCTTTATTTTACGCTCCAACTGGTGAAGGACAACCCCGCCGACCCCTGGCTGGTAGCGCAGATGGGCCGGATACTCAACGGGGTTTATACCGCGCAAAAAGCGCACCGGCTCAGTAAGGTAGTGGACCTCCCTTCTCCCGATTACCCGGCTCACTACAATCTTTTGTTGCAGTTTATTCAAAACCTGTACCTCGATAATATTGCATCCATCAGTTACAATTACCTTAGCCAGTATCATCCGCAACTGGACGATTATCCACCTTTTAAAACTGCGTACACGCAAAGTGCACAGATCGTACAACCATAAACAAATTAAAAATTGAACCACATGCCATCAATCCTAAAAAAAATGTTCAGCAGCCTGTTAGTGGGCGCTGCGATTCTTTTCACCTGCCCTCCTGTCCATGCCCAGGCCAAGCTCAGCATCGACAAAGTATATTCCACTTACCTGCGCAACAGCGGCACCATTATCAAGCAGGGACAGATAAAAGGTTATTTCTTTTTTTACCAGAGCGATAAGATAGACAGAAGCACCAATGAATATACCCTGCAAATCCTTGATGAAAATCTCAACAAGGTCAAAAACATCAAATTCCAGGATTCCAAAAAAGTAAACCTGCTCGAAGCGGCGTACAACGGCGCCAGCCTCTCGTTCTTCTTTAAAAACGAGGATACCAAAACCCTCGATATGAAGATTTACGATCTTGATGGCGCGCTCCTGTACACCTATAGCCGTCCCTTTGATAAAAGAACGGACGATTTGATGAAACAATACGAAACGCTGCATACCGACGAGGGCACCAATAAAAACGTGTTTGACCTCGGTGAAAAAGGGTATGCATCAGTGCTTCCCCTGCGCGATGGGAAAATACGCACCTATGAAGTAGATTATTATTCTTCGGAATCCAAGAAACAATGGACCTACGAACCCAGCGACGACAATGAGAAATACGCTTTTGCCGAATACCTCGGCAGTACCGACAGCCTCATCATCCTGGAAGTAATGAAAAAGAACAGCGCCATGAGCAGCAATATCAGCGCACACCTCGTGGGCATTAACTTTGTGACAAAAAAGAAACAATTCGATATCGACAACAGCAATGACAAGTACACTTTTTATCCTGCCAGCGTAGCCCCCGTCGAAGGTACCAATAAAACACTGGTGATGGGCACTTACTATGACAAGAATGCCAAAATCGAAAAAGACGCCAGCCTGGGCATCGCGCTGTACGAAGTGGAGAGCTCCGGCAAGGTTGTCACCAGGGCCTATAACAGTTGGGGAATGGAAATGGCCAAATACCTGCCTACCAACAGCAAGGGAAAGATTGATGATGTAGGTTTTCTCTACATCCACAAGATGGTCAGAACCGCTGATGGAAAATTATTTGTTGTCGGCGAGGGATATAAAAGACAAGCGAGTGCAGGCGGTATCGCTCTTGCCGTGCTGAGCCGCGGCCGTGATAATTTTGGCGTTACCAAAATTGTGATTACCGATATGGTGCTGATGGAGTTCAACGATAAGTACAAAGTCGTCAACGCCAAAATCTACGACAAGACAGACAATAACGCCAACGTCGGCGCCCTGAGCGACTATAACAGCCAGCACGCACTTGCCGCACTTCTGAAGGCGATGGGCGCCTTCGATTATGAGTTTACAACTACTGCGCCCGACAATTCATCGTTTACCGTTTGTTACAGCGATTGGGTAAGAACATCTGAATACAAGGGAAAGACCTTTAATTCCATCCGCTACGACGGCAGCAAATTCTCGACCGATAAAATAGAACTGAAATCAAAGGCCAGCATCATGCAGGTATTCCCTGCCAAAGCCGGCTCCGTGATGATACTGGAATATTTCAAAAAAGACAAGCGCATCGATTTCCGGCTGGAAAAGCTCGGGTAAATTAATGTGGGAATGTGATTTCCACATTCTCACATTCTTATTGCTTTCTCCGTTACCAGCAACTG
>DASYCT010000139.1:0-6472 GCA_036500065.1 Chitinophagaceae bacterium | reverse complement strand
GACAATACACATGGCATGAGCCGCACCGAAGTGATGTGCGGGCGCTGTAAATCGCACCTGGGCCATGTGTTCGACGACGGCCCTCCTCCCACCCACCTGCGCTATTGCATCAACGGCGTGGTGCTCGATTTTGAAAAAGCTGCCGCCGCCGAAAAGAAATACAACGAAAAGACCGGCAAACAAGAGTAGACACAACAGATATCGATAAACCTGGAAAGCGTCCCCGTAAGGGACGCTTTTTTCTTTTGGCTATCGTGGCGTGTCCAAAATCCATTGGGATATAGCTACTTTTGATGGAAATACATATCTATACCTATGTATAAGATCACCTTTAAAGATTCTGCCAATAAAGAGCTACAGCGGCTGCCCAAACAAACCGTTCTGAAAATAGTAACTGCAATTGATGAACTGGCGGGAAATCCAAGACCTGTTGGGGTAAAAAAGCTAAAGGATTCGAGCGAGGATTTATATAGAATCCGTGTAGGAGATTTTCGAATTATTTATGTTATTGATGACGGAATCCAAATTGTCAATATCCGCAGGATCGGACACAGAAAGGATGTTTACAAATAGGTTATAGCTTTCCTTTTTTGCGAAGTTGTTTTTTTACATCATCCCAGCCGATTTCTTTCTCGTTCTTTCTATCTTCTGCAACCAGCATATCAATCATATCTTCAAATTCATTGGGGTGCTTTGCTACTTCACTCAGATCAACCTGAAGAACCCGTTTGTTGTTCTTTTCGTCTGTAAAAATAGTTAACCCTCTCATTTTGCTTTGTTTATCTAACTCAAATTTACAAATTTTATTTCATAAGTCCCACAAAATCCCCCTCCAATCCTGCGTTCCCTGTGTTATCTTTGCCGTCCTTAAATTACAGGGTATGTTCAACAAACGGGTGAAAGTAAAAGAGTTATTGGCCAGCGAGCAAACCGGCCACGAAGTCACGGTCATGGGATGGGTGCGCACCTTCCGCAACAACCAGTTTATTGCGCTCAACGACGGCTCTACCAATACCAACCTGCAGATAGTGGCCGAGCTCGGCAAATTCGACGAAGAACTGCTGAAACGCATCACCACCAGCGCCTCGCTGAAAGTGGTGGGCACACTGGTGCCCTCCCTGGGCAAGGGGCAAAAGGTGGAAGTAAAAGCGTCCAGTATCGAAATACTCGGCGACAGTGATGCCAACGAATACCCGCTGCAACTAAAAAACAAGCCTACACTGGAATACCTGCGTGAGAAGGCGCACCTGCGTTTCCGTACCAATACCTTCAGCTCCGTATTCCGCATACGTCATACGCTGGCCTTTGCCATTCACAAGTTTTTTAACGAAAAAGGGTTTGTGTACCTGCACACCCCCATCATCACCGCCAGTGATGCAGAGGGGGCCGGTGAAATGTTTCGCGTCAGTACCCTGCCGCTGGACAACCCGCCCCGCAATGAAGACGGCAGCATCAATTTTAAAGAAGATTTTTTTGGTCGCGCCACCAACCTCACGGTCAGCGGCCAGCTGGAAGGCGAACTGGCGGCTACGGCACTGGGTGAGATATATACCTTCGGTCCCACGTTCCGGGCGGAAAACTCCAATACCACGCGCCACCTGGCCGAGTTCTGGATGATTGAACCGGAAATGGCGTTTTATGATATTGAAGACAACATGAACCTCGCGGAAGAATTTATCAAGTACATCATCCGCTACACCCTGGAACAGAACCGCGAAGACATCGAATTCCTGGCGCAGCGACTGGCAGAAGAGGAAAAAGCATTGCCGCAGGACAAGCGCAGCGAGATGGGGCTGATGGAAAAACTGGAGTTTGTACTGAACAATGATTTCGAACGTATCACTTATACCGAAGCAATCGATATTCTGCTCAATTCACCGGCCTACAAGAAAAAGAAATTCCAGTACGACGTGAAATGGGGTATCGATATGCAAAGCGAGCATGAACGCTACCTCGTGGAAAAGCATTTTAAAAAACCCGTCATCGTGACCGGCTACCCTGCTGCTATCAAGGCGTTCTATATGCGCCGCAACGAAGACGGCAAAACAGTCGCCGCGATGGACATCCTCGCACCGGGTATCGGTGAAATAGTTGGCGGTTCGCAACGGGAAGAACGGCTGGACAAGCTGGAAGAACGCATGAAGGAAATGAATATCCCCGCCGAAGAATTGTGGTGGTATCTCGATACGCGCCGGTTTGGTTCCGTTCCACATGCCGGTTTCGGGCTTGGCTTCGAACGGATGATGCTGTTTGTAACCGGCATGACCAATATCCGCGATGTCATTGCCTTTCCCCGTGCTCCCCGGAGCGCGGAGTTTTAACAGTGCTCACAACAAGTATTTTATAATATGGGTATCTCCGATAAATTAGCTCAAATGAAAAACGAAAAAGCAGCCGCCAATCTGAAAGCAGGACAGGATTTCCTGGACGCCAATACATCAAAACCCGGCATCGTAGCCCTGCCCAGCGGGCTGCAATACGAAGTGATCACAGAAGGCAATGGCCCCAAACCCTCCGCCAGCAATAAAGTCACCTGCCATTACCATGGCACGCTGATCGACGGAACCGTGTTTGACAGTTCGGTAAAACGCGGGCAACCGGCCACCTTTCCCCTGAACATGGTGATAAAAGGATGGACAGAAGGGCTGCAACTCATGCCCACCGGCAGCAAGTGGCGTTTCTTTATTCCGCCGCACCTGGGTTATGGCGATCGCCAGGTAAGTGCACAGATAGGGCCCAACAGTACGCTGGTATTTGAAGTGGAGCTGATCGCTATTAGTTAGCGATGCCTTAGATCAGTAGTAATGAGATGCTATGGAAATAATCCTTCCCGGCATCTCATTGGAAACAACTGATTATGGCAGAAATAACTACCGCCAACGGGCAGCGGCATGCCGGTGTGCGCAAAAGTAAAAAACTTTCTACCAGGGTCGATCTAACACCAATGGTAGACCTGGGTTTCCTGCTGATTACATTTTTTATCGTCAGTAACAGTCTTTCCAAACCGCGCGACCTGCGTCTTTACCTGCCTGCCGAGGGCGGACCGACAGATGTTGCCAATAGCGCTACGCTGACGTTGATCCCTTTCCACGGCGACCAGGTGTTCTATTACCACGGCGAATTACAACTGGCGCTCGCAACCCATCAATACGGCACCACCAATTTCTCCGTCTTGCATGGCATCGGCGATATCATCCGGCAGAAAAAACAAGCGCTGGCAAAATCGGCCCGGTTTACCGCAAAGGATATAATAGTGGTTATTAAGCCGCATGCAAGCGCCAATTTAAAAGGCGTTGTCTCGGCCATCGACGAGATGCTGATCGACGATGTGGGTCGTTATGCAATGACCGACCTGGAAAAAACAGAGATGGAGGCGCTCACCCGGCTGCATGTATTGTAATCAGCGCTTCCAATACAGCGCTACCCTTCGGCGAACATCGTCCCGTATGTTACAATAAAAAAGGTTGATGTCACCGATATGAAAGTTTTTCATCTTTACGAAGGAGCCGCCGGCAGTATGCAACTTATCAATCCACAACACATCGTCGTGTATCTGTGCGCCGACGAGGTGAGGAGTTACCGTATTAAACTTTGTCAGCACCGATCCTTTATTGAGCGTATAGGGAGCATATTCATCCGTTGTCGTCCATGTAAGCGGGTTTACCACCCATCCGCTGCCTTTTTCCTTTTCCACAAATGCCGGTTCATACCCTTCTTTAAACGTGCGCCAGCCGATAACACAACCTGTTTGCAATGAATCCCTGCATTCGGGCAGGCTGGTAAAATAGTTATTGGGAATATACATGCCGATGACATAGGCCGCCACGAGACGGTTTTTCAACGGCCCGTTTTCAAAAAACTCCTTTAGCAGCCGCTGTGCATGCGTGCTACCCTGGCTATGCGAGGCAATGATAATCGGCCGGCCGTTGTTGTAATGATCAAGATAGTACTGGAAAGCCGTTTTAAGGTCCTGGTAGGCCATTTCAAAGGCCGCCATTGCGCGGGCCGTATCGGTCGTATAATAAGCGCGCAGGTGGGCCTGCCGGTAGCGGGGCGCAAATACCCGGTATTCGTTGAAAGCGCTGGCCTGGTAGAGAATGGTGGTATAATCCGTTTTTGCGTTGAGCGTATCATCATTGATATCCGCATTCCAACGGGTATCGCTGAGGGCCGTCAAGGTGGTCGGGTGGAGGAAAAACACATCGACCGATGAATCGGGGCGGTAGCTGCTGCGCAGGGGGGCGGGAACGCTGTCCGACGCATCCCTTTTCCAGGGATGGGCTGCCCAGTAATAGAGGTTGCTGTAATCCGGGGTCGTTGAGCCCGGGCCTCCCTGGTAGCTGTGAATATACCGGGTATAGGCCGGGGAACAGGCTTCCAGCACCCATATCATCGAAAAAACCGTCAAAAAGAGTATCCGTTGCAGCATTCCTAAAATTAACCCAGTTGAGAGGCATATCAGGCCTTCCTGTTAAATAATTTCTTATTTTTATAGGCTCACTTATTTTTCTAACCAAATGCCTATTCTTATGGCTAGTATACCAGTAGTGAACCTGGCGGATTTCCTGAGCGGAGACCCCCAACTGAAGCAAAAGTTTGTGAATGATCTCGGCAAAGCATACGAGGATGTAGGTTTTGTGGCGGTAAAAAATCACGGCATACCCGATGACCTGATTGCCGAGCTCTACAAAGACGTGCAACAGTTCTTTGCCATGCCATTGGAGAAAAAGAAACAATATGATTTGCCCGATCTTGCCGGCCAGCGCGGGTACACCTCCTTTGGTAAGGAACATGCCAAGGGCAGCGACGCCCCCGATTTAAAGGAGTTTTACCAGCACGGCCAGATGGTGGAAGACGGCGACCCGGTAAAAAAAGAATATCCCGATAATGTTGTTATCAAGGACATAGCGGCGTTTACGCCCACGCTTAACAAAGCCTACCGCGCTTTTGAAAAATCCGGTACGGCCCTGCTGCAGGCGATTGCCCTCTACCTCGGACTGAACGAACACTATTTTGATAAATACGTCCACAACGGCAATTCCATCCTGCGGGCCATTCACTACCCGCCCATCACCTCGGAACCCAAATCGGCTATCCGTGCCGAGCAGCACGAGGATATTAACCTGATCACCCTGCTGGTAGGTGCTTCCGCCGACGGCCTGCAAATACTTACCAAGCAAAATGAATGGGTGGGCGTTACCTCCCTGCCCGAACAGATCGTGGTCAACGTGGGTGATATGTTGCAACGCCTCACCAACAACAAACTGAAATCAACTACCCACCGCGTGGTAAACCCCTCGCGGGATAAATGGCATACTTCCCGTTTTTCCATTCCTTTCTTCCTGCATCCCCGCAGCGAAATGAGCCTCGCCTGCCTGAACAGCACCATCGACAAGGCCCATCCCAAGGCCTATCCCGATACGACGGCAGGGGAATACCTGGATGAACGATTAAGAGAAATAGGGTTGAAGAAATAAAATTGTATATAAAAAGGGATGGCATGTTTTGTTTGCTTAACAGACAAAACATGCCATCCCTTTTTTTACGCCGTTCACTTCCCGGCAGGCCGTACTATTTCATTGATACAATCAACAATGTCCTTATGAATATCCGCTATGGGGCGCATCGCTTCCTGTTCGTTGTAGCAGCGGATACTATGAATGGTTTTGTCGGTCTTTACCATCGCCTCGTATTCTTCTTTTACCGCCAGTTGAAGTGATATATCTTTCTCATGAATATCCTCGCGCCCGTCCAGGTATTTCCGTTCATCGCCCGAGCGTTGCTCCGCCAGTGATTTTTTGGTAAAAGAAAAAGGCACTTCGAGGTAAATGGATAAATCGGGTTTGGGGATCTGGTTGTAGTCATATTCCAACCGGTAGATCCATTCCCGGAGTTCTTTTTTTTCCGCCGGGGTGGGCAGCTTGGCGCATTGATAGGCCACATTGGACAGCACATAGCGATCTACCAGCACAAAATAACCGTCGGCCAGCCATTCGTTGATGGTAGGAGCAAAGGCCTTCCTGTCTTCCGCAAACAGCAGGGCCACCAGCTGGGGATGCACCTGTTGCGCATCGCCAAAATCGCCCCGCAGGAATTTAGCTGTCAGCTCGCCGAATATCCCCTGGTTGCTCCGGGGGAAATGAACGAATTTGGTTTCTATGCCGGTCGTTTTGAGGTGGTTGATCAATAGGTCTATCTGGGTAGACTTGCCCGCCCCGTCGATCCCTTCTATGGCGATGAATTTACTGGTTGTTGACATCCTTCAGGTAATAGATTGATACGTTGGCGCAAAAGTATCGCTTTAGTTTGGATTGTCAGGAACCCGTCATCGCTTGTTGTAGTTTTTCACGTATCCGGTTAAAAAAGCGGCTTCGTTCCTTTTCACCCACGCTGCTGATTTGCGTGGATTTACGGATAAGGTTTTGCAAGGCGCCGTGCATGTAGTTGTTGTAATTCTAATCGCGGGTCATCA
>DASYCT010000138.1:0-5297 GCA_036500065.1 Chitinophagaceae bacterium | reverse complement strand
ATACATCAAGCCCAACTGCCATCGATCCTGAAATTGAGGCCATGCTGACGGCCAAATCACCCAAAGAATATGTCCTTGCCGGCATCAAAATTACCGGTACCAAATACCTCGACGAATCCCTGCTTTTGTCTATTTCAGGCCTCAACGTGGGCGATAAGGTCGTTTACCCCGGGGGAGACAATTTCAGCCATGCCATCCAGAGCCTGTGGAAGCAACAACTGTTTTCCAATGTCCAGATCTATTTCACCAAAGTGGACGGCAGGAACCTCTATATCGAAATCGTTGTATCGGAACGACCGCGCTTGTCCTCTTTTTCGTTTAAGGGCGTTACAAAAGGACAGAGCGATGACCTGGTATCGAAAACAGGATTGATAAAGGGACACGTGGTAACGGAAAATACCAAGATTACCGCAGTCGAATACATTCAGAAATATTTTACGGACAAAGGGTATAAAAGCGCCAGGGTGCGCATCGATGAAAAACAGGACCCCTCGCTCGCCAATTCCATCATACTCACGCTGTACGTTGAAAAGGGAAATAAAGTACGCATCAACCAAATCAACTTCTTTGGCAATGAGAACGTACCTACCGCCCGGCTGAAAAAGGAAATGAAGGGCACGCACGAGATGTCGAAGTTCACCTTGTATCCCACTGATTCAAAGGGAGCCTACGGCGATGTAAGAACGATCAACTTTAAAGACTACCTGAACAACTGGGGATTTCTCTCGGTGACCCAGACCAAGGATTTTATCGACCCCTGGTTCCGCTTCAAACTCTTCAGCTCCGCCAAATTCGACGACAAGAAATACCAGGACGACAAAGATAAAATACTGGAGTATTACAACTCCCTTGGTTTCCGCGATGCCGTTATCGTGGCCGATACCCCTTATTATAAGGGCGATAACCTGAACCTGGATTTGAAAATATCGGAAGGCCATAAATATTATTTCGGGAAGATTAGCTGGAAAGGCAACACGCAGTATTCGGATTCCGTGCTCACCTTGCTGCTCGGCATCCAGCGCGGCGATATCTACAACCTCGAAACGCTGAACAAGCGGCTCGGCAAACAGGTGTCAATGGACGGCGCCGGCGGTGGTGATATCGGTGGCCTGTACATGGACGACGGTTACCTGTTCTTCCATGCGGACGCCGTGGAAACCGCGGTCTACAACGATACCATCGATCATGAAATACGTATCGTGGAAGGCCCCCAGGCAACGATTAAAAACGTGACCATTTCGGGCAACGAAAAAACCAAGGAATATGTTATCCGCCGGGAATTAAGAACCGTACCGGGCGAAAAATTCAGCCGCTCCGATGTTATCCGTACACAGCGGGAACTGGCGCAATTAGGCTATTTCAACCAGGAAAAAATCAACCCCAACATCGTGCCCAACCAGGAAGACGGAACGGTGGATATTAACTGGGGCCTGGAAGAAAAATCGAGCGACCAGCTGGAGCTAAGCGCCGGCTGGGGTGGTAATATCGGTCTTACCGGTACCCTCGGTGTAACCTTCAACAACTTCTCGATTCATAATATCTTTCATAAACAGGCATGGGACCCCTTACCCACGGGCGACGGCCAGAAGCTGAGCGTACGTGTACAGAGCAACGGGCGTGCCTTCCGTTCGTACAACGGTTCCTTTACCGAACCCTGGCTGGGCGGTAAGAAAAGAAATTCGCTGACCTTTAGCGCGGCCAGCACCAAGTTTTCCAACTCCTACAACTATGCTACAGGCACCTATAGCAAGGGCGCAGGAGATACTTCCTACTTGAAATCCCTGAGCTTTTCCGTGGCGTTGGGCAAACAGTTAAAATGGCCGGATGACTTCTTTACCCTGGTCTACTCACTGAACTTTACGCGTTATAACCTGCGCAACTATCCCGGCTTTTTCCGTTTGAGCAACGGGGTGGATTTGAGAAGCGGTAACTCCGACAATATCAGCTTTAAGGTAGCCCTGTCGCGGTCTTCGGTCAGCTCGCCTATTTTCCCCACCGGTGGTTCCAGCTTCATGCTTAGTTTGCAGTTGACACCGCCTTATTCACTGATTGATCCCAACCTGGTCACTTCCACCAATCCTTACCGGTTCGTGGAATTCCACAAATGGCGTTTCAACGGCGAATGGTATATACCCATCGGCAAGGGCATGGGCGCCGACCACAACCGGCAGTTCATATTAAAGATGGCCGCCAAGTATGGCTTTATGGGACGCTACAATTCCAACCTGGACTATTCGCCCTTCGAGCGTTTCCAGTTGGGTGATGCGGGTCTTACCAATAACTACGGTATCCTCGGATACGATATCATATCACAACGCGGTTACCCGGTATATACCAGCTCTGACCCGACTAAAAACCCTGACCAGAACAGCGCCAGCCAGTTCTTCGTTATGTTTAATAAGTACGTAATGGAACTGCGCTACCCCTTTAGTACCAATCCCAACAGCACCATTTACGGGCTGACGTTCTTTGAAGCTGCCAACGGATGGTACGATTACAAAGACTATAATCCTTTCCGGTTGCGCAGAAGCGCGGGTGTGGGCATGCGTTTCTTCCTGCCCATGTTCGGCCTGCTCGGGTTTGATTATGGCGTAGGGTTCGATCGCCTGACAAACGGGGGCACATTAAAAGATGCGTCCCGGTTTACCTTTATGCTTGGCTTTGAGCCGGAATAGTTTAAATTGCTCATTGCATAAACCTAAAAAGCTTATATATGAAACCGAGCCTTATTCATCTCCCTCCAAAAGAAAATATTGCTGCGAGGTTCCGTCCGACCATTAAAATAAAATATGAACGGACGAAAAAGCTATTCTTTTTCACCCTCTGCCTCATCGCAATGGCGCAGGGACTGCATGCGCAACGCTATGCCATCGTGGACACCAAGTACATACTTGACAAAATGCCCGATTACAAAGACGCGCAAAAAAAGCTGGACCAGTTCAGCGAACAGTGGCAAAAGGAAATTGAAGACAAACAGGCGGCGCTCGATAAGATGTACAAAGATTTTGACGCCGAACAGGTTATGTTGAGCGATGCACTGAAAAAGAAAAGACAGGACGAGATTTTCGTACGGGAAAAAGAGGTAAGGGAATTGCAGCGTAAGCGATTTGGCTTCGAAGGCGACCTGTTTAAGAAAAGACAGGAGCTGGTAAAACCCATACAGGACAAGGTATATGACGCTATCCAGAAAATTGCTGTGGCCAAACAATACGATTTTATTTTGGATAAAAGTGAAGGAATTACCGTTATATTTGCCGACCCCAAACTCGACAGGAGCGAGGACGTCCTGAGACAGTTGGGGATCAAATAGTTTTTATTAAATACAACTATAAACAATGAGGTTCCTGGCTGGATAGCAGGTTACCCACCACAACTAAAAACAAAATTGTACAAACACATGAAAAAGGTTTTTACCATTGTGCTATTGGCTGCAGGCCTTTTCACAGCAACTAACAAAACCCAGGCACAAGCCAAAATCGGTTACATTAGTCTTGGTGATCTGATCCAGTCTATGCCGGAAGGGAAAAAAGCGGATACGCTGCTGGTGCAGTTCCGCGAGGCGCTGTATCAAAGCGCACAGGACAAACAGGCTGCGCTTGAATCGGATATTGCCAAATTCAATAAAGATTCTGCCACCTACAGTCCTGCCGTAAAAGAAGTAAAAAGACAGTCATTGCAAAAGCAATTGCAGGATCTGCAGGGCGAAGACCAGCGCATCCAGCAGGAGCTGCAAAAGAAACAGGAAGAATTGTCTACTCCCATCCAGAAGAAAGCCGTGGACGCCGTACAGGCCGTTGCAAAAGAAAGCGGGTATTCTTATGTATTGGTGAAAGAGGCCGTAATGGTAGGCCCTCCCGGAGATGATATGCTTCCCCTGGTTAAAAAGAAAATGGGTATCAAGTAGAACGCTAATCAGCGCCAATAAATACGTGAATGATGCGAATCGTTTGCGGGAATAGTATCGGGCGTTCAGGATAGGAAAAGAGCTAAACGGGCTTGCACTATTGCAGCTCTTTAGCTCTTTTCCCTTTTGGGCTTTTATTTTATTGCGTTGTAAATTTGTGTTATGTCATCACCCATTGGAGTTTTCGATTCAGGCTATGGAGGTTTGACGGTTTTGAAAGAGATCGCCGCCTGCCTGCCGCAATACGATTATTTATACCTGGGAGACAACGCCCGGGCGCCCTATGGCCCGCGTTCCTACGATACCGTTTACCACTATACGCTCGAATGCGTGCAATGGCTGTTCAAACAGGGCTGCCCGCTGGTAATACTGGCCTGCAATACCGCTTCGGCCAAAGCGCTGCGCACCATCCAGCAACATGATTTGCCGGTCATCGCCCCCGACAACCGGGTGTTGGGCGTTATCCGGCCGACCACCGAGATCATTGGCCGTATCTCCCCCTCCGGCCATGTGGGGATACTCGGCACCGTCGGGACCATCAATTCCGATTCTTATCCCATCGAGATCAATAAGTTTTTTCCCGACCTCTCCGTTTACCAGCATGCCTGCCCCATGTGGGTGCCGCTGGTGGAAAACAACGAACACGAGGGCCACGGCGCGGATTATTTTATCAAAAAAGACATACACGAACTGCTAAAGCAATCGCCTGCCATCGACACCATCCTGCTGGCCTGCACGCATTACCCCCTGCTGATGAAGAAAATCAGGGAGTACTCCCCGGCCGATATGATATTACTTTCACAGGGGGAGATAGTAGCCAACAGCCTGGTCGATTATCTTGGGCGCCATCCCGCCATGGAGGCCCGTTGCAGCAGGGGCGCCGGGAGAGCATTCTACACCACCGATGCCACCGAAGACTTTGACCGTCATGCGGAGAATTTCTTCGGCGTGCCCGTTCAGTCGAAGCATTTGTCGCTATAAGGGTGGGCGCAGAGATACTCGACCTAAGTCTACAAACAATACATTTCCTGCAAACTCTTTCTGGCCTCTTCCTGCTTCCTTCCTGGTTCCTTCCTTAACCCTTCCCTGAGAGTGTATTTTATGCGAAGAATGACGCAGTATCGGGGCGCGAAGCCCGCGCCAAAGGCGCGCCTCTGTGCCCCTTAAAAGGCCGGTAGGTCAAAAGAAAACCAGGCAAAAGCTCTGTGCCCTCCCCCGCTAAGGCGGGGCAAGTTGTGAAAAAACCTCCGTGTCCTCCTATGTTTGCAAAGTAAATGAAATAGTTCTTTGAGATAAGGCCAATCTACCAATAGATTTGATGCTTAAAAGTGAAAAGGGGGTGAGAGCGGATTCGTGTCCAAACAACTCACTAGCAGTATGTTCTCACAGAGAA
>DASYCT010000137.1:0-37770 GCA_036500065.1 Chitinophagaceae bacterium | reverse complement strand
ATGTGAACAGCCCGAAAATGAAAGACCTGATCCATTTCCTCATAGGGAAAAAAGTGGCGCTTACTTCCACCCTACCGGTATTCGTTCCTAATACCGATCGCGAAGCGGTTCCCGGCGGCGGCGAAGAAGCCCTGTTGCCCGAAGTAAGGGAACGCGTGGTAAATAACTGGAAACAGGCACAGCACAAAGACTCTGCTTCCGCCGCGCTGTTCAAAAAGGAACTGGCCTGGGAAAAACAGTTTTATGATGCAGGAGGGTTGCTTATTTCCGGTACCGACCCCACCGGCGCAGGCCGCACCGTGGCCGGTTATGCCAATCATACCGAAATGGAATTGCTGGCCGAAGCGGGTTTTACACCAGAACAGGTGGTAAAAATATGCACGCTCAATGGCGCTGTCTATCTCGGGCGCAATAAAGAAATCGGCACACTTGAAACTGGCAAAAAAGCCGACATCGTATTAATCGACGGCGATCTCAGCAAAGACATCAAAGCCATCCGCAACACGGAAATCGTTTTTAAAAACGGTATCGGCTATGATTCAAAAAAAATATTTGATTCGGTAAAGGGTAAAGTTGGAATGTATTAATTATGAAACGTCTTTTTCTATTCGCTTTTTGTTCTTTTTCCCTGCTGGCGCAGTCTTCTTCCGCGCAGGAACTCGCCCGCTGGCAGCAACAGGCGGCGCAGGTGAGCATCGTGCGCGACAACTGGGGCATACCACACGTGTACGGGAAAACCGATGCCAACTGTGTATTCGGCCTGCTCTATGCACAATGTGAAGATGATTTCCAGCGGGTGGAAATGAATTATATCGAAAAACTCGGCAGGCTGTCCGAAGTAGAGGGCGCCACGCAGTTGTACAATGATTTGATGATACGATTGATCATCGACTCCACGGACGCCATCGCTGATTATAAAAACAGTCCTCCCTCGCTGCACAAGCTGCTGGATGCTTTTGCCGATGGGATCAATTATTACCTGTACAAACATCCTTCCGTGCACCCGGCGCTGTTGCATCATTTTCAACCCTGGTATGCGCTGCTCTGGACCGATGGCAGCATCGGCGCTATCAGTACCGGTGGCGCGACGGAAATGGAATTGAAAAATTTCTATACCGGCAATTATGCAAAGACGGCCTGGCAACCTCAACCTGCGGAAGAACTGCCTACCGGTTCCAACGGGTTTGCCATCGCTCCCTCCAAAACGGCATCGGGACATGCTATTTTATATATCAACCCGCATGTTACTTTTTATTTCCGGCCCGAGGTGCAGATGGTCAGTGAAGAAGGATTGAATGCTTACGGGGCCGTGACATGGGGACAGTTTTTTGTGTACCAGGGCTTCAATGAACATTGCGGCTGGATGCACACTTCCAGCCAGGTGGATGTGTCCGACCTCTATGCCGAAAAGATAACTAAACAGGGGAATGGCTGGTCCTATCTTTATAACAAGGAGCAAAAACCGGTCACGCAGAAGAAAATCTGGCTTTTTTACCGTGACGGTGGTTCACTCCGTTCAAAAGAATTCACCGGCCTGTATACTCATCACGGCCCGGTAATGGCCATCCGCAACGGCCAGTGGCTAACATTGAAATCCTTTAATCGCTCGATGACCAGTCTTATACAAAGCTGGCAGCGCACCAAAGCCACCAGCTTCGCGGATTTTAAAAAGACCCTGGAACTTCGCGCCAATACGTCCAACAATACCATGTATGCCGATGCCGAGGGGAATATTGCTTACTGGCATGGTAACTTTGTTCCTGTACGCGACCCGAAATACGATTGGTCAAAGCCGGTAGACGGTACGACCGATTCGACCGAATGGAAAGGGTTGCATACCACGGATGAAACCATCCACCTTATTAACCCGCCCAATGGCTGGCTGCAAAACTGCAATTCCACGCCTTTCTCCGTGGCGGGAAGCAACAGCCCGAAAAAAGAAGATTACCCAACGTATATGGCGCCCGATGGAGAAAACTTCCGCGCCATCAACGCAGTGAGGGTGTTGAGCCGGGACAGCGCCTACACGATTGACAAAGTGATCCATGCGGGTTTTGATACGTACCTGGCGGCTTTTGAGCCCTTGCTGCCCGTATTGTTCGACGCCTGCAATGGAAACCTGCAGGCGGCTCCCTTGCAGGGGCCGCTGGCCTTGTTGAAAGACTGGGATCTGCATTCCTCCGAATCTTCCGTCGCTACCACACTCGCCATCTATTGGGGACAGGTATTACTCCCCAAAATAAACGCGGTCAAAAATGGCGACACGCTGGATATAGTGGGCAAAACACAATTGTATGCCGCCACCGCACCGGCCGCCGACCTGGTACAGGCTTTTCAATCGGCCGTACAGCAGTTGAGGGATCGTTACGGGAGCTGGCAGATACCCTGGGGTGATATTAACCGTTACCAGCGGCTGACAGGTCATTTGCAGGAAACATACGATGACAAACAGCCGAGCCTGCCTTCCGGCATGGCCGCCTCCACCTGGGGTTGCCTGCCTTCTTTTGTAAGCCATTATGTGCCGGGGGCATTAAAGCGATATGGCTACAATGGCAATAGTTTTATCTGCGCCGTGGAGTTTGGTAAAAAGATTACCGCCAAATCATTGCTGGCAGGTGGTGAAAGCGGCAACCCGGCTTCCCCGCATTTCGGCGACCAGGCGGAAATGTACACGAAAGGAATTTTTAAAGATGTATTGTTCTATAAAGACGATGTTTTGAAACATGCGGAGAAAACCTATCATCCCGGTGAATAAACCCGGGAAGGCTTTCGCTCTGCAGATAATATGTAAACTACCGATATGAAGAAAGTATTTTTATTCCTGCTGCTCCCTGTTATCGTGACCGCACAAAGCAATTACGACATCATCATCCGCAACGGTAAGATTGTCGACGGCACCGGCAATTCCTGGTATTATGGCGATATTGGCATCAGGGATGGGAAGATCGCTTCTATTCAGAAACACCTCGACGGCAGCGCTGCCCGGACCATCGATGCCAAAGGGCTTATTGTAGCCCCCGGGTTTATCGATGTGCATACGCATATAGAAGGGGATGAGATCAAAACGCCCACGGCAGGCAATTTTATTTTCGACGGCGTTACCACGGTCATCACCGGCAATTGCGGATCATCAAATGTAAACATCGGCAAGTACCTGCATTTTATCGACAGCCTGCATTTATCCATCAATGTAGCGACGCTTATCGGGCATAACGACGTGCGCAGGGCCGTTATCGGCACCGCCAACCGCGACCCGAACGAGGAAGAGCTGAAGAAAATGGAAGGCATTGTAACGCAGGCTATGAAAGACGGGGCCGTTGGCTTCTCCACGGGGCTTATCTATATTCCCGGTACTTATTCCAAAACGCCTGAAGTGGTGGCCCTGGCGAAAGCCGCTGCGCAATACAACGGAGTCTACACCTCGCACATGCGGGATGAAGGCGACAGCGTGGTGCAGGCCATCAACGAGGCGTTGTACATAGGGCGCGAAGCAGGTATGCCTGTAGAGATATCGCATTTCAAACTCAGCGGCCAGCAAAACTGGGGGCGTTCCAGCGAAACGCTGCCAATGATAATAGCGGCCCGTAAAGAAGGATTGGACGTGACCATCGATCAATATCCTTATACCGCCAGCAGCACTTCCCTTAGCACCCTGCTGCCCGACGAAGTATTGGCCGACGGGCGGGATTCAATCCGGGCGCGTCTTAACAGGCCCGATACAAGACAGTACGTAGTGGACTATATGCTGCGGCATTTAAAGAAACGGCGGTTAAAACATTTTAGCTATGCGGTCGTGGCGTATTACAGTGCCGATACCACGCTCAACGGGAAAAGCATCGAGGCCGTCAACCTCGTAAAAGGAAGAAAACACACGGCAAAAGAGGAAGCGCTCACCGTCATCGAAATGATGCTGCAAGGTGGAGCGGGTATGGTATTTCATGGCATGAGCGAAGGCGATGTAGAGCACATCATGCAATATCCCTTCAATATGTTTGCTTCCGATGCGGGTATCCGCGATTTTGGCCAGGGTTCTCCGCATCCACGCGGCTATGGCACCAATGCGCGGGTGCTTGGCAAATACGTACGGGAAGAAAAGCTGTTCCCGCTGGAAGAAGCCATCCGGCGCATGACATCGCTGCCGGCGCAGAAATTCCAGTTAAGGGACAGGGGCCTGCTCAAGGAAGGAATGGCGGCGGATGTCGTTGTATTTGACGAAAACACGGTAAGCGATAAATCGACCTTTGATCATCCTCACCAGTATTCTACCGGTTTTCAATACGTGTTGGTCAACGGGCAGCTGGTGGTGGATAATGCAAAACACACCGGCGTAAGAAGTGGTAGGGCGCTGTTTGGGCCGGGGAAGATCTAGTCCATTGGTGGCTGAAATTCATTCATTCGTCCCTCATAACAAAACCCTAACAAAGCGATACTTAACATTGCCGTTGCAATTAAACCAACCATTTATCTCATGCAACGGAAACTACCTGTATTTGCCTTATTCCTGTTCGTCTTCCCGCTTTGTCTTTTCGCGCAAACAAAATACACGGTCAGCGGCACCATCCGGGACCAAAGCACCGGTGAGGCATTGATTGGCGCGAGTATCGTTTTGCTGGAACACCCCCGGGCGGGGGTTTTAACCAACGGCTATGGCTTTTTTTCGGTGACTGCACCTTCGGGCAACTATACGCTGCTGGTGAGCTTTGCCGGCTATAAAAGCGATACGCTGCCCATAACGCTTACCAAAGACCTGCTGCTGCCGGTAAGGTTGACTCCCGGCGGCCCTGAATTGCAGGAAGTCGTTGTTTCGGCCCACAAAGGAAACGAAAACGTGACACAGCCGCTGATGGGCGTGCAAAAGTTAACGATCAACGAGATCAAAAACATACCGGTACTGTTTGGCGAAAAGGATATTCTTAAAACCATCCAACTGCTGCCGGGCATCAAATCGGCCGGGGATGGCAACAGCGGTTTTTATGTGCGCGGGGGCTCTACCGACCAGAACCTTATCCTGCTGGATGAAGCGCCGGTGTACAATGCCTCGCACCTGCTCGGGTTTTTCTCTACGTTCAATGCCGATGCCATCAAGGACGTGACGGTGTATAAAGGCGATATGCCCGCGGAGTACGGTGGCCGTCTTTCTTCCGTCGTGGATATAAAAATGAAAGACGGCAATGACAAAGACTATACGGTCAGCGGCGGCATCGGTCTTATTTCTTCCCGGCTGAACGTGGAAGGCCCGATTGTAAAAGACAAGGGTTCCTTTATTATCAGTGCGCGAAGAACCTATGCCGATTTGTTCCTGAAGCTCTCCAAAGACACCAGCATCAACCAGAACAGTCTTTATTTCTACGACCTGAATGTAAAAGCAAATTATAAGTTCGACGATAAAAACACTATCTACCTCTCGGGCTATTTCGGGCATGATAACCTGGGCCTGGGCAACCAGTTTGGCACCAACTGGGGCAATACCACCGGTACTTTCCGCTGGAACCATTTGTTCAACAGCCGCCTGTTTTCCAATACTTCCCTGATCTACAGTAACTACAGTTACCTCATCGATGTCAATTCAGGCACCAATAACCTTACGTTCACCTCCAAAATACGCGACCTCAATTTCAAGGAAGACCTGCAATACTATGTCAACAACGACAATAAGATCAATTTCGGGTTCAACGTTATCCATCATACCATCACGCCGGGCATACTCGATGCTACGCAAAGCTCCAGTTTTAATTCCAGCACCCTGCAGAATAAATATGCGATGGAAAGCTCTGCCTATGTATCACATGAATGGTCGCCGCTTACAAAATGGAAATTTGTGTACGGTCTGCGGTTTACGGCCTTTACGTTGCTTGGGCCGGGTAATTTTTACAGCTATGATAAAAACGGGAATGCGATCGACACGGCAAGCTACAGCAGTGGGAAAGCGGTAAAAACATACGGCAATATCGAGCCGCGTTTCTCCGCCAGCTACCAGTTGAACCAGAACAGTTCATTGAAAGCGTCCTATGCGCGCAATGTGCAGAACCTGCACCTTATTTCCAATTCTACCTCGGGCAATCCCACCGATCTCTGGCTGCCGAGCAGCAACAATATACAGCCCGAAATAGCCGACCAGGTAGCCCTGGGGTATTATCACAATTTTCATAATAATCAATACGAGTTCTCCTCCGAAATCTATTACAAGGGCCTGCAGCACCAGATTGATTATAAAAACGGGGCGCAACTGGTAGCCAATGAAAATGTAGAGTCGCAGTTATTATTCGGTAAGGGCCGTGCGTACGGGCTGGAACTGTTTATCAAAAAGAAATACGGCAGGTTGAACGGGTGGATAGGCTATACGCTTTCTCGGGTAGAAGAGAAGTTCGACCAAATAAATAATGGAAGTTATTTCCCCGCCAAACAGGATCAAACGCACAATATCTCGGTGGTCGGCATTTACCAGGCCAGTAAAAAATGGACCCTGTCCGCGACCTGGGTGTATAATACCGGCAACGCGGTTACCTTCCCCAGCGGCAAATACGATGTAAACGGGCAGACAGTGTTTTATTATACGGAAAGAAACGGTTACCGTATGCCGGCCTATCACCGGCTGGACGTGGGGGCCACGGTGGAAGGAAAGAAAACATCCAAATGGGAAAGCAGTTGGACCTTCTCCGTTTATAACCTGTATGGCAGGGAGAATGCTTACAGCATCATCTTCCAGCAGGACCCCAATGATCCTACCAAAACACAGGCCGTGAAGTACTCGCTGTTCAAATTTGTGCCGTCCATCACCTATAATTTCAAATTCTGATTCTATATGAAACTTACTATAAAACCCGTATTGTTGTTATTCCTTCTTGCCGTAGCCGGTTGTAAGAAAGTCATTCATGTTGATCTCAACGATGTCGCACCGCAAATAGTTATTACCGGCGATGTAACCAATGCCACCGGTCCATATATTGTCAATATCTCCAAAACGGTCAACTTCAGCGAGAGCAATGTGTTTCCGCCGGTACAGGGCGCACAGGTGACCATTACCGGTACCGATGGTACACACGATAACCTGGCCGAAACGACACCCGGCCGTTATGCTACTACCCTAAGCTGGCTGGGCAAAACCGGCGTGAGCTACACACTCACTGTCGTCACCGGCGGGCAAACCTATACCGCTACATCCACCATGCCGCCGCAGGTGCCACTGGATTCCGTCAGCTTCCAGGCTACCACGGGTCTTGGGAGAAAGCTACACCTGCAGGCAGTTCCCAATTACCAGGACCCGGCGGGTGTAAGCAATTACTACCAGTTTACCGAAAACATCAATGGACAGGATTATACAAAAAAGGTATTTGCGAGCAATGACCGGTTGTCGGACGGTAAATATACCAGCCGTCGGCTGGACACCGATACCACGCTGCAGGTGGGCGACCTGCTGCTGGTAAGCATGTATTGTATCGACCAGGGCGTGTACAATTACCTGAGCACACTCAACAATGAATCGGATGCGGGTAATTTTTCATCGGTAACGCCGGCCAACCCCACTTCCAATATCAACAACGGGGCGCTGGGTTATTTCAGCGCACACAGCACGCAATCCAGGCAGGTAATCGTACATTAGTAATATCATGGGCACTATAAATTTCCGATCGCTGCTGACACTGCTGTACCATGTGCTTTCATGGGTACTGATCTTTTCGCTGGTGGGATTTATGCGAAAACCGGAAAATATGCACCAGCTCAGCGTTCCACAGATGTTGATCTGTTTTACGCCTTTTATAGCCTTGTTTTATGTGAACGGGTATGTTTTTGTGCCCGGCTACTTTAAACAGCGGCAACTGGGACGGTACCTTTTGTCTATTGCGGGTTGCCTCGTCCTTGCCACTTTATTATCCAGCCTGTTGCTCTATTATTTCCGTCCCCTGACCCAGCATGAATTTCGCATAAATGCCATTCGCATCATACCGGGCTTTTTTTGCCTTGCGGCGAGTTTTGGAATTGGTTCCGTACGGGAAAACAACCGTCTTGAAAAGCAACGGAAGGAGCGGGAAACCGAAAACCTGCGTACCGAGTTATCGTTTCTCCGCTCGCAGGTGAACCCTCATTTCATGCTCAACGTGATCAATAGCATCGTGGCGGCGGCCCGCGTAAAGCCGGACAAGGTAGAGCCGGCGCTGATTGAACTGGCGGGGCTTATGAGCTATATGCTGTACAATAATTCGGAAGAAAAAGTACTGCTGGGCGACGAGATTGAATACCTCGAAAGTTATATTAAATTGCAGATGCTTCGTTTCGGGGATGACGTGCAACTGGATTTCCGCGTGGAGCGAAACGACAGCAACCCTTCTATAGAGCCCATGTTGCTGATACCGCTGGTAGAAAACGCGTTTAAGCACGGTATAGGATTGGTGGACCAGCCTGTCATACAGGTGCATCTACAAGTGTCGGCGGACAATGAAGTCAGCCTGCTGGTAAAAAACAAATACAATGAACTGGCACTGGCTACCGAAGACAAGCATTCCGGCATCGGGCTTACCAATCTTAAAAAACGGCTGCAACTGATCTACCCGGGAAAATTTACCCTGTTAACTTCTCAAACCGGTGATTTCTTTACCAGTACACTCAACCTGCAACTATCATGATCCGCTGTATTGCCGTTGACGATGAATCACCCGCACTGGACATCCTGGAAGACAATATCCGGCGGGTGCCGTTTCTTCAGCTGGTAAAGCGCTGCAAAAGCGCGCGGGAAGCCGGGGAGCTGGTGGCCCGGGAGCCCATCGATTTAATCTTTCTCGACATACAGATGCCGGGTATTAGCGGCACCGATTTCCTGCGCAACCTGCCCAACCCGCCGATGGTCATATTCATAACGGCCTATAAAAAATATGCGCTGGATGGGTTCGAGCTGGACGTACTCGATTATCTTATCAAACCGGTTTCTTTTGAGCGTTTTCTGCGTTCGGCCAATAAGGCGCTGGCCTGGCATAACCTTGCATTGGCAGGAAAGGATAGCGAACCGGGTTATTTTTTTATCCATTCAGACCATGCGATGGTAAAAGTGGACATTGACCAGGTTACACATATAGAGGGATGGAAGAACTATATCAAGATACATTTAACCGGTACGACTCACCCCTTGCTCACCCGGATGAGTATGAAAGCTATTGAGGAAAAGCTGCCGGACAGTAAATATATACGGATACACAAATCATTTATCGTGTTTATCGATAAGATAACCTGTATAAAGCGTGAGTCCATAGAGGTTGGAAAAGCGACTATGCCGCTTGGGAAGTTATACCGGGGCGGGTTCTTTAAGCGGATCAACGCTACCAATAAATGAATACTTCGTAATTATACCAGCAGTTGCGGTTTCTCTTTAAAGGTTTTCCACAGCAGCTCCCCGAAAATAGTATTGGCCCAGGCAAACCATTTGCGGCTGAATTTAGCCGCATCGTCTTTGTGAAAGGATTCGTGCATGAAACCGGTGCCTGCATGTGTCTTCCGCAGGCTGTCGATACAGGATTTTATTTCCGCGTCGTTATTGCTTGTCAGCGCCCGCACGATAATGCCGAGGGGCCAAATCATATCCTTGCCAACATGGGGACCGCCGATGCCTTCGGCGGCAGCGCCTTTATAAAAGAAGGGATTGCTGGCCGACAGCAGCATGGCCCGGGTGTTCTTGTAAACGGGGTCGGTTGCTTTCAGTGCACCGAGATAGGGAAGGGAAAGCAGGCTCGGCACATTGGCATCGTCCATCAGGTTATAGCTGCCAAAGCCATTTATTTCATACGCATATACCGGCCCGTAAGCCGCATGGTTTACAATAGCATATTGCTTAAGGGCAGCTTCCACTTCCGATGCCAGCTTCAACAGGTCTTTTTCCAGGGCCTCGTCGCCGGCTATTTGTTTACTCATTTCGGCTGCCTGCCGCAGGCTAAGCACCGCAAAGAAATTGGATGGAATAAGGAAAGAAAAGACGGTGGCGTCATCACTCGGGCGGAAGGCGGAGCAAACCAGGCCAACGGGATTGACGGGATAGCCGTAGCCATGCATGGGCACCGTATCGGTTGCTTTTTCGGTTGTACGCTGGAAGGAATAGGGGCCATCGTCGTTTTTACGCTGCTGTTCCCGGAACGTCTGCAGGGTAAGCTGGATAGCCTGTTTCCAGCGCTGGTCGAAGGGATGGGTATCGCCGGTTATCTTCCAGTAGTGCCAGGCCAGCCGGATAGGATAACACAGGGAATCGATTTCCCATTTGCGTTCATGAACGCCGGGTTGCATCCTCGTGAGATCGCTTTTCCATTCGCTTTCCTTATTGGGATCGTTGTAAAAAGCATTGGCATAGGGGTCTTTGAGCACGCAGCCCACCTGGTGGTTGATAACACCCTCCACCAGTTGCCGGAGATGCGCATCTTCTTTTATGAACTGCAGGTAGGGCCACACCTGTGCGCTGCTGTCGCGCAGCCACATGGCGTCGATATCACCGGTTATCACGTAGGTATCGGGCCGCCCTTCCTTCGTGGAATAAAAAACGGTGGTATCAAGGGTGTTGGGAAAGCAGTTCTCGAACAGCCACCCCAGTTCAGGTTGTTTTGTGTTGGCCTTGAACTCGCGGATGGCATTCTCTACCGCCTCGCTGGTGAAATTTCTTTTACCGGCCGGGGTGCGCACCACCGGGAAATCGGCGGTGGCCGCCCATCCTTTTGTATTGCTCAATAGAAGGCCGGCGCCTGCCAGGCCTGTGTGTTGAATAAATGTTCTGCGTTTCACAAACAATCGTTGTAATAATAAGTAGGTATTTACGCCGGTGAAATTAAGGGTTTTACCCCATGTCATTTATTTAAAAGACCGGTTATCCCGTCCCATCGGGACGTCTGGTAGGTAGCTCCATTATGGATAATGATTCTTCGTCCCGTAGGGACGTTTGGTATATAACCCACGAGACGTCCCGATGGGACGATAGTGGGGTTATTCGTTTTCTACCCACCAGACGTCCCGATGGGACGAGGAATGACCTTTAGTTAGTTCCTTAAGTAAACGACATAGGGTGTACCGGGATATAAGGCTATCGTATACTACAAAAATGTCTTTTCAAATCGACAGAATTGGTTTAAATCTGTCTTTTCAAGTCGACATTTTCCTGTTCAATAGGAAATCGAATCCTAATTATATCCCGGTGTTTGTAAAAAGGCTGAATTACTATAGCTCCGGGCTATGTCCAATTCTGCCTGCGGTACCGGCCACAGGGTGTCCCGTAAAGGAAACGTGCGGAGGGGCCCGTTGATGGGGGTAGTGCCCGGATCATGAATAGTGGGAAGGATAGTCCTGTCCAGTTTCCATCTTTTCAGATCGAAATACCGCTGGCCTTCCATGGCAAGCTCAATCCTTCTTTCATGGCGTATCCGCGTGCGCATGGAATCCTGTGAAAGACCCGTCGGCAATGCGGGCATGTTTACACCCGGCCGCTGGCGGATGGCATTTACGGCATTGTATACCGTTGCGTCGGGGCCCGCGGCCTCGTTTTGCGCTTCTGCATAGATCAAAAGAATTTCGGCATAGCGCAGGTAGACCCAATCCTGGTCGCTTTGTGTGCCTATCACGGTAGCACGGGTAGAATCAACCCCTTTTTTATTAAGAAAGCCGGATGCCGAGCCTGCCTGGGTCGGCAGGAAAACAATGCCTCCTTTGTATAATACATTCGGTGTTAGTACGGTTGCCAGCAAACGGGGGTCGCGGTTATTGTAAGGAGTGGCGGCATTGTACAACGGAGAAGAAGTGATAGGCAGGCCATCCGTACATTCATAATCATTCACGAGGTTAGGCAATGGTTGGAAACTGGCGCTATACGTCGATAAATAATCCGCCGGGCTGAATTCTGCCGGGATAGAGTAGCGCCCGGAGAACATAATTTCAGGGTTGTTGGTCTGTCCTCCCGTGGGGCCTGACTTTAAGAACAGGCCGCGGTAGCCGCCGTTATACAGGCTGAATTTGTGGCCGTTCATGATAGCCAATGCCGCAGCAGCAGCTTCCTGCCAGCGCTGGTTGGCCATCAGCACCTTTGCCAGGTAGCCCTGGGCGGTAGCTTTTACGGCATGCCCGGAATAAATAGTATCCGGCAGGTTGGCGATTGCAAAATTGAGATCATTTAAAATTGTATCCGTCACAATGGCTTTTGCCGTTCTTGGCAACTGGTAGTCGGATGAATCTTTTCCCAACGGTTTCAACGCCAATACAACATCGCCATAGATCTGTGTAAGAATAAAATAATAATAGGCGCGTATGAACCTCGCTTCGCCTATATACTTGTTCATCGTTTTGGCATCTAACGGTATCCGGCCGATATTGGCGAGGAATGTATTGCAGGCTTCGATAGCGCGGTAGGGTGTTAACCAGGCATCCGATTGAACATTTCCGTTAGTGGATTCAATAGAACCGGTGGCCGTGGGCGAGAAGGCGCCGCTGTAAGCATTATCCGACAGCGTTTCCCAATAGATGGTGCCGGAGCCCCAGCCCTGGCCGGTATTGGTCGAGCTGGTATAATTATATCCCTGCACGAGATAGCCGTAAATGCCCGTCAGCGCGAGGTCGGCATCACCCTGGGTTTTCCAGAAAGTGCCGGCGGCAAGCTGGTCGGGCGGGTTCCTGTCCAAAAAGCTTTTATTGCACGCGCATAGCCCGGCAAGGGAGAGCAAGGGAAGAAGAATATATTTTACGATTATTGTGCGTTTCATTTTTTACAACATTGAGTGTGATTAAAAAACTGCTTTTATACCAAAAGAATATACCTGGTCCTGGGGATGCACTACAAACCGTGTATTGCTGGCCACTCTTTCAGGGTCAAGACCCGGGAATTTGGTAAAGGTCACCAGGTTATCGCCGGCAAAGTATAACCGCAGGCTGCTCATAGCCACGCGTTTCGCCCACTTCCCGGGCAGGTTATAACCAAACTGGATATTCTTGATCCGCAGGAAAGAAGCGTTTTCCAGGTAATAGGTAGACAGGGTGCTGGCATTGCTGCTGGCATTATTGGCACCCGATCCTGTCGTTAAATACAATAAAGGCATCGTTGTGCTGTGGTTGGCCGGCGTCCAGGCATTGAGCCAGTCCGTGGTGGGTTCGGAACCCTGGTCAAAAGGTTGTATGCCCCATCCGTTCACCAGTTGTTTCTGTCCGTAAGAGCCATAGAGGAAAATGCTAAGGTCGAAATTCTTCCAGCTGGCGCTGGCATTAAAGGAATAATCGAGTTTGGGGTAAATACCGGGAACGACTACCCTATCGTTGGCATCGATGGTATTATTCCCGTCCACATCCTTGAATCGCATATAGCCGGGCTGAGGATTGAATTGTTGTTTGGGCGCCTTGCTGATCTCGTCGGCCGACTGGAATATGCCGGCAAACTGGTAGAGGTAAAAACTCCCATAGGGCTGGCCTTCTTCGTTGATGGTCCCGTTGGTGCTGATAGAGGGTGGGCCATATTTTACCAGCGTGTTTTTATTGGCTTCGACATTGCCCCCCACGCTGTATGCCACCTGCCCGATGCTACCGGAATATTGGACGGTTGCTTCGATACCCGTGTTCTTCATTTTGCCCTTGTTGATGGTGGGGTTGTTAAGACCTATATACTGGGGAATGGCTACCGAGCCGAGAATATCATAGGTCAGTTTATTATACCAGTCGAAGCTCAGCGACAACCCTTTGAACAGGGTGATGTCCGTACCAATGTCAAAGACCTTGGTAGTTTCCCATCTTATGTCCGCATCCGTGAGACCGTTTTGCGCAACACCCGGGCTGGCGGAGGAGCCATTATAGGAATAGGCATAGGGACTGCCGGTATTGTAGATCGTTTGTGCATTGTACACGGCCTGGTAAGGATAATTGCCGATGCTCTGGTTGCCCAATATACCAAAGGAGCTGCGCAGCTTCAGGTTGTTTAGCCAGGAGATATGATCGAGGAACTTTTCTTTTGTCAACACCCATCCTGCGGACACGGAAGGGAACAATCCCCATTTATTGCCTGACGGGAAACGGGAAGAGGCATCGTAACGGGCATTGGCTTCCAACAGGTACTTTTCTTCGAAACTGTAGTTGAGCCTCCCGTAAAACGATTCCAGTGACCATTCGGACGAGGTACCGTTGGCTACCTGTGAACCGGCGGGACCGGCATTCAGTTCCCGCGTTGTATTGGAAGAATAGGGTGTGTTGCGCGCACCCGACAGGGATTGCGATTTATTGTATTCCGCCTGCGTGCCACCTAATAATTTGAAACTATGGCCGCCGAATGATTTTGTGTACGTGAGCTGTGAATAACCTACCGGGTAAATACTGTTGTTGTCGGTGACGGTCAGGCCCTGCCCGTTTACATCCAGTGTGCGTTCGGGGGGATCGTTCGGGCCGGCAAACCAGTTGTATTGATTTATCACCGGTTTGAAATCGTATCGCTTCAGGAAATCGAAATTGAAGCCGCCGCTTGTTTTCCATTCAAGCCCTTTGAGCAATTTTACGGTTACGTAAAGACTGCTCTGCATATAATAATCGTTGTCGCTCACCGATGCATTCTGGGCAATGGCGACCGAGTTTTTGTTGGGGCCTATTACAAGGGGGTATACAGAATTTACATAGCGGCCGCTTCCATCGGGGAGCTGCGGCCTGTACATGGGTTCCTGCGAGAGCGTAGACAAAAACTGGTCCTGGCTTCCTCTCGAAGCATACAGTCTTTTGCTGTAATTGAAGGTGAGGCTGGTACCAAAAGACACATTGTCGTTGACCTTTGAAGTAAGGTTGAACTGCAGGTTGTATTTCTTAAAAGAAAAACCGAGCATTACATCGGGTTGATCTACATAGCCGAGCCCTACGTTATAGGTAGTACCGTTTTTGCCGCCGGAGAGACCGAGGTGATGGGTTTGTACGTCCACATCGCGCATGATGGCGTTCAGCCAGTTGAAATTAGGGTATAGGTTGTGGTCCGTTGCATTTGCATAAGCACTTATCTGTGCCTGTGAGAACACCGCGCCCACACCGGAATGGGCGGCTGCGGTATCGTACAGGGTCATATATTCCGCCGAATTATAAATGAGGTTTTTGGGTAAGGCGGTAGCCCGGGTAAAACCAATATTGTAATCGTAGCTAAGCTGCATTTTACCATTAGAGCCCTGCTTGGTCGTAACGAGGATAACCCCGTTGGCTCCCCGCGTGCCGTAAATGGCTGCGGAAGCGGCATCTTTCAGCAGGGTGACCGACTCGATGTTTTGCGGATCAAGATTGTTAAGGCTTCCGGGCAGACCATCCACGATGACAAGGGGATCAATCCCCGCCCCGCTGTAGGTGCCCTGTCCTCTTACGCGCAACACATACCCCTCGTTGCCCGCTTCACCCGAACCCTGTACCAGTGATAAACCGGGGAGTTTACCCTGCAATAACTGGGTAGGATTGGTGGCCACGCGTTTTGTCAGCTCGGAACCCGATACCGTGACGATGGCCCCGGTAAGATCGGCTTTCTTTTGTGTGCCGTATCCCACCACTACCACATCATTCAGTTCGGCTACTTTCTCCTTTAGTGTAAAATTAATTGCCGTTCGGCCGCCGATCTTCTCTTCCATATCGGCATAGCCGATACTCGACACCGATAAGGTTCCACCGGACGGGGCCTTGATATTGTATTTACCATATACATCGGTGAGTACGGTAGTAGAGTTTCCTTTTAGCGAGACCGTGACTCCCTGTAAGGCTTCTCCCTTCTCGTTTGAAATAACCCCGGTGATCGTGATCGTCTGCGCCTGCAGGGAAGAAGGCGCCAGGTAGAGCGCCAACAGCAGCACCACGGCAAGAAAGCATTTGCATTTTTTCATATAACAGTCGTTAAGCCGGGCCGTCTGCCTGACGGTAATGCCCGGTGATTAATTAAGTTTGTGAGCAGTCTTATTTCAGGCCGAAAAATTAGCAGGTATTTCTCTGCGGGAATTGAGCAGGATTGTCATAGTACTCTCTTTATTTAGCCTTTCGTCGCAAACGGGGTCCCCTGCAAAAAGAATGCCCCGGGAATCATGACAGGGTAATTTTTACACACCGTAAGGACCGTGAGAAGAATGATCCTATTGATTGGCAGAGATAATTTATTCGGGCAGATTCTTCTTTTTAAGCCAGTCTTTTGCTATCCGCCGCCCCCTGGCGGCAGCTTTCCGGTAATAATAAACGGCGCTATCGTCGCTACGTGAAATCTCAACGCCGCCATTATCAAACACAATACCGAGGTTGGTATATACGGGGCCGATGGTACCGTCAATGTTTTTTGCGCGGATCAATAAATGGTACGCTGTATCGTAATTGGCCAGTCCCTGGTCACCTTTCACCCTGCCCATAAAAAATCGGGCATATTCATTCAGGCATTCGGCATTATTGAGAGCTGCGCCGCGCTTGTACCATGCTTCGGAAGAATCGTTGCTGCTTCTCCGCCAGGTAGAGTCTCCAAACATCCCGCCCAAATCATCCATCGCTTTTGAATTGTCATACCCCGCGGATGCGGTAAGAAAGCTGTAAGCATTATCGAACTGGCTGGCCTGGTACAATGAATCACCCATCTTGAAATTCATATCGCCTAACCTGAATTTACAATCCATATTCCCATTGGCATATCCTTCTTTGAATTTCTCCATCGCTTCCTGCCAACCCGGGTTGGAACCGGTAAGCCCTGCATTAGTCGCCCCGCATTTACGCAATTCCATAAAACCAATGTACAGGTCGGCGGCTGTATCTATGCCAAGCAGCAGTGCTTTTTTGAAATACGTCTTCGCCCTCGCTGTATCGGGGGAATTACCCAATTTGCCGTAGTAATACATTTTGGCGATATTGCTTTTTGCCATTGGGAGCGCCGCCTTGTCGTATTGCGAAAACGCCAGGTTGTAATTGTGCCGCTCCTGGTAGTAATCGCCCAATATCAATTTTGCGGAATCGTTGTCTTTGCCTCTTTCTTCCAGCAGTGCAATTGCTTTATCGGCGTTTACGGTCAGCATCTCTTTTAGTTCGGATAAGCTGGTCTTACTTTCTTTTTCTCCTTTTACATAATATATGATCACCGTGGCGATCACGCCTGCCAGCAACAGCAGTACGATGGCTTTCCAGCGGGTGCCGAATGTTTGAAACAGGCGATACAACAGGGGCTTTTTTTCCTCTTTCTCTTTGTCTGCCTCTTCCTTTATACGCCACTGCAACAATTTCTGCAGTTGCAGGAATACCGGGTATTCGGGGTCATTCGTCAGCTGTGTTTTCAACTCCGTTTGCGCCTGTTCCAGTTTGCCGTTGTCGAGAAAAGCATAATACGCTGTAAGGCGTTCATCTTTTCTTCCATCGGTCATTTCCTGTAATTTATTTTCCAGTGAGTGCAGTTCTTCATTTACATAGCTGTCGCCGGGAAATTCCTGTTGCAGTTTCTTCAGATACTGGCAGGCCGTATAAAGCGCCTTTCTATCCTGTGCTTTCTGAAAGGCTTTAAAGCTGGCGCTGTCCTTCACCGCGGGAACGGGAATTACCACCGGCTGGTCGCCCGGCTGCCGCTCACATTGCCGTATTTTTTCCATGACCATCGCATCCTTTTTCAACTGGTAGGCCTTGCGATACAGCACGACGGCTTTCTGATAATTCTTTTGCCCGTAAAACAGGGCATTGGCTTCGTGCACGAGCCGGGAAAAGGACAATTCCGCCTCACATGCTTCGAACTGCCTGCGCAACTCTTCATCGGCGGGAAACCGCTTCAGCAATAAGCGAAACTCATCCAGGGCGTCTTCCAGTTTGCCGTCGCGGAAAAGATTATAAGCCTTCCATTTTAATTTATCGCCGGAGAAAGAGGGGTTTCGGGCAATAAAAAAACCGGAGGGAGGGATATTCAATTCGCTTTTTGCATTGGGCTGCGGGAATTTCTTTTCTGTCAATATCTCTTTGGTATAATCATACAGGTCTTCGAGCGCCAGCATGTCGTTGCTGCTGTCGATACCGTTCTGCAATATTTCCAGCAGGGCATCGGTAAAATAGGTGTGGCGGGCGTCTTTCTGAAAATAGGATACATCGTCGCCGGGCGAAGAAGTAAGAATATAACTTCCTTTTACATCAAAATTAGCGGTAAGATCATCGCTGCCCTGGGTGGCTATACCACTGTGGCAGGTATCGAGAATGAGTATCTTTTGTTTGGCGACCGAATTTTTCAATACCCGGCTGCTGATAAAATCGAAGTCGATACCCCCGATGACTTCATCGCCTATCTTCTCGGTGTCGCTGGCAATAAGAGAGAGTTTTTTTACATCGCTGCGATGGCCGTGGCCGGCGAAATAAATAAGCAGGGTCTGTACATCCTGTCGCCGCGCCGCCTGTAGCAGTTGCTTTTGAATCTCTACATGTGTTTCGTTGAAGGAAACTACGATGTTTTCGCGGGGTATGCCGATATGTCTTTTATCGGTCAATAGTTTATAGAAATCCTCGAGATTGCCTTTTACGGGGGGAATGGGATTAAAATCGTTGCTGAATTTGCCGGACCCGATCAGCAATACAAATGTCTTATCGGTATCGATGGCGTATTTAAAATTATATATTTCGGTCCTGCCGCTGCTGTCTTCTACGAAATGAACTTTCTCTCCCTCGTTCGTTATCGACGACATTACCTGGAGTTCGGAGCTGGCCTGTTTCCTCGCTTTCAGCCATCCATTGTACAAGGGTTTTAACAGGTTATGGTATATCTCTTCAAATACGATCGCTGAACTGGCGTGTAACAAACCATTTATAATGGGTTCTATAAGACCGCCCATCTGTCCGGGTAATGCCGGTTGTTCTTTCAGCACAAAGTCTGCGCCGGGCATTTGTTCGCGCAGGTAATTACGCAGGTCATAAATATCTTCCTGGGTTTTTTCGCCCAGCAATTCGATTTCAATGCGCACCATAGCAGAGAGCTTTGATTATGGGGTTATCTCAAAAACCAATTTACTTATTATTTTTCTTGCAGATATATTAAAACAGGGGAGTCCTGCCATATATAGGCAGGTATGTGGTGCGTAAGCAATTGATTTGCAAATATTAAGACAATAAAATAGAGAGGGCCGTTATTCCGAACGCAAACTCTTTACCGGGTTGGCAAGGGCTGCTTTTACCGACTGGAAGCTGATGGTAATGACTGCTATAAGCATCGCCGACACGCCTGCCAGCAGGAATACCCAGGCGTTTATTGTTATACGATAAGCATACCCTTGCAGCCAGCGGCTCATGGCCCACCAGGCGACCGGGAATGCGATAAGGCAGGAGAGCAACATCATTTGTACAAATTCTTTTGATAGCAATCCCGCTATGCCCGGTACACTGGCGCCGAGCACTTTGCGTATGCCGATTTCTTTTGTCCTGCGCTCTGCTGTATAGGCTGCCAGGCCAAACAGGCCAAGGCAGGAAATAAGAATGGCAAGCGCGGCAAACACACGCGATAATTTACTTATCAGCGCCTCGTTTATAAATAACTGGTTGAACTGATCGTCGACAAACCGGTAGCCAAAAGGGTAGGCGGGGTTATCTTTTTTAATCACCGCCTCCATTTTTGCCAGTACCTGTTCCATACCGTCTCGAGGTTTGACGCGTACATACATTACGTTGGCATCTTCCGACGGTATGACCGTGAACAAGACAGGGTCGGGTTTATCGTACATATTGCCGTACACATAATCGTTGACCACGCCAACAACGACAGCTCTTGTCGAGGAGTCGCCTTCATTGTACAATGATTTACCGATAGCGCTTTCATTTCCCATCATCTTTGCCAGCGAGGCCGTAATGACGGTACTAATATTCTTCTGCGATCCATTGGAGTGGATGGTATCGCTTTCCTGCAAATCTCTTCCTTCCAGTATATGCATACCCGAGACGGCAAAAAATCCGGGGGTCACGCTCCTGCCGGAAATAAGGACTTTACTGCCGGGGGCTTTGCCTGCCCAGTTAAGACTGTTTGTGTTATTCCCGCCATACAGGGTAGGATGATCCGATAAGGCCGCGTTCTCAACCACACCGGTATTCAACAGGTCCTGCCGGATAAAGGAGAAATTCTTTCCCATATTTCCCCGAAGGTCCACTTCCAGCAGGTTGTCTTTGTCAAACCCGAGATTCCTGCTTTTTACGTGTTGTATCTGCTGGTAAATGATAATTGTTGCGATGATCAATACCAGTGAAATAGTAAACTGTGCGACGACTAATCCTTTTCTTATTCCCGCTGCACTGCCGCTTTTTAGTTTAAGGCCTTTTAAAACGAATACGGGATTGAACGACGACAGGTATAATGAAGGATAACTGCCGGCCACCAGCCCGCAAATCACGATGATCGACAACAACGCCAGTATATGGAACGGGTTAGTTAAACCCAGTGAAAGGTTTTCCTGCACCAGGATATTAAACGCAGGCAGGGCGAGCGATATAATGAACAGTGCGCAAACAGCGGACAAAGTCGCCATTATAAGCGCTTCGCCGATAAACTGCACCACCAGCCCTCTTTTCCCGGCACCTAATACTTTCCGCACACCTACTTCACGGGCCCGTTTTTCACTGCGCGCCGTGGCCAGGTTCATGAAGTTGATACAGGCAATGATAAGAATGATCCAGGCAATGATGGAAAACAGGTGCACGTATTCTATCCTGCCGCCGCCCGTTTGTTTGCCATTATCGAAAGCCCAGCGCAGGTGCCAGTCGTTCATATTAAAAAGGAAAACATGACCAATGGAAGACGGCGCATGTTGTTGAACATAGTTATACAATTGTTTATTGACCGTTGCCGGGTTGACGCCTGGTTCCAGTTCCACATAGGTACTAAGGCAATTGTTTTCCCATTTATAGGCCCAGGGGCTTTGCTTGTACCATATCTCAAAAGGGGCCAGCCATTCAAACCGTAAGGAAGTATTTTCCGGCAGGTCTTTTAATACGCCTGTGATAACATAGTCCTGTTTATTGTTTACACGTACGGTTTTACCCAACACGTTTTTATCGTCACCGAAAAACTTGCGGGCTGTTTTTTGTGTGACAACAAGGGAATACAGTTGCGAAAAAGCAGCTTTTGCATTGCCCTGTACAAATGGCAGCGTAAACATGCTGAACACGGAGGGTTCTGCATAGCGGCCCGAGGCATACAGTGACTTATCGCCTATGCTGAACAAAACCGAAGCATCGTCTTCCGAGACCCGGCAGGTACTGGCAATGCCGGGAATGTCCTTTTGCATAACGGGCGCCATGAGCCCGGGCGTTGAGGCATGGGTGACTATCCCTACATCGTATTTCTCGTTTACAAGTACATAATACAGCCTGTCTTTTTTCGTGTTGACATTATCGAAATTCAATTCATTTTCCACCCACAAAAAGATCAGGGCGGCGCAGGCCATACCGATAGCCAGGCCTATAACATTGAGAAAGCTATACGCTTTGTTGGTGCGAAGATGACGCAGGGCGGCCAGGAAATAATTTTTCAGCATACCGGGAGCTTTTAGACGATAGAAATCAGCCAAGAAAATGCCAGATAGCTAAATGGCTATTAATCAGCTAATTTAATCCTTGTTCCCGGTTTCTACTGTCCGCCTTTGATACAATGGGTGTTCCATTACGGGCCAGGGCCACCCAACAAAAAGGCGGAGCTTTCACTCCGCCTTACTGATATTGACAAACCGCTGGGTTATATTGTTACCAGTTGGTCAGGTGCATTTCCACCCTCCTGTTTTTGCTACGGCCGGTAAAGGTATTATTATCGGCGATGGGGTTCGTATCACTGAGCCCTGTGGCTATAATGTGGTCGGGGCTGACGCCTTTCTGTACGAGGTAATCTTTTACTGCATTGGCGCGGCCTTCGGCGAACATGGCCTTTCTTTCCTCCGTACCGATATTGTCGCTATAGCCCTCCACCGTCAGGCGCAGGGAAGTATCCGCTTTCAGGATCTTCGCCAATTCGTTGAGCTTGCCAAAAGATTGTTTTTGCAGGTCTGTCTTACCGGTTACAAAGTATATCTTTTTGGCAGCGTTGCTTACTTTGGTTACCGTTGATTTCTTAATGGGCGGGCAACCATGGTTGTCGCCTACGCCTTTTACCAACGGGCATTTATCGTCGTCATCGTTCACACCATCGTGATCGGTGTCGGGTACCGGGCAGCCGCCGTATTTGGCTACGCCTGCTGTGTCGGGACACTTATCGTCCTTGTCGGCTATGCCGTCGCCGTCCTTGTCGGGACAGCCATTGAGGGCTACCACGCCGGGAACATCGGGGCATTCGTCTTTGTCGTCCGTCACACCGTCGTGATCCCTGTCTTTCACCAGGTCGTCCTTCTTAATGGAATCCTGTACTTCTTTTTTTATTGCTTCTTTTGTTTCTTCTTTTTGTTCTTCCTTCTTTTTCTTTTTAAACACACCGCCCTGGAAGATAGGTACGGACAGGCCTATGTGGAAATCGGTGCCGGTAATATTCTTTTTACCAAAATAGTTGGAGAGAATGGAACCCGAACCGGCAAACAGGGGTCCGAGACGGAAGCCGGCACCCATATTGAGCTGCTTTTGCAGGTTGTAGGATACGGGTGCATAAATGCTGAACCATTTCTTCTCGAAACGGGGCGTCAGGGCAAAGGAAGTGACATAATTGGCACTGATAGACGTTTGCCCAATCATATCGAATATGCCGCTGGCATTGATAAAAACACGTTTAAATACATGGTAGTCCACGTTGAAGCGAACCGCCGTGGGCAGGCTTACCTGCAAATTATTCTTGGGCGCGATGGGAACCAGGATAGCTTCCGTCTGTAGGCGCGAGAAATATTGATCGTAGGTTTCATTATCGGCCTTGGCGAGGTCGGTGCTGGGGTGACCGGTACCATTGATCAGGTAACTCTGGCCGTTCAGCGAGTTGCTGTATTTTACCATACCTATATCGGTACCGGATACGCTGACCCGTAGTTTATAAGGCGTTTGATCAAAGAGCAGCCAGTCTTTAGCATCCGTGTTCTTACCGGGTCGCCATTCGTACTGGAAGCCTATATCAAAGCCCCATCCGCTGTTGTTGCTCCTGCCATTGATAATATCAGCAATATTGGTTTTATTGAAGTTGTCGAGGTTGGAGGAATATTGCATATCCAGGTCCCCGTTGAGCTTATTAATCATTTTACTAGGGTCCAGGTTCACCAGCATCGAGTTGGAATGCACATAGCCGGCGCCCAACCCGATTATATATTTGGCGGTAATACCGGCTTTCAGGAAGTGGTTGCCCTTGTTTAAAATAATACGGCCGTAGCTAATCCCGGCTTCGGCAAACGCATGTGTTTTCAGGTGCACATTCTGATCCTGGATGTCAAGACTTTCAAAAGCGGGGTTGGAATTGCCGAGCAGCTGGAACGTACCGTTGCTGAGATTGTATTCATTGGCAAGGACCCGCATACGGGTAATGATGCCAAAACCGCTTTTGGGACCAGTCGTTATCATAAAAGAAGGCCCGACAATATCTGCATTCGCATACAGGTATTTGTTATCGGTGTTGGTTGATTTATACAGACCATTGCCTTCGGTGAAGTTGGAGAAGTTGAGATTGAATATTTTTTTCTTATCAAATTCGTAGGCGTTGTTACCACCCAGGAAATTGAAGGCCGCAAGGTTTACATTCACCTTGAATTTACTGGCGGCCAGGTAGGCTGGATTATCCAGTACGCCGGTGATACCGGCATAGTTGTCCACGTTGTAGCCGGTGAATTGCTGGGAAAAACCAGCCGTCACCATAAAGCTGAACAAAACGAGAAGGACGTTTTTTTTGATTTTCATGATCATTGGATTAGTTTACACGAAACGGTTTTGGTCCTGATTGGCAGAAGGTTTGCCTACCCGGGGTAGTTTGCTGACGGCGGGGAAGCGCAGCAGCGGACTGGGGTTGCTTGGGTTTCTGTTGCCTGGACATACGGGTAGTGCCAGGTTTTTTCCTGTCAACGGGAGTGATGGAGATAGTGGTGGCTAATAATACGGCGGGGCAGAAAACCAACAGGCAGACGATCGGCTTTTTCATATCGGTTTAGGAATTGGATGTACGCCTAAAAATAGACGCTAAATTCCCATTTTGCAAGCCGGTAAGTGTAAAACTTTATTGTGTTGCCAGTCCCTGGGCGGCAAAAAAAACCGAAAGATGAAAGAAGGGTTTAGGGGTTAAAATGCGACGATAGGGTGTTTTAAGGGGGAAATTTGTTTCACAGGACTAAAGTAATACGTAAATCATGAAGCTGCAAGCGTAAAATTACGCACTGCATGGTTATTTGCTGCAGATCAATAATTCAGCAGTTTTTCGATACAGTCATCCAGTCTTGATTTTGCCAGGAAATTGTTTTCCAGCTCTATGCTGAACGGAACGGGCGTATCGAGCGAAGCGCAGCGCATTACAGGCGCATCCAGCCGTTCAAAACAATGTTCGCTTATCCATGCTGCGAGCTCGCCACCGATACCGCCGGTCAGGGTGTCTTCGTGCAATATCAACACTTTGCCAGTGCGGTACACCGAAGCGCGGATAGCATCGTAATCCAGCGGAAGCAGGCTGCGTAAATCGAGTATGTCAAACGAAGTTCCGGTATGTGCGTCGGCGTAAGCGGTAGCCCAGTGGACACCCACTCCATACGTGATAATGGAAATATCGGAACCGATGCTGACCTGTCTTGCCTTTCCGATCTCAATAGCATAATATTCTTCAGGCACCGGTCCGCTGATGCTGCGGTAAAGCGCTTTGTGTTCAAAATAGAGAACAGGGTTTGGATCGTTGATAGCGGCAATCAGCAGTCCTTTTGCATCTGCGGGAGTGGATGGATATACTACTTTCAAGCCGGGTGTGTGTACAAACCAGGCTTCATTGCTTTGTGAATGAAAAGGACCGGCGCCGACGCCCGCACCGGTAGGCATACGGATAACCACATCCGCAGGCTGGCCCCAGCGGTAATGTATCTTGGCGAGGTTGTTCACTACCTGGTTAAACCCGGCGGTGACAAAATCAGCAAACTGCATTTCCATCATGCTTTTGAATCCTTCCAGGCTAAGGCCCAGCGCAGCTCCCACAATGGCGCTTTCGCAAAGAGGCGTATTGCGCACCCGCTCTTTGCCGAATTCATTGACCAGTCCTTCGGTTATTTTAAACGCCCCGCCGTATTCGGCAATATCCTGTCCCATAAGGATTAGATTCGGATGTTGCTGCATGGATTGTTTCAGGGCCGATTTGATGGCATCGATAAAGCGGAGTTCGGATACCGGGGAATCAATGGTGGCGGAGGGCTGTGAATTATCATACAGTCTTACGGCGGGATGCATCACCTGGATGCCCGATCCCGATGTGTGGACGGAAGAACTCCACAGGTCCTGCTTCCTGGCATACACATCGTCCAACTCTTCGGTTGTATCGGCCACTATGGGCGCGCTATCAAAGCCGGTTTTTAATTCCGTGTCGATGTATTCTTTGAAGCCGTTTCTTATTTGTTCCACTTCCTGCCAGTCGATTACTTTCTCCAGCACGAGGTAGTCTTCGTAGTTTTTTACGGGATCCTTTTTTCCCCATTCTTCCAGCAGGGCCGGTGGTACGTATTTGATGCCGCTGGCTTCTTCGTGACCACGCATGCGGAAGGTCATACATTCGATGAGATACGGCTTTTGTTCCCGGATGCAATAATCTCTTACGCCGCTAACGGTGTCATACACTTCCAATACATTATTACCGTCAATCTGCACGCCTTCCATGCCATAGCCTTTTGCTTTATCTACCAGGTCTTTGCAGCGGTATTGTTCGCTTACCGGGGTACTAAGGCCGTAACCGTTGTTTTCAATAATAAAAATAACGGGCAGGTCCCATGCCGCGGCGGTATTGAGGGCTTCGTGAAAATCACCTTCGCTGGTGCCGCCGTCGCCGCTAAAGGCAAGGGACAGCTTGTTTTCTTTCCGCAGTTTATGCGCCAGGGCGACGCCGTCTGCTATGGCGAGCTGCGGGCCGAGATGGGAGATCATACCACAGATATGATGCGGAGCGGAGCCGAAATGGAAACTTCTTTCGCGGCCTTTGCTATAACCGTCTTTACTTCCCTGCCATTGTTTGATCAGTTTGTGCAGGGGCATCCGACGGCTGGTAAAAACGCCGAGGTTGCGGTGCAGGGGCATGATCCATTCGTCGGGCTGCAATGCCAGCGTGGCGCCTACGGAAATGGCTTCCTGCCCGATACCGCTGAACCATTTGCTGATGCGTCCCTGCCGTAGCAGGAGCAGCATCTTTTCTTCGATCATGCGGGGCAGGAGAAGGCTCTTGTATATATCAAGTAATTGTTCGTTGGTCTGTTCTTTTCTGTCGAAGTTCATACGTTGTTTTACTGCGGTCAAATTACGATTAATTTCGGGAATAGGGCTTTCAGGAGTTTAGTCTTGAGGGGATGGCGGTTTGCTTCGCAAACCTGGGTTTTAACACGGAGTAAGACGGAGGAAAGGAGGGCACGGAGGAATTTTATTCGACGGCTAAACCGGAAAAATCTCATGGCCTTCCTGTTTTTTTTGAAGAATTCTGTCTAAATCTTTACATTGTATTACCTCTAAATCTTAACCTATGTTATATTATAAAATACAATATGATACTATTACTGATCGAATTATAAAATGCGCAATTGATGTTCATAAAGAATTAGGGCCGGGATTAATGGAGAGTGTCTATGATGTGTGCCTGGCCGAAGCGTTAAGTAATGAAGGATTAAATGTAAAAAGGCAATTTCTTGTTCCGGTTATCTTTAAGGGAAAGCAACTGGATAAAAATTTTATCGTAGATCAATTGGTAGAAAATGAAATCATCCTGGAATTAAAATCAATAGAGAAGATTCTCCCGGTTCACGAAGCACAACTTGTTACCTACCTGAAGCTTTCCGGGAGAAAGCTTGGGCTATTAATCAATTTTAATGCCGTTCTTCTAAAAGACGGGATACGAAGACGGGTTAACGGAAAACTGGGCATATGATTTAAAACAAAATAAACAAAGCAACATAGAGCGTCCTCTCCGTGGCCTCCTTTACTCTGTCTTACTCCGTGTTGAATCACAGGTGCCGCAGGCACCGTATTACACCACCACCAACTCATAAAACGCTTCCGGCTGCAGGTATTTATTCGAGAGGGCTTTTAACTCCTCTGCAGAGACGGTTTTGATGGTCCGGATGGAATCATAGAAAAAGGTTTCCGGAAGGTTGTTCAGGATAATCGTTTTCCAGCGGCCGATGATATGAAAGGGACCGTCGAGATCGCCGAGTACGGAGCCGAGCATAAAGTTTTTTACCAGCAACAGTTCGTCGTCGTCTACCAGCTCGTCGCGCAGATCTTCCATTTCTTTGTAGACTTCCGTCAAAGTAGCTTCACATACATCACGCCCCGCTTCAGTGCTTATCATCCAGGCGCTTTCATGAACATGGTTTTGCAGGTAACTGTGAATGCCATAGGTATAGCCCTTGTCTTCACGGATATTGTCCATCAGCCGGGAACCGAAAAAGCCTCCGAACAGGGTATTCAGCACCATTACTTTGGTGAAATCCGGGTGATGGCGATTGGGAAAAGGACGGGCCATGCGAATGGAGCCTTGTACGCCGTCGGCATCATTGATGATGCGGTATTTTTTTTCAGCAGCGGGTTTCACAAGATGGCTTTTTTCCGAAATGGCCGTTTGGCCCACCGGCAACTGTCCAAAGTTTTTGTTGAGCTGCTCCATAATGTCTTTCGGCAGCTTGCCGGCAGTGAAGATGATGCATTTGCCTTGTTGGTAATATTGTTTATAAAATGCCTGCAGGGTCGGGCGGTTCAGCGCATCATAGCCTTCAAACGTGCTGTATTTGCCATAAGGGTGATCGATTCCGAATACATATTCATCAATCAGCCGGCCGGCTACAAACTCACTTTTCTTAAGGTTTACTTCCAGCCGCTGCTTGTTGTTTTGCTTGTATATCTGCAGCTCTTCTTCCGGGAATATGCTGTCGATAATCAGTTCCTGTACCACCGGCAACAGGTGAGGCAGGTGTTTGCTGAGCGAATGAAGCACAATGGTAGCCGTCTCGTTGTAGCAGGCGCGGTTGAGATGGGCGCCGTAATACTCAAAATGTTCATTGAGACGAAATGCGTTTTTCGTGGAAGTACCGTTCTTTAACAGATGGTTGACCGTGGCAGCCACCATATTCTGTTCCTCGAACCAGTTGCCGGCAAAAAATACCCATTCCACCTGCAATACTTCCTCCTCGCCCGCATCGATGGCATACACGTCTATACCATTGTCGAGGGTGTATTTGTTATAGGGCTTTAATTTTAAATCAAAGTCTATTGCGTCTTTAATGGCCGGAGCCTCCAGTCTGTTTAACATGATGATTGGGTGTCGTTTTATTTTTTTTAAACCGCCTGGTATAAAAGCGATATAATGCTATGGGGAGAAGGCCCCATAAGGATTTTCCAAATGAAATGAACGATAAAGCAAACACTACTAAAAAAGTACCGGAAAAAAGCAACAGGTTCTTTACGAACTCAGCCTGTTCTTCGCGGGTCATGGGGTAGGATAGTTGTTTGTATTTCTTTGCTATCAGCCAGTAAAAATAATACATCAGTATACCTGCCAGTATATTGTTGATAAGGAACAGGCGAAAGGGGATCAGCAGCGCCGTCTCGTTGCCATTGAGGCTTTCATACAAAAAACTGGTGGTAAACGGAAAGAATATAATCGGCAGCAGGATAAACATATTGGCCATGATGGTGCGTGTGTTGTAATCATGGACATGCTTGAATAAAAAATGGTGGCGTCTCCAAAAGCTGATTATCAATACGAAACTCACTATCAATGCCCCCAGTTTGTATTTCATCTCCACCACCTCGCGCCATACATCATTGTAGGTGCTTTCTTTCGTAATATGCGGCGGGTGAAAGTCAATGATCAGCAGCGTAATGGCAATAGCAAAAACGGCATCGCTGAAAAAAGCGATACGCTCCACCTGGAAATCCTGTTTGGGATGTTTCTCAAACAACTGGTGGGTGTCAGGCTTCGGATGATTCGTTTTCTGCATAATAGTAAATAGTATTGCTGTTGTTGACATCGAAAATCCGCTGTGAATAATCGCGGATGTCCTCCGCGGTAACGGACTGGTATTTATCCAGCTCTTCGTTCATCAGGTTGGCATTGCCGAGCAACTCGTAAAACGCCAGGTTGTTGGCCCGGTTCATGACGCTCATATCTTCGAAGGCCAGCGCGGCTTCTGTTTTATTCTTTACTTTCTGCAATTCCTTTTCATCCACCAGCTCCTTTTTCATTTTGTCCAGTATCAGCTCTATTGCTTTGTCCGCCGCTTCCATTTTTACGCCTTTTACCAGTTTGCCTTCGATGCATAGTATTCCCGCATCGATGGAGCCGTACTGGTAGCATTCAATACCGCTGAATAATTGCTGTTCTTTTACCATCCCCTGGTACAAACGGGAGGAGCCGCCGCCGCTTAATACTTCCGTGATCAGCTCGGCAGCATAATAGCCATCGTCAAGGCGGTTGCTCATGTGCCAGGATTTATACAAGGCATCCAGTGGCACCTTTGCCCTTATATCCATCTTACGGGGGGCCGTTTGTTTTGGCTCGACGGGCAGGGAGCGGATATATTTTTCGCCGGGAGGAATATCGCCAAACCATTTTTCCGCCAGCGTGCGTACACGTTCCACCGTTACATTCCCGGCCACTACAAGGATGGCATTTACAGGGCGGTAATATTTAAAGAAGAACTTCTTTACATCCTCCATCTGCGCATTTTCAATGTGGCTTAGTTCCTTGCCGATGGTCTGCCAGCGATAGGGATGCACGGTATAGGCCAGCTCACGCATTTTAAAGCCTACATCCCCGTAAGGCTTATTGATATAATGTTCTTTGAATTCCTCGCATACCACCTTGCGCTGCACTTCGAGACTTTTCTCGCTGAAGGCAAGGCTTAGCATGCGATCGCTTTCCAGCCAGAAAGCGGTTTCGAGGTTTTCGGATGGGAGCTGGCAATGGTAATTGGTGACATCGTTGGTGGTATAGGCATTGTTTTCCCCGCCGGCCTTTTGCAATGGCTCATCGTAATCGGGTATGTTGATGCTGCCGCCAAACATCAGGTGTTCGAACAAATGGGCGAAGCCTGTCTTGTTGGGGTCTTCGTCCCTTGCACCGGCGTCGTACATGATATTGACTATGGCCATCGGCGTAGCATTGTCTTCATGCACCAGCACACGCAGGCCATTGCCAAGGGTAAATTTCTCGTATTGAATCATAAAGTCGTTCTGTTGAAAGGACTGCAATTTACTAAGTGTAGGATTAACGGCCGCGTAAAATACTTTTCACTTTGAGGGTAATCAAAACAGGCAGCCCGTTACGGAGTACCAGGACCTTGATCCTGTCCCCGGCGCTTTGCAGTATATTTTTATATACCTGGATGTTTTTGCTGAAGTTATTGTTGACCGCCATGATGATGTCATCGGGTTTAAAACCGGCCTCTTCGGCGGGGGAATTTCTCATTACTTCCGTAATCACTATTTCGTTGTCTATCACGTAGAAATTCAACCCGGTGTAGGAATAGTCAAACAGGTCCCGGTAATGCGAGTTGGGTATGATATAAACGTCCCTTTTATCATAGTTCAGTATGACGTTGAACCGGCGCAGCAGGTCATTGCCTATAAGGCCGCCGAGGTAGGGATAGTAGGTCACATTGTATTCATCGGTAAAGATATAGACCGGCACCTTATGGAATTTATAGGGTCCCAGCCGGAAGTTTTTTACTACTGTAAGCTGCATTTCTTTTTTTCCGCCCAGTCCTTCCACCTGTGTGATGACTCTTTTGCGGCGGGGATTGAGCACGGCGCTGTCCTGTACGAAATCGTCCGAGAGCAGGAGGCAGAGCCCGGCGCCGGTATCAAAATAGAAACGGGCCAGCATTTCCTCCCCGGTATCTCTTATCCGCGCCGGTTGTATGAGCAGGTTGGTCAGTTGGGGCTTTAGCAGGTAACCGCCACGGGGGTATTTCATGGGGCCTTTTGAATACACATAAACCCGGGAGCTGTCGTAATCGATTTTTACGATGTACCGGCTGAAAAAGCTGTAACCTATGATACCGTCGACATGCTCGCCATACACGCTGCTGAGAATTTCATAATCGTTGATGTGGAAGTTGAGGCTGTCGACCGTGAGCCCGGGCAGGTAAAGGGTATTATTGTAGGAGAAATTGACGTTGCGGATGCCGGCAATGCCACGGATGGTTTTATCGGTAGGCTCATTGGGTATTTTGAAGTGGGCTGTTGTTTCCGAATCCAGTGAAATACCGCCGCTCCCGGTGTCCAGTATAAAGTTAAGCGTGTCTTTTATATTGTTCAGCCGGGCTTGTAAAACGACCACGCCACCGCTGAATTGGCGGAAAGGGAATTGAGCGAGGAGCCGGGCGGGCGGCGCAACGAATTCCTCCTGCGCATGGAGGCCCGGCGAGACCAGGAGTGCAGTCAGCAGGGCTATTATAAGGCAATCGTTCCGTAACAAGGTTCCGCGATTGGTTTTACTTGAGTGGTAATGTGCTATCTATCTAAGATACGACAACATCCGCAGCAAAACAACGCCGTTTATAGAATTTTCGTGGTGCAACATTCCTGTAGTATTTTTGTTAGTGGAATCAACAGGCCAATCGTATGCATTTACCCGAATTATACCAGAAAGCGCTCAATTTTGAATTCCTGACTGTAGAAGAAGGAGTTTTCTTGTTTGAACAGGCGCCGCTGACCGAGCTGATGAGCATCGCCAACGAGCTTAGAAAAAAACAGGTGCCCTCGGGCAAAGTAACCTGGATCATTGACCGCAATCTGAACACCACCAACGTGTGTGTGGCCAATTGCAAGTTTTGTAATTTCTACCGCATCCCCGGTCACGCCGAATCCTATATCACTGATATTGAAACCTATAAGCGGAAAATTGACGAGACGTTCCGTTTTGGCGGGGAGCAGTTACTGCTCCAGGGGGGTCACCACCCGGAGCTGGGTCTATCCTTTTATACCAACCTGTTCCGGGAACTGAAGAAACTATACCCGACGCTCAAGCTCCATGCCCTCGGGCCGCCCGAAGTGGCCCATATCACCCGGCTGGAAAAATCGACCCACCGGGAAGTACTGGCCGCCCTGAAAGAATCGGGTCTTGACTCGCTTCCGGGACCGGGCGCGGAGATACTGGTTGACCGGGTAAGACGCCTGATAAGCAAGGGAAAATGTGGCTCGGATGAATGGCTGGCAATCATGGAAGAAGCCCACCAGCAGCAGCTGACGACCTCTGCCACCATGATGTTCGGCCATGTGGAGACCGTGCAGGAACGTTTTGAGCACCTGGCCAAAATAAGGGCGGTGCAGGCTAAGAAACCGGCAGACGCCAAGGGTTTTATCGCTTTTATCCCCTGGACCTTCCAGGATGTGGATACCCTGTTGGCCAAAATAAGGGGCGTACACAACCTGACTACTCCTGAAGAATACATACGCACCATCGCCATGAGCCGCATCATGCTGCCGAATGTAAAAAACATACAGGCTTCCTGGCTGACGGTAGGCAAGCAGGTAGCGCAGATCTGTCTTCATGCCGGCGCCAATGACTTCGGCTCCATCATGATCGAGGAGAACGTGGTGAGCGCAGCAGGCGCCCCCCATCGCTTTACCTACAAAGGTATACAGGAAGCAATCCGGGAAGCCGGGTTCGAACCGCAGTTGCGCAACCAGCAATATGAATCCAGGGCTATCCCTGAAACGATCGAAGAACAGGTCATCAATTATTAAGATCAATAAATTTATCAGTACACCCCGGAGTCATTTCCGGGGTTTTTGCATTAGCAAACGTCAAACAACAACATCTATATTAATATTTGTAACAACTGTATTAATATACTTGAAAATACATTCATTACTGTTAGTTCTGTTAGTGTCGAAATTACGCTTGCAACTAAAAATTCGTTTACCTTAGTGTTCGTCGCCTAAATCTAACGAATGCAAACCTGGAGAATTAAAGCATCGCTGTTTCTCAACTATTTTGTTTTTGCCATCTTATTAAACAGTGTGGGGATTGTTATACTCCAGGTACAAACCTCTTACCAGGTATCAAAATCGGGCGCCGCCGCACTGGAACCCTGTAAGGATTTCAGCATTGCCATCGTTTCCTTTCTTGTCACTTCTTTTATTACGCGGCTTGGATATAAAAGGGCCATGCTTATCGCATTGGGTTTTATCAGTCTTATTTGTTTTATTATCCCTTTTACCGACAGTTTCCTGGCATTTGAGCTGTTGTTTGTGTGCGTCGGGTCCAGCTTTGCATTGATAAAAATGTCGGTGTACAGTTCTATCGGGCTGGTCACAAAGGACGGGCACGAGCATATCAGCTTAATGAATTTCATTGAATCGTTCTTTGGCGTAGGCATCGTCGCGGCTTATTTTATATTTCCTCTTTTTATAGATAAAACCAACCCGGGCTCCCATAGCTGGCTGAATGTTTATTTCCTGCTCGGGGGCATTTCACTGCTGGCATTTCTTTTATTGATCAGTACTTCGCTGGATGAATCCGCGGCAAAGAACGATGAGCCTGCCGACACGCTGAAGGATGTAGGAGGCATGTTCCGGCTGCTGTTTACGCCGCTGGTGCTTCTTTTTATCGTATGCGCTTTTTTCTATGTCCTGATCGAACAAAGCATCATGAGCTGGCTGCCGACTTTTAACAAGGACGTACTGCGGTTAAACAATTCACTTAGCATACAGATGGCCAGTATCCTGGCCGCCACGATTGCGCTGGGCAGGTTTTTAGCGGGTATCCTGTTGAAAAGATTAAACTGGCTGATAGTGCTTTTGAGTTGCGTGGGACTGGCCGCGATTATTGTATTGCTTTCCATGCCGGCCATAGACCGGTTCCTTGCCGGCTATAAGGGAACCGGCATTACAAAACTGGCGGATGTACCGTTGATTGCTTTTGTATTTCCCATCATAGGCCTTGTGCTGGCGCCCATTTACCCGGCTATCAATTCTGTTATATTAAGTTCGCTGCCAAAGCCAAAACATGGATGGATGTCCGGGCTTATTATCTTTTTCTCCGCCGCAGGCGGAACCCTGGGCTCTATTATCACGGGTAATATTTTTCAATATTTCGGTGGGCAGAATGCTATTTACTTTTCGCTGGTTCCTATGACGATACTGGTTGTTTTCCTGGCCCTGTTCAGGCGCCTGCAAACCAGCATTAAAACGGGGTACTGATTTTATTTACACAACACTATTCGTATCAGCCATGCCAGCAGAAGAAAAATTTTTCATTGAATGTCTTTCGCCGCTTTATACCGCCGTGCAGTCGCAGAAGATCTTTGCCGATTCCAAACATTTTGTTGACGGCATCCCGGTGGGGCCTCCCGCCGTCATCGTAGAACAGTATGGAAAGGAAAAGGGGCTGCCGGGTTTTGATCTCCGGTCTTTTGTAGAAAAGCATTTCCGCTTTCCGCAGGAAATCGATACCGGTTATACCTCTGCCAATAAGCCCTTGCCGCAGCACCTCGATGATCTGTGGGATGTTTTGACACGGCCACCTTCTAACGGCGCAGGCGGAACGCTGATTCCATTGCCGTATCCTTATATCGTCCCCGGCGGACGGTTCAGGGAAGTGTATTACTGGGACAGTTATTTCACGATGCTCGGGCTGCAGGTATCGGGGAAAACAGCTATCATACGCAGCATGGTGAATAATTTCGCATGGCTGCTCGACCATACGGGTTTTATTCCCAACGCCAACAGGACCTATTATCTCGGTCGCTCGCAGCCTCCTTTTTTCTCGCTGATGGTGGAGCTATTGATCAACGAAGACGGTGAGGAAGTATTATTAAAATACCGTCCGCAACTGGAAAAGGAATATGCTTTCTGGATGGAAGGCGAAGGGGAGCTGGAAAAAGCGCACAGGCATATTGTGCAGCTTCCCGGGGGCGCCGTTTTAAACCGTTACTGGGATGATTATGATACTCCCCGTCCCGAGGCCTATACGGAAGATGTAGAACTGGCGGCGGAGTCGGGCCATGCGCCGGGCACCGTGTACCGCCATATACGCGCCGCCGCAGAATCCGGTTGGGATTTCAGTTGCCGGTGGTTTGCCGATGGACAAACGATGCAAACGATACAAACAACCGATTTGCTTCCCGTCGATCTAAACTGCCTGCTCCTGCACCTGGAAGAAACACTGCTACGGATTTTTATACTCCGCAGAGAAACAGCTGGCATCGTTGCTTTCCGGGAAAAGATACAGCGCAGGAAACAGGCCATTCATCAATACTGCTGGGATGAAGCGCGGGGGTTTTATTTTGACTACAACCACGTCGCCGGCAAGTTATCAGAGTTGTACACACTGGCTGCCGTGTACCCCCTGTTTTTTAAGATAGCCGGTGCTGCGCAGGCAGAGCGGGTCGCAACAGTGCTGGAAGAAAAATTCCTGCAGGCAGGGGGACTGGTCACTACATTGTATGAAACCGGGCAGCAATGGGATGCCCCCAACGGTTGGGCGCCGCTTCAATGGATGGCTTATAAAGGATTGATTAATTATGGACACAAGGAATTAGCCGGGAAAATAAAACAGCATTGGCTTGGCACCAATGAAAAGGTATATGCCGCTACCGGCAAAATGATGGAGAAATACAATGTCGTTGACACACATGAGCTGGCAGGCGGGGGTGAATATGAAAACCAGGATGGGTTTGGATGGACCAACGGGGTATATCTTAAACTTACTGCCGGGGAAAGCTAACTGCTTTAGCCCATCACAAAGCGATAGCCCACTCCCTTAATCGTCAGTATCTGCAGGCTTTCATCTTCTTTCAGGCAAACGCGCAGGCGCGTGATATACACATCGAGGTTGCGGCTATTGAAAAACGAATCGTTTCCCCAGAGCACATTGAGAATATCTTTCCGATCGATAATACCATGCCGGTTCTCATAGAGCAGTTTCAGCAGTTCGCTTTCGCGGTAGGAGAGTTTTTTTTCTTCCCGGTCACCGGCCAGTACCTGGCGGTTGGTATAAAACCGGTATTTGCCCACGCGTATATGGTCGGTAGCCGCTGAAGCGGGTTTCTGCACCTTGCGTAATACGTTTTCGATGCGCACAATCAGCTCTTCCATGCTGAAAGGCTTCCGGATGTAATCATTGCCCCCGAGCGTAAAACCTTTTACAAGATCCTCCGTCTGGGTTTTGGCGGTAAGAAATAAAATGGGCACCTGCGAATCAATCCTGCGAATCTCTTCCGCAATTTCAAACCCGTCTTTATTCGGCAGCATGATGTCGAGCACGCATACGGCCGGTTTTAATTGTTTGAACAGGGACAGCACTTTGGCGCCATCGCTTTCCATCGTTACATCAAAGCCCCGGCTTTGCAGGCTTTCTTTTACGATCTTCCCGAGTGATAATTCGTCTTCTGCGTATAAAATCTTAATGCTCATTGTTTCCGCGTTTTAATCGTAATCATACGTTTGCGTATGGACCGGCCCCTGTCGTAATGAACTACTGATCGTTCTTCAAACGGCAGCCGGACGATAAACGCGCTGCCCTTGTTCAATTCGCTTTCCACCTCGATAAAACCCATATGCCGCTGCAGGATATGCGACACATAGCTTAATCCAAGTCCATAGCCTTTTATATTGTGGCGGTTGCCACTCGGTACCCGGAAGAATTTCTCGAATACCTTGTTTTTATACTCCCGGGCTATCCCGATTCCGTTATCGATGATGCGCAGTTCGAGGTATTCTTCGCGGTCGATGATATGAACGGTGATATGCGGGTCTTTGCTGCTGTACTTGAGGGCATTGTCCAACAGGTTATAGAGCACGCTGGTCATGTGGAGCCGGTCGGCCGTAACGGCAAAGTTGGTGCCGGTGGTTTCGATTTTTGTGACCGCATGCTGTTTTTCAAATTGCAGTTTCATGGAAGCCATGACTTCCTTTGCCAGCTGAACGATATCGAAGGATTCCTTGTTTAAAACGATCTCGCGGTTTTCAAACATGGACAGCTTCAGCACCTTATCCACCAGCAGGCTTAAACGCTGTAATTCATTGGCCGATATATCGAGGTATTCACCGGTGCGCTGCGGGTCGTCCAGTGCATTGAAATTGCGCAGGGCTTCAACGGCTACGCTTACCGTGGCGATAGGCGTTTTCAGCTCGTGGGTGATATTGCCGATAAAATCGTTTTTGATCTGCGCGAGCCGTCTTTGCTGCCGCAGGTTCCTGTAGAGCAACAAGAAGGATAGTATCGTTACCCCAAGCAGCAGCACGGAGATAAGAATGGGTTGTGCGATGCGTTTCAGCAGGTACAGGTTGCTGTCTGGAAACTCCAGCCGGTAGAGCACCGGTTTGGTAAAGCCGACGCTTACTGTGTTGTCATCAAAGTCCATCGGCATCATTTCTCTTCTCCGCCCGGAAGTATCGCCGGGACTTGCTTTTATGACAAAGGGCAGCTCTATTTTTTCTTTCACGAGGACTTTGTGGAAGCGATCGGTAACATCCTTTATGGTCAGGGAATCGCGCAGGGAATCGACACCTGCCAGGAATTCAAATACCTTGTTGGGTGAGCCCGGCTCAAAGGTCCTGTAGTGCACCGTGGCAGAGTCGGTTTGAAAAAAGCGCTTGTTGTGGTTCACCTTCACCAGCATCATCGAAGGGCCTTTCATTCGCTGACGGATAGTATCGTCTACCTTTTCCCTCAGCACATTGGTCATGCTGATCACCCCCTCTTTGTCCTGTATTTTGATATTG
>DASYCT010000136.1:0-12077 GCA_036500065.1 Chitinophagaceae bacterium | reverse complement strand
TCCCCCGGGCAGGCTGCTGAACGTGTAACCGGAAAAAATACCCTGCAGCCGGCTTATTTCAACATTAATATCGGAGATGCTGCCCGTTGGATCTGTCATATCCACGTCGTCAAACCAGGTATAATCCGTACAGGCTTGCTGCACTTTTACAGGCGCCTTGTAATTTTTTGTGGGGAACACGCTTTCATTCAGCATGACGGTGCCTGCCAATAACAACAGGATTTTAATATTTGTGCGCATAAAGAACGTTTTGCTTTAATTAAATAATTTCGATTCTAAGGGAGCGTATACAACGCATAAAGGTAAACCCACGCTAAGGCGGGTGCGTTTCGCGTTGCAGGAAAGGAAATACAGCTATGAAGACCGGAGATTCCATGCCACCGATTTTAAGCTATACCAGAGCAAACTTAACAGAAGACAGATAGTGTAGGATAAATAAAGAACAGAGGGTTGATTTCCGGGGTCGGTATCAGGATATAGATTCGGTTTTATCAGCAGTTGAATGCTTCAGCATTCATGAACAGAAAGGTACGTTTGTCCCAATAGCGTAACAACCGTACAAATACGTATTTTAACCCGGCAGATACGTATTTATTCTGCAATCTCCGCTCCCATCCGGGACAACCCCACCCTCCCCGCACACCCCCTACATTAATTGTCCTGTAGAAATTTCGCTACACTTTTTCTCACTATCGTTTATCACATTTTTTTAATTGGCATGATTTTTAAAGTATTCATGGTACCCACCTATTCCTGTTACCGGAGAATTATCATTGCTAACAAAAATTTCCAACCTTTAAATGACACGATTTATGAAAACAAGAATAAGTGCGTCCCTGGCTATTGCCGGTATTTCTGTTCTTATGCTTTCCAGTTGCGTTTCCAGTAAAAAATACAAAGCGTCGCAGTCCAGCCTCTCGCAGGCGAGAAGCGATAGCGCGCAACTGGCCCAGAAAGTGGCCTCGTTAAACCAGAATGTGCAATCGATGCAACAAAAGAATGCGGATTTGCAGGCATCGCTCGATAAGAGCAACAGCAGTTACACTTCCGAACAAAAATCACTGGAAAACTGCCAGGCCTTTTTTACCCGGCAACAGGAATCCGCCACACAGCTTACCCAACAGTTAAAAGACAAACTCACACAGGAAGGTTTTGCCGACCAGGATTTGCAGCAGGACAAAAATTGCGTGTACATTAGTCTCGATGAGAACAATATTTTCAAGCCCCACAGCACGGTAGTAACGACCAAAGGCAAGCAGGCCCTGACCGATATTGCCGGTATTGTGAAAGGCCATGACGATATGAATGTAAGCGTTGACAATGGTTTGCCTGCTACAGATTATACAGCATCGTCCGGCCAGGGCAGCATGAGCGGCAATATGGCTATGAGTTCACCTGGCAGGGACATGGACGCTACCCATGTAGTTAAGAAACATCATTATGTTCATCATGCGGCAACCACGAGCAGTACGACTGCTGCCTCGACAGCCTCTACCGGCACTGCGACTACGGCAACCCCCGGGACTAAAAACAATTCAGTAGCCGTACACCACCCGGTGCACCACCGCAGGTATTCGGAAGAACCAGGTTCGTATGTTTATACCAGCAAGGGAATGCCTTCGAAGCAAAGAGCCGCCTGGATGTTAAAGTCCGGCAGGGTTAATACCGTTGCAAAAAATCTTCTGCAAAATGGTGTTACTAAGGTGAGCGTTGTTTATAACAACAATACATCCGTCGATCAAAACCACACCATAAAAGTGGTGGTATCGCCCGCGATGAAAGATATGCCGGCTAAAGATGCGTCCGCATCTACTTCCGGTGGAAGTAATTAAATAAAGCAGCATAGGATATAAAGTAAGGTCTCCCGGAATTGCCGGGGGACTTTTTTATCCGGCATTAAAATCCAAAACCCGCCTGTATACCTCCCGTGCGATGATATACGCTCGTATGAAATTCCTGCGTGATGCCGGATTGATAATATTCAAGGTACAGGTGTTTGAATACAATCGTTATCCCATACCTGTTTTGTACTGTCAGCCGGTTTATATCGCCTGCCGCAATCGTATAAGGACTTGAATGATTGAAGACCCCTCCCTGCAACGTGGCGTCATATCCCACCAGGTTAACAGAAAGCTGGTCGTATAAATAATAGTGCAGTTTCCGGGAAGCCGCCCCTCTATTGTCCGAAAACGGGGAATAGAAGTTTCCCAGCATCGTGGTCAGTCCCGTATTCAGCTTATCACTCAGCGTACCTGCACGGGCGCTGCCATAACCGGCCAGCGAAAAATGAGTTCCTGCGGAATACAATTGCCGCTCATAATTTACCTGGTAATTCAGCGCCAGGTCATTGTGCACCTGGTTGCCCAAGCCCTGCGGCTGAATATCATTCAGCCACCGGTGAATGCCTTCCTGCATACCCTTCGCACCTGCCACAGGGCCGATGATACCGGTGCTTAACTGGGTACTTATTCTTTCCCCGCGTACACTGTTCTTTGCTATAAGAAAGGTTTTAAGCAGCAATACGCCCGCAAAAGGACGATCGCCGTACTGGATACCCGGGTATTCATAATGGTTGGGGGTGTACGCATTGTGCTCAAGCGCAAGACCGTATGTTATGAAGCCGGTACGGGGCCGCCATAACAAGGCCGCCAGTGGGAATTTATGTAAACCCGGCCTTACCCATTCCAGGTAAATGCCTTGCGTGTAATCCCGATCCGTTTTAGTAAAGAAATCATTCTCATACTTCACCCGCACATAATGGTCGCTGTTAATATTCCTGAAAGACACTGTATTGTCAATGGCCTGTGAAAAAACCACTGTTGGCACAAGAAAGAATAAAAGAAGGGAATAAAAGCCGTGAGAGCGCATATAACAGGTATATACGAAATGCCGGGGACACTGGTTTTGTTAATCCATCGTCCCGTAGGGACGCCTGGTGGGTAGAAATCGGGCGACCAGCCTATCGTCCCGTAGGGACGTTTGGTAGGTAGAGAAAATGAATAACCCGCCCTATCCTCCCATAGGGACGCCTGGTGGGTAGAAACCGGGCGACCAGCCTATCGTCCCGTAGGGACGTTTGGTAGGTAGAGAAAATGAATAACCCGCCCTATCGTCCCGTAGGGACGTCTGGTAGGTAGAAACCGGGCGACCAACCTATCGTCCCGTAGGGACGCCTGGTGGGTTATGTACCTTTAGGCTCTCCGTTCCCCGGATATATGAAAGTTGATCTTCGTATGCAAATCTTCCGGCCGGAAAGGCTTGCGGATAAAGTCGATAAATCCCTTTTCCAGCAAATCGGCCTGCATATTGTCGTACACCGCTGCGGTGAATGCCAGCGCAGGGATTTCGGGGTTTAGCTTTCGTATTTCTTTTAGCGCGGTGGCCCCGTCCATCTCGGGCATCTCCAAATCAATCAGCAGCAGGTCATAATCTCCTTTCTTAAATTCCTCCACCGCAGCCCTGCCATTCACCGCCTCTGTCACCTCTATCTCCCATTTCTTCAAAAAGTGAATGGCGATGGACATATTGATGCCATTGTCCTCCGCCAGCAATACCCGGGTGCCGGGCAGCGGTTTCAGTTCTTTGGCATTGTTGGTATTGATATACAATTGACGGTTCTCATTAATCTTCATTTCCACCGTGAATTGAAATACGCTTCCCTTACCGACCGTACTCTCTACAATCAATTCACTGTTAAACCGGCTCACCAGCTCTTTACTGATGGTAAGCCCCAGGCCGGTGCCCCCGTATTTGCGGGTTGTATCCACATCGGCCTGCGTGAAACTGGAAAATATTTCCTTTTGTTTTTCTTTGGGTATCCCGATGCCGCTGTCGGCTACCGTAAATCGTATGGTGGCCCGGCTGCTGGAAGAGAAAAGTTTTTTAACGCTCAGGCAGATACTTCCTTCTTTGGTGAATTTGACAGAATTGGAAAGCAGGTTGCTCAATACCTGGCAAAGCCGGGTCTGGTCGGTGATGACCTCCATGTCCATTTCACTATCGATGTCTGCCAGGAACTGCAGTCCCTTGTCGGTTATCTGCGTGGTAAACTGGGCTACGATATTGTCCAGCAGCTCTTTCATATTCACCGGGGTCTCTTCCAGTTCCAGTTTGCCCGCTTCCATTTTATTGTAATCCAGTATATCATTGATAAGCATCATCATGTGCTCGGATGAAAACTTAAGAATGTCCAGGTGGGGTTTCTGCGCTTCCAGCCATGTCTCCTGCAATAATAAATTCGAAGCGCCGATGATGCCGTTTAAAGGCGTCCGCAGTTCATGGCTCATATTAGAAAGGAATCTCGATTTTGTTTTTCCTGCCACTTCCGCCTTTTCCTTTGCCTTCATCAGTTCAAACTCCGCCATCTTCACATCCGATATGTCGAGGATGCTCACCTTGGTATAACGGATTTCTTTATAAATAAAGGGCACGATACTTACATAGCCATAGAATTCCCTTCCTTTCCGGGACACGAACGTGAGCTCGCCCTGCCAGATCTTCGAAGACTCAACCGAAGTCTTCTCCATTGGCTTGAAATGACGAAGATGGTCTTCGCTGAACCAATCCCCGATATGCGTTCCTTCTATTTCTTTCAACCCATTGCCTTCAAACAATTCCAGCGCCCGGTGATTGCAACTTGTTATAATATTGGAATCGCTGAAAATGATGAATACGCCATCGAGCGAAGTATTGAAAATGGTATCACCGAATTTCTTTTCCTGCAGTATTTCCACTTCATTGTCGCGGTTTACGCGGAGAATGGCATAAGAGAAAAACACCGCCGCCGCCAGCGATGCAAACAGGTTACCGCTGTAAATACGGAGGTACATCTGGTCCGTGATTGCCTGTATATTATTTACCAACGGGTTGCCCAGCATACATACCAGCAGCGAACCGATCGTAATGGCATATACCAGCAAGAGTTCCCAAAGGTTTCTTCGCATACTCACCAGGAACGTAAGCACCAGGAAATAAGGAAAATAAAAAAGGTATTCGCCCGCTCTCAATCCTTCGACATGGTTGATGACGATAATGTAAAGGTTCACATTGATGATGGAGAGTATACGGGCAAGGCGCAATTGACGCCTGTAGTTAAGATAATAGGCAAACAGGAAGAAATAAGCCGAGGTAACGTTGATGAGACCGCTGATATACAGCTTATGGTAAAGATAGATCCCGACGGAAGTGCAGTTGACCAGTAGCGCAAGGATGATAAATTGATTGAAGCGGATAATCTTCTTCTCCTGGCTCCTGGAAACGCCTGGGTCAACGCCGGAATAAACGATATCCTCGTACAAGGACCGGCAAATATGGGCAAACTTTACTTTCACAGGTGGCCTTTTGGGATATAGAGGTATTAAGCTGAAAACGACTAACTTTTACATAACGAAAACATATTGGTTCTATTTTCTTCCCGGGCCCGCTGGCCCCCAAAAGAGGCGTTTCCCGCCAAAATATTGACCCCGGTTATCTTTTCCCATCCACGAGTGGGAAGGCCATAAAGGACAAATCTACACTTCTAAAAACAGGGAGACACTTCCACCATTAAACGTATTCCCTTCAATAACAACGTGTTTCATGGCGCTATTGGCAGCTTTTTTGATTTCTTCCCCTGCAAAAAGTTCACAGAAACTTAATGCAGCCGGACCCTGCGTCTTCCCGCAATGAATGCTGCGTAAAATACCTTTGACGCCGGCCGCCTATTAAAAGCGCACTGCATGAAAGTATTGATTATCGAAGACGAACAGGACTTGTCGAAAAGCATTTCGTCCTATCTCAGCCAGAATAATTACCTGTGTGATTTTGCCCATGATTTTCCCCGGGGCCGGGAGAAAGCCATCTCCAATACATACGATTGTATCGTGCTCGATATCTCCCTGCCTAACGGAAACGGGCTCGATATACTTAAGCAAATTAAAAAGCTCAATAAACCCGATGGTGTTCTTATCATTTCCGCCCGTATTTCGCTGGACGATAAGGTGACCGGGTTGGAACTGGGGGCCGACGACTATCTTACCAAACCCTTTCATCTTGCCGAACTCAGCTCGCGCATTAATGCCATTGTAAGAAGACGATCGTTCGAAGGCAACAATATGCTGGTGCTGGACAAACTGATGGTAAACATAGCCGACAAAAGCGTGCGCACCGAAAACGGCCCGGTAGAGCTTACCCGAAAGGAATACGAACTCCTGTTGTATTTTATCAGCAATAAAAATAAGGTAGTGACCAAGGAATCCATTTCCGACCATTTATGGGGAGAGGAATCCAATATGACCGATACCTACGATTTCATCTACGCACATATCAAAAACCTGCGCAAAAAACTGGTCAGCGGAGGCTGCCCGGAATACATAAAAGTGGTATATGGCATCGGTTATAAATTCTGTGTTTCCGAATCAAAATCCGCCGAATGAAACTAGCCAGCCGCTACAACAGGTTCAACCTGCCCGTAATGATCTCCCTGTTTTTCCTGTCGGGCATCGCCAGCTATTTCCTTATCAGGCGGGCGCTTCAGAACGAACTGGACCTGGGATTGACGCGCATCCAGAAAAGGATCACCGATTATACAGCAGCACACGGGCAAATCCCTTCTATCATTTCCTTCGACGATCAGAAAGTATCGTTTGAAAAAACAGGCGATGCTCCCCTTACGCAATCGTTTAGCACCACGAAAGAATTTATACCCGAACAAAACAAAGAGCATATTTCCCGTACCCTGGTTTTCCCGCTGGCCGCCGGCGGCCAGCGCTACAAGGTACAAATCACGATGCCGCTGGAAGGCACCCGCCACATGACAAGGGTAATATTGATTATTACCATCGCCGGCATATTCCTCGTAATACTGGTATCGGTGCTGATTAACCGCTATGTACTGCTGAAGCTATGGCGGCCCTTTTATGAATCCCTCCGGCTGGTAAGAGAATTTAAGATAGGACAACCCGGTGCGATTGCCTTCCCCGAAACCGGGGTGGATGAATTCAGTTTTATGATCGACAATCTAAAGGCAGCCACCGCCAACGTATCGGAAGATTACAATATACTCAGGGAGTTTACCGAAAACGCCTCGCACGAAATACAGACACCCCTGGCTATTATCCGCTCCAAGCTGGATTTACTGATACAGGAAGACAATATACCCGGGAAACAGGTGGAAGCGCTGCAGGGAGCCTACGCAGCGGTAAAGAAACTTTCCCTGCTTAACCAGGCCCTGCTGCTGGTTGCCAGGATCGATAACCGCCAGTTTGAAAACAAAACCAGCGTCAATCTTCTTTTCCTACTGGAAGAAAAACTGCAACAGTTCCAGGAGCTGTGGCAATTCAACCGGATTGAATTATCGGCCGATCTGCAGGAAGCCAATATAGTGGCGAGCCCCGAATTGATCGACATACTCATCAACAATATACTCAGCAATGCCACCCGGCATAACCTGCCCAACGGGGTCATTAAAATATCTCTCTCCGGCCAGTCATTGCAGGTCATCAATAGCGGTCCCGGCAAGCCGTTGGACAAAAAACGGCTTTTCAGGCGTTTCTATAAAGAAAACAACCAGAGTTCCAACAACGGGCTGGGGCTTTCGATCGTAAAACAGATCTGCGAGGCTTCCGGCATTACCGCTGTGTACCAGTACAGTACAGGGCAGCACGCATTTATTTTTACATGGTAAATTACCGGGCTCCTGTGAAGCTACAAAAGGCCCTTCCGGCAGGGAGCCGGTGGGCAGGAGGATTTGGAGCCGGACGCTTAGAGACCCAGGCTGCTCCTGAGTTCATCCCTGCGACGCATTTGCACCCTTAGCTCTTCCTGCTGTTCCAGGTAGAGATTGGCCTGTGCTTCAAAGCCTATCATGGCTTCTTCCAGTTCGGGACAAGCTGGCCAAAGGCTGCGCAGGAACTGAATTTCATCGGGTGTGGCCTCTCCTGCTATATACCTTGAAAGTATCGCATCAATATCCATAAGAAACATTTTTCGGTGTTGGGATAAAAATCCGCCTGCCGGTGTTACCCTACGCTAACGGCAATTGCTATACCAAATTAACTGACCCCCCTTCGCTTTTGCAATACTACTTTGTGGTAGCGCGCATCATATTGGTTTATAATTTAATATAGCGTGTATTTCCGTTACTAACAGGCTCTATTGGTATGTACGATATAGCCGGAGAAAAGATTTCGTCGGAAACAGTATTTGATCGCAATCATTGATGGGGCACAACGGTTATTCGTCCGGGCAGGGCCGATCCGCCGAAACCCTTGTCCCTGCTGCATTTCATGGGGTATTAACATTTGTGAATAGCTGGTCTGCGAAATTTCAGCAATGTCCATCGCGTGATTTTACCCAGTTACCCTTAGCAGGTAAGCAGTTGCCCTTACTATCACATTCTGTGAATTCTACTTTGTATTTTACTGTCCTGCTGTAGGATAGATATTCATACTTATAAGCAAGCCCGTTTTAAGTGTATTTTTTGGTTTTAATCCGGTGCAGCGTACTTTTACGCTACCCATGGAATGACTATAAGCAGCAGGGGGAAAATATTTTTATTTTTTTCCGGGGAGGTGTATCACATCAGGTATTTCCACTATATATGGAGGGGAAAGTTGTTGGTTATGCGCTAAAAGCAACGAGCTGCAAGCGGGGAAACATTCCCAACTCGCAGCTCATAACTCGTAATCTTTTATTTAAACCGGCATGTGCGGCATCCCGTCATCCGAATTTTCCTTTGCCCTCTTGCCAAGCTCTTCCAATCCTTTTTTACCATACGCCAGGCGGGTAATCGTTACAAACAATACCGGCACGATAAATATGGCCAGCAGCGTAGCAGCCAGCATACCACCCAATACTGTCCAGCCAATCGTGGACCGGGCTACAGCGCCTGCACCGGTGGCAAAGGCCAGTGGCAATACGCCCAGGATAAATGCCATGGAGGTCATGATGATGGGGCGCAACCGGAGCTTTACAGCTTCCAGCGTAGCCGCCACCAATTGCATACCCCTGTCTACCCGTTCCTTGGCAAATTCCACGATCAGGATGGCATTCTTTGCCGCCAGCCCAATAAGCGTTATCAAACCGATCTGGGCGTACACGCTGTTGGCCAGTTCGGTTTTGAATTTCAGTGTTAGTATCGCACCAAAGGCCCCGATAGGCACGGCCAGCAACACCGAGAACGGTACCGACCAGCTTTCATAAAGGGCGGCCAGGAACAGGAATACGAATACGATAGACAACGCGAAGATGATAATGGTACTGCTTCCCGCATTGATTTCTTCACGGCTCAGGCCGGAAAACTCGTAGCCGTAGCCTGCCGGCAATACTTTATCCGCCGTTTCCCGCAACGCCTGGATGGCCTGCCCGCTACTGAAGCCCGGGCTGGCGCCACCGTTTATTTCGGCTGTCCGGAACAGGTTGTAGTGCGTAATCAGCGGGGCGCTTTCCGTCAGCTTGTATTTTATCAGTGTACTGAGCGGCAGCAAACCACCATTCTGGTTGCGCACGTAAAATTTACCCAAATCACCAATATCGGCGCGGTAAGTAGTATCTGCCTGGGCCACTACGTGAAAGTTGCGCCCATAGATGGTAAAGTCGTTTACATACCGACTACCCAGGTAGGTCTGCATGGTGTTGTAGACATCGGAAATGGATACGCCCAGTTTCTTACATTGGTCCCTGTCCACATCCACCTGGTAGCCCGGCGTGCGCGCGGTAAAGAAGGAGAACGCACGGCTTATCTCCTTGTGTTTGTTGGCTTCCGCCACAAACGCATTTACGACTGTTTCAAACTGCTTGATATCGTCGGTGCTTTCCCGCTGTTCCAGTTCGAAGGTGAAACCGCCTGTCTGGCCCAGGCCGGGAATTGCCGGCGGTGAAATAACAACCACGTTGGCACCCCGGATGGAGGCAAATCGCTTTTGCAGGAGACCTATCAGGCTACTGAGCTGGAGTGATTTATCACTTCGCTCATCCCAGGGCTTGAGCTGGCAGAACACCGTACCGCTGTTTGATTTGGTGGCAAAGGTGATTACGTTCAGACCGCCCAGCGCCGCATAGTGAGCGATACCGGGCGTTTTGCTCAATACGCTCATCATGGTGTCCAGTACTTCCAGGCTCCGCGTGGTAGAAGAGGCTTCCGGCAATTCATACGTGACATACAAACGTCCTTCATCCTCTAAAGGAATAAAACCCGTGGGCTTGCTTTTAAACAAAAAGCCGGTACTAACATAAATGCAGGCCAGTATCACCAGCGCGTAAGGAGCCGCCTTGATGGTCTTGCGCACACCCAGCGTATATCTCGAGGTTACCCTGTGGAACCATTCATTGAATACAAAGAAGAAGCGGTTAATACCTCTTGATTTTTTGTCGAGGTGCATCGGTTTCAAAAGAAGGGAGCAAAGCGCCGGTGTAAGCGACAGGGCCACAAATGCCGACAACAAAACCGAAATGGCAATCGTGATGGCAAACTGTTGGTACAGGCGTCCCACGATACCGGGAATAAACGCTACCGGTACGAACACCGCCGCCAGGATAAGCGCGATGGCTACCACAGGACCGGATATGTCCTGCATGGCGTGTTTGGTGGCGTCCTTCGGCGTCATGCCCGCATCAATATTATGCTGCACGGCTTCCACCACCACGATGGCGTCATCCACCACGATACCGATGGCCAGCACAAAGCCGAACATAGTAAGTGTATTGATCGTAAAGCCCAGCGGGATAAACACCGCGAACGTTCCGATGATCGAAACAGGAATAGCCAGCACCGGGATCAGGGTCGCCCTCCAGCTTTGCAGGAAGAGGAACACCACCAGGATTACCAGTCCCAACGCTTCCAGCAGCGTCTTTACCACCTCGCTGATGGATACCTGCACCACGGAAACGCTTTCAAACGGAACTACATAATTAATATCGTTGGGAAATGATTTTCTAAGATTGTCCATCGCCGTGTAAACGCCCTTGGCCACATCCAGCGCATTGCTTCCCGGCGCCTGGTATACCAGCAGGTAAGAAGCTCTTTTGCCATCCACATAAGAATTGCTGGCATAACTGAATTTGCCCAACTCCACCCTCGCCACATCCTTCAGGTATATAATGGAACCATCAGGCTTTGCCTTTACCACAATCTGGTTGAATTCGGAAACGGTACTCAGGCGGCTGTTGGTAAAAACATTGTACTCAAACGCCTGTCCTTTGGCCTGCGGCGAAGCGCCTACGGAGCCGGCGGCTATCTGGAGATTCTGTTCGGTCAGTGCATTGATGACATCGTTGGCGGCAAGGCCAAGCTGCGCCATGCGATCCGTCTGCAACCATATCCGCATACTGAAATCATCCGCCCGGGTGAAGATATCGCCTACTCCCGGCACACGCAGCAAGGCATCGCGAACGAATATATTGGTATAGTTGTCGACAAACGTGACATTGTGCGTACCATTCGGTGAAAACATCGCTACCAGCATCAGGATGCTCGGGTTGCGCTTACGGGTAGTAAGCCCCAAACGCTTTACATCATCGGGCAATTGCGGCGTGGCGATGCCCACCCGGTTTTGAATGTCCAGCGCGGCAATATCCGGGTTGGTGCCCACCGTCAGGTTTACGTTGATGGTAGAACGCCCGTCGCTGGTGCTGGAGCTTTGCATATAAGCCATTCCCGGGGTACCGTTCACCTGCGTTTCAATGGGCGTGGTCACCGTCTGCTCGACGGTTTGCGCATCGGCGCCGGTAAAGCTACCCGTGATCTGCACGGTAGGAGGTGTAATATCCGGGTACTGGCTGATGGGCAGGTTGAGAATGGCAATGCCTCCCACCAGTAAAATAACAACTGATATTACTATGGCCGTTACCGGCCTGCGTATGAAAGTATCTGCGATCATGTTTGGTTCCTGTTAATTAATTAACTACCCTCGATTGAATCCTGCGATCCTTTTACTTTATGTCCGATATACCTATTTCGTGGCCGTGCTGTCTGATTTCATGGCCGTGCTGTCCGATTTGGGCAACTGCACTTTAGCGCCCTCTTTTAGTTTCTGCACCCCTTCGATTACGATCCTGTCACCTTCCTGCAGACCATCTTTTACAATCAGTTTATTGCCGAT